>JAMOBE010000028.1:0-38585 GCA_039908285.1 Alphaproteobacteria bacterium
CGACCACTCGGGCGGTCTGCCGGAGGCCCGGCTGGTGGCGGAGACGCCGACGGCGCCGAAGAAGGCCGATCCCAAATGGGCCGAACTGAAGACCGACCACTCGGGCGGTCTGCCGGAGGTCAAGCTGGTGGCCGAGACTCCCGTCAGGCCGAAGCGTGAGGAGCCCCGGTGGACCGAGATGAAGGCGGGACCGGGTAACCTCGACACCGCGACCACGCCGGAGGCCAGGACGCCGCGGCCGAGTGCCGAGCCTCACATGGTGGCCATCCAGCATACTCCTGCGCGCCCGGAGCCCACCTGGACGCCCATCGGCGGCGGCAGTGACGCGCCGCAGCCCGGGCCGACACCGGCGATACCGGCGGCCGCTCCGGTCCGGCATGAAGTCTCGGTGGTGTTTCGTCCCACCTGGAACCCCCTGACGGAGGCCGTGGACACCCATTGCTGCATCCCGTGCCTGCACACCGACGCCGGCGCCATCCTGGGTGAGGACGTGCTGGCGAAGATTGGCGGCACGCCGGCGACGATCCAGCTCGATCGCATGATGGTCGCCGGCACGATGAGCGCCCTTGTCGCCATGGGCGAAGCGGGGACCAAGGGGACGCTGGTGCTGCCCATTCACTTCTCGTCGTTGAAGAAGATGGCCTTCGACCCCCTGCTGGCCGCCTTCTCCGCCTGTCCCGATGCGGTGCGTCTCCTCAGTCTGGTGATAGAGGTGATAGGCATCCCGCCGCTCGCCAGTCCAGACGTGCTGATGCCCGGCCTTGAGCTGGTGCGGCCGCTGTGCCGGGATCTGATCCTGCGTACCAGCCTGAACGCCCCGCGCCTCGAGGGACTGGTGCCGATGCGTCCCTATGCCGTCGGCGCCGACCTGACCGAGATTCCGGCGAGCGAACGGGCCAGAACCAACCTGCCGCAGGCCCTGGCGCGGTTCAAGGCGACCAGGCTCCCGATCTACCTGTGGGGAGCCCAGCGGCGCCAGGAGGTGCTGGCGGCGGTGGATGCCGGAGCCATGGTCAACGGATCGGCGCTGCTGCCCGAACTCACCCTGCCGCGCAAGCCGATGTCGGTGACGGCGATCGCCTTCAAGAAGATGGCCACCGCCAAACCCGGCCCAAAGGGGTGAGACGGACGAGCGGAGTGATTGTCACATGTTCTCCATGAGAAGATGAGGTGGTCCCCGATATCTGGACAGCTGGCGTAGTCTTGCTGCGTCACCAGCCAGCATCCCTTGCGTTATTCACTCCCTCTCACCCCTCTTCCGGGGGGGAGAGGGCTTTTGATCGGTTCACCCGATTGCCATGAGGATGGCTACGTCGGGGCTGAACATTCCTGGCGAAAGGTTGTATGCTGCGGCGCGGTGGCGGAGAAGGGAGGGAGAATGGGAATGGGAATGGGGACGGGGACGGGGACGAGGACGGGGACGGAAGGGGGCGCGCGGGAACCCGACAACTCATGGCTCGTGCGGCTGATCGAGCCGGTTCTGCCCACATTCCACGAGGTGCTGGCGCTGTCGCTGTTCGTCAACATCATCGCCCTGGCCGCTCCCATCTTCACCATGCAGGTCTATGACCGGGTCGTCGGCCATAATGGCATCAGTACCCTGCAGGGGCTGGTGCTCGGCATGATCCTGATGATCGTGTTCGACTACGTACTGCGCCAGACCAGGGCCCGTCTGATGCAGACCGTCGCCCTGCGCCTCGACGTGGAGGTGGGGCGGCTCCTCTATGACAAGGTGATGTCCCTGCCGCTGCGCACGCTGGAGTCCCGCCCCGCGTCCTACTGGCAGACGGTGTTCCACGACGTCGATGCCGTGCGCAACACCCTGTCGGGGCCGTCGGCGCTGCTGATGGCCGATCTGCCCTTTGCGCTTCTCTTTCTCGGCATCGTCTTCATCGTCGCCAAGCCCATCGCCTGGGTGCTGCTGATTTCGCTCGTCGTCTTCCTGGCGCTGGCGTGGCGGTCGAGCGTGGTGATGAACACCTCGGGGGAAAAGGAAAAGAAGGCGGTGGCCACCCGCGATCTGGTGGTCGCCGAAACCATCGCCGCCCGCACGGCCATCAAGGCGCTGTCCATGGAACGCAGCCTGCGGCCGGTGTGGGAGGAGGCTCTCGCCAACACCATCCATGAGTCCATCGTCCGCGGCGCCCGCAGCGACGGCTTCGTCAACATCGGCGCGCTGGTCACCGTCATGACCTCCATCACCATGGTCAGCGTCGGGGCGGTCGCCATCATGAACCAGGAACTGACCATGGGCGGCATGGTGGCGGCCAACATGCTGAGCGGCCGGCTGCTCGGTCCCCTGAACCAGCTCGTCAACACCTGGCGCACCATCACCGGCTTCCGCCAGTCGGTGCAGCGGCTGGGCGCCGTGTTCGCCGAGGCGTCGGACAACGTCGAGAGCAACATCACCCTCGACCGCCCCACCGGCCACATGGTGGTCGAGGACGTGAGCTTTTCCTACGGTCCCGACGGCAAGCCGGCCATCGAGGGGGTCCGCCTCAACATCCCGGCCGGCGGCATCACCGCCTTCGTCGGCCGCAATGGCTGCGGCAAGACGACGCTGATGAAGCTCATCCTCGGCCTCTACAAGCCGAGCGAAGGCCGCGTCCTGCTGGACGGCGCCGACATCGCCCAGTTCACCCGCGAAGAGCTGGCGGACTGGATCGGCTATGTGCCGCAGGAGAACGTCCTGTTCACCGGCACCATCCGCGAGAACATCGAGCACGGGGATCCGGGCTGCTCCGAGGAGGCCGTGGTCAGGGCGGCGCAACTGTCCGGAGTTCATGGCTTCATCGTCGACTTTCCCGAGGGCTACGGCACCCACGTGGGGGAGAACGGCAGCCGGCTTTCCGGGGGCATGCGCCAGCGGGTGGCCCTGGCGCGGGCGCTGGTGGGCAACCCGCCGGTGCTGGTCCTGGACGAGCCTTCGGCCAGTCTCGACCGCCATGCGGAGGAGGACCTGCGCAACGCCCTGACCACCATCGCCAAGGATCACACGGTGATCATGGTCACCCACAGCCCGATGCTGCTCAACGCCTGCCGCACCATCGTCGTCATGGACCGCGGACGGGTGGTCGCCGCCGGTCCGGCCTCCGAGCTTCTGCCCAAACTGTTCGGCCCGCGAACGGCGCCGCCGCCACCGCCACCGCCCGCAACTCCGACTCCCACCCCCACCCCCACCCCCACCCCCACCCCAGCCCCCACCCCAGCCCCCGCCACGGTCGCGGAGCACGTGTCATGAGCCGCCTTGACGATCTCCTGGACATCCACCCCGTACCGACGGGACGCCCGACCGCCTGGCTGGTGATGATGGCGATGGCCGCCCTGCTGATGTGGAGCCGGGTCGCCAAGCTCGACGAGGTGGCCATCGCCGAGGGCGAGGTCGTTCCCGCCGGACAGGTCAAGGTGGTGCAGCACCTGGAGGGCGGCATCATCCGGGAGATCTTCGTCAGCGAGGGAAGCACGGTGAAGGCCGGGGATCCCCTGATGCTGCTCGACCTGTCGGCCACGTCGCTGAACCGCGACGAACTTCAGGTGCGGCTGGACGGCCTGGTTCTCAGCAAGGCCCGCCTGGTGGCCGAGGCCTCCGACAAGCCACTGGCCTTCCCCCCCGAGGAGGAGGCGCGCCACCCCAGGCTGGTGGAGGCCGAGCGCCAGGCTTACGATGGACGGCGCCGCGAACAGGAAAGCGCCCGCTCCGTGCTGGAAAGGCAGATGGCCCAGAAGGAGGGGGAGGTGCGGGAACTCGAGTCCAAGCATCGCACCGTCACCGCCAGCCTCGCCATCGTCAAGCAGCGACTGGAGATGTCGACCAACCTTCTAAAGGATGGACTGACCTCCAAGATGGAGCACCTTCAACTAAAGAACGAGGCCAGCAATCTGTCCGGCGAAATCGCCACCCTCGAGCAGTCGATCCCCCGCGCCCGCAACGCCATCAACGAGGTGCGGGAACGCATCCTCCAGGGGAAGAACATCTACCGCCGCGAGATTGCGGACCAGCTCAACCAGGTGGAGATCGGCATCGCCTCCAGCCGCGAAAATCTGGCCAAGGCCACCGATCAGCAGCGCCGCACCCAGATCATGAGCCCCATCGACGGCATCGTGAAGAATCTGCGCTATAATACCCTGGGAGGAGTGGTGCAGCCTGGCGAGCCGGTGCTGGAACTGGTCCCGACCGGCGGCAACCTGGTGGTCGAGGCCAAGCTCAACCCCATGGACCGGGGCTACGTGGAGGCGGGCCAGCCGACCATGGTCAAGATCTCCACCTATGACTTCGCCCGCTACGGCGGTTTGAAGGGGAAGGTGGAGATGGTGGCTCCGGACTCCACCATCGGCCCCGAGGGCCAGTCCTATTTCCGGGTGTTGGCTCGCACCGAAAAGACCTGGCTCGGCAGCAGGGAGGGGGATTTGCCCATCTCCCCCGGCATGCAGGCCACCGTCGAAATCCACACCGGCTATCGTACCGTGCTCGACTACCTGATCCGGCCGGTGCTGAAGGTGCGCCACGAGGCCTTTCGCGAGCGGTAGGGACGACACCATGACCGTCGTCGTCTCGATCGACGAAGCCTGCGCCGTGGCGGAGGCTCTTCTTCACCAGGGCCGGTTCGCCGAGGCCGAGGACGTCTGCCGCCGGGTCATCGCCGCGGTTCCCGATCACGCGCCGGGCCACCACACCCTGGGGATCGCCCTGGAGCGCCAGGACCGGCTGGAAGAGGCGGAGAGCACCCTCCGCCGCGCCGCCGCCCTGCAGCCGGACCATGCGCGGACGTTCGACCGGCTGGGCTTCGTGCAGATGCGGCTCGGACGGCGGGACGAGGCGGTGGCGAGCTTCGGCCGCGCCGTGGCCATCGACCCCGACTTCGCCGTCGCCTTCTACCACCTTGGGGTGGCGTGGATGCACGGCGATCGCCTGGATGAGGCCATGGCCTGTTTCGAGCGCGCCCTGGCCCTGGCGCCCGCCCTGGCCGAGGCACACAACAACCTGGGCTCGATCCTGCGCACCCTCGGCCGCTATGACGAGGCGGTCGCGGCCTATGCCCGGGCGGTGGAGGTGCGACCCGACTACGTGGATGCCCACTCCAACCTGATCTTCGCCCTCGACTTCATGCCGGGCGTCACCCCGGCCCGCCAGCAGCAGGAGCGGCGGCGCTGGTACGACCGGCACGGACGGCGTTTCACCGCAACCATCGCCCCCCACGCCAACCCGCCGGACCCGGAGCGGCCGCTGAAGGTGGGCTACGTGTCGGGCGACTTCCGGCGCCACTCGGCGGCGTATCTGTTCGGCCCGGTGGTGCGCAACCACGATCCGGAGGCGTTTCCCGTCTTCTGCTATGCCGGTGGGACGGAGGAGGACGACCTGACCGCGACGTTCCGCGCCCGGGCGCGGGGGTGGCGGTGGACGGAGGGACTGTCCGACGATGCCCTGGCCGAGACCATCCGCGCCGACGGCATCGACATCCTGGTGGACCTCTCGGCCCACACCGCCGGCAACCGGCTGCTGGTGTTCGCGCGCAAGCCGGCGCCGGTCCAGGTCACCGGCTGGGGACACGCCGAGGGAACCGGGCTGCCCACCATCGACGCCTTCCTCGCCGACCCGGTGCTGGTCGAGGCCGCCGACCGCCCCCTGTTCGCCGAGGAGGTCGTGGACCTGCCCTGCTTCCTGTGCTACGAGCCGCCACCCGACGCACCGCCCGTCGCTCCCCTGCCGGCCCTGACGACGGGGCATGTGACCTACGGCTGCTTCAACCGGTTCGACAAGATGTCGGCGGCGGCGCTGGCGGCCTGGGCGCGCATCGTGCGGCGGGTTCCCGGAGCCCGCCTGGTCCTCAAGAACAACCAGTTCGACGATCCCGAACGCCGTCACGCCGTCACCGCCGCCCTCGCCGGGCAGGGCGTGGCGCCGGAGCGGGTCTCACTCCTTGGGGAAACACCCCACGCCCAGCACCTGGCCGCCTTTGGGCGGATCGACATCGGCCTCGACCCGTTCCCGATGAACGGCGGCACCTCGACGCTGGAGGCCGCCTGGCTCGGCGTGCCGACGGTGGCGCTTGCCGGCACCACGACGGCAAGCCGCGTCGGCGCGGCGCTCGACGGTGGTCTCGGCCTGCCCCACCTGGTGGCGGCGGACGTGGACGCCTACATCGACATCGCCGTCGGACTGGCCTCCGACCTCCCGGCCCTGTCGGTCCTGCGCGCCACCCTGCGGCCGCGGATGGCGGCGCGACCAATCGGCAACCCGGGTCTCTACACGGCGGCGGTGGAGACCGTCTACCGCGATCTCTGGCGGCGCTGGTGCGCACGGAATGGGGGCTGAGCGAAGGGATGTCGATAGCAAATCGCCCTGTCCCTCCTCAGAATTCCGTACACCGCAGAATTGCTGGGGATCGTCACCGGAACGGCGAAGTGGTTCACGACGCATGCGGTCAGCGCACGGCCCCGCCGAGAGAGTCGTGTCCGAGCCTGGGACGTACTGATAAAGGGGTGGAAATGCGAAACAGCGGTATGCAACGTGACCGATCCTGGTCCGAAAAGTGAGAGTTTCTGCAGCCGATAGGATATTGAGGGACAGATTTCGTGGTCACGGGGCCATTTGCAAAGACCTTGAACAGACGGGGAGGCTGTGCGCCGGTGGTTTCGAATTCGTGGTAGGCTGCGAGCAGGGCGGCGCGAACGGCATCCTCGTCCGGAAACGCTGGATCGAAGGTGGCCAGGACGGCGCCAAAGCGCTTCATGATGTGCAGACGGTTGACGTTCACCACCCGCTGATCAAAGGGGATGGACAGGAAAGACAGGAAATCCTCGGCGGACGACAGGCGGGACAGTTGCGTCATCAGATCGCACATGGGGTGAGTCCTTTCACGGAAAAGACGGTGTCGGCGTGAAAGCGGCGCAGATCGTATTCGGTTGCCAGGCGCTTGGTGGTCGAGGCCTGCCGCCGGATACGAGCCAGAATGGCCCGGCCCTGTGGCGGTTCGACCGGCAGTCCTATGTCGGCGCAGGCCCTCACCACGGCGGCCAGCCCAGAATGCTTGCCAAGAACCAGGCGATGCTCGCGGCCCAGGTCGGCGGGGTCGAGAGACTGGTAATTGCGACGGTCCAGCAACAGCCCATGCACATGGATACCGCTCTCGTGAGTGAAGACGGACTCGCCGACGATGCTCTTGCTGACCGGCACCGGCCGGCCGGAGGCGCGGGCCACCAGGCCGGACACGATCGGCAGCCGCTTGAAGTCGATGCCGGTCTCGCGGCCGTAAAGCTGGCGCAGGGCGACCGACACCTCCTCCAGGGGCGCATTGCCGGCGCGCTCGCCCAGGCCATTGACGGTGGTGCTGACATGGGTTGCCCCCCCCAATACCGCCGCCAGCGAATTGGCGGTGGCAAGTCCGAGGTCGTCGTGGGCGTGGATCTCAAGCTCGAGGTCGGTCGCGGCCCGCAGCCGGCGGAAGAGTGCATGGGTGGCGAAGGGATCCAGAATCCCCAGGGTGTCGGCAAAACGGAACCGGCGCCCACCCGCCCGCTCCACGGCCTCGACCACCCGGAGAAGAAAGTCGGGATCGGCCCGTGAGGAGTCCTCGCCGCCCACCGCCACCTCAAGGCCAAGACCACGGGCCACGGGCAGCAGGCGGGCGATTTCGGCCAGCACCCAGTCCCGGTCCCGCATCAGCTTGCGGCCGATCTGCTGGTCGGAGACCGGGATGGACAGGTTGACCATGCCGACGTCGCAGGTCGCCGCCGCAGCCAGGTCGGCCTCATGCATGCGGCACCAGGCGATGGCGCGGGTCTTCAATCCGGCGCGGGCCACGACGCGGATGCCGTCCCGCTCGTCCGCTCCCATGGCCGGAATGCCCACCTCGAGTTCCGGCACTCCCGCCTCGTCAAGGGCTCGGGCGATGGCGAGCTTCTCCTCCATGGTGAAGGCGACGCCGGCCGTCTGCTCGCCGTCGCGCAGGGTGGTGTCATTGACCACCACCTGCGGTGTCGTGGTCGCCATGCCCGTGCTCCATCAGCAAAAGGACTTGCCGCAGCCGCAGTGCGCCGTGGCATTCGGATTGTCGAAGGTGAATCCCGCTCCTTGCAGCGAGGACACGAAATCCACGACCGTGCCAGCCAGCAGAGGACGGCTGTCGGGGTCGATCAGCACCTTGACCTCGTCAAACTCCACCACATGGTCGTCCATCTGGATGTCCGTCTCCAGACCCAGCAGATAGCGAAGACCCGAGCATCCTCCCGACTGGACCATGATCCGCAGTCCAGCCGGCCTGTTCGTCGCGCCTTCCATGGCGGTGCGCACGGCGGCGATGGCGCTTTCGGTGAGTATCAACATGGGCGTCCTCCTGATCGTCATGTCCGTGGAAACCCTGCCACGGCGAGAACGGGCAATTCATCGCCGAAGCAGTTGGTAAAGTCATCGCAGACCTCGCAATTTGGTGACGTGCACAACGTCACGTCGGCCCGATGACAGAGTTGGCGGTAGAAGAACTTCTTCCACTTCATGTTGCCTGTGTTTTTTGCCGCAAGCGTGTGGAAATGGCGGTCAAGCAGAGTTGAGATTTCACCGCGGTTGGACAGACCCATGTCCTGCCACAGGTGGTTCGCGCCCTGGCTGCGGCGGGCGATGATGTGGGCCAGCCACGCCTCCTCGATGGTTCCCCGACTGCGATGGTCGAGCATCAGGCGGCGCAGGTCCGGTTCCTCAGGTTGGTCCGGAGCGGTCATGAGGCCGGCCTGACGAATCAGGCCAGAGGAGCGGGGAAAGTGCCGGGTGAACAGGGCCGCGAGGTCTTCGCTCGTCAATCCGAGCCCATCGGTGAGCGGGAGACCATCAACAACCGCCGCAGCGATGGAACAGGCAAAGACGTGCCGGTCGAAACGATCACCCTCGGCCGTCGCCATCAGTCGCGAATAGACCAGACTCTCGTGTCCCATGGGTGCCTCCATCATCGATCACGTTCCGTGCGTCTGGCAGGCCTTGCCGCAAACCCGGGCGCAGGCGCCACAGCCGATGCAGGCTCCGGCTCTGGTCACCACCATCACCTTGCGTTCGAATTCGTCGTCGTCCTCATCGTCGTCGTTACCAGCGGGGAGGTAGTCGCCATCCTCGGTGACGCCCATCAGGGTCATCACCGCCTGTCCGCATACCTTGAAGCATCGGCCGCAGCCGATGCATTTGCGGGCGTCGATTTCCTCCAGATAACGGGGTTCCCACGGTGTTCCGTCTCGGGTAAGCGCCGTCATGGTCAGCCTCCTGCGGCCTTGAGATGAGCGCGGGCCTCGGCCAATTCTTTGAAAGCGGCATGGGCCTCGCTGGCCACGTCCAGGATGCGCTCCCATCCGATAGGGAGTTCCTCCGACAGGTCGTGGAGATCCATCTTCAGTCTGGTGGCGCGGGCGTTCAGTTTCTTCACCCGGTCCTTGATTTCGTCGATCTCGCTCATGCCGTCACCACCTCGGGAAAGCGCCTGATCATGGCGACGCCCTCGGACACCAGTTTGACGCCCTGTTCGGCCATGGCGGCGACGGTCTCGAAGCCGAAGCGATGCACATCACGCAGATGCCGGCTGATCACCACCAGACGGCCCGCCGTCAGGATCATGCGGCCAAAACCCTCATGGCTCATGGCCATCATCGGCGAGGCGATCACCCCGGCCTCCTTTTCGATGGAGAGCCCGACCGCCCTGTAGAACGTCTCCAGACGCCACAGGATGTCAGGGTCGGGATCGCCGATGATCGGGATCTGTCGACGCTGTTCCCTGGTGACGATGAAGTCCGTCAGCAAGTCCATGTCGTTCCTGCCCTCCCAGGCGCCATGGGTATCCTGGGCGCGGATTTGCAGAATCACGGCCCGGATGAAGGGACTGGCGAGCGCTTCGGCCTCGGGATCGGTCATTGGGGGTCACTCCTCGTCGAGAAAACTCGAAGGTCGGCCCGACTCCTCGGCCAGCAGCTTGCGCAGCCAGGGCGGCGGGGTGCCGTTGAGCATGACGCGCACTCGCTCCAGCACGTCGTTGATCGGCTCGGGCGCGGGCACTTTGATGGGGTTGATTCGGGCGGCGATCACCCGCGCCGCCGCCGGCCCGCCGATGGCCAGCACGAACAGCAAGGCGACACCCTTCAGGGCCTCCACCTTCGGACCGATGCGGTCATCGCCGTCGTCGGCATGCCGGCCGTCCTCGCCGGACACGCCGTCGAAGGCGATGGCCTCGACGAAACGGTGGCCGTCACGGGAGACGTCGTAGACCGCAAACGTGGGGGCGCTGCCGAAGTGGGCGTTCAGCGCCTTCATGTCGTGGGTGGCGATGGCAATCTTCATGTGTCCTCCTCGTGCCGGGTCGGCGGATGCCGGGGACCCGGCGTCAATGAGTCGCAAGCGCCGCATCGTCATGCCGGATGGCCCCATTGCCGTGGTGATGAAGGCGTTCGTCCGAGTCCATCAGCAGATTGGCGACATCGAAGATCGACTGGCGGGTGCCGCGATAGCCGATGCTCACCTGGAGGGCGGCGCCCAGCCGGTCGAAGATGGGAAAGCCGACGCGGTACAGCGGGATGCCAAGCCTCCCCGCCGCCTGCCGGCCGTGGGCGTGGGTGACCAGCAGGTCGCAGCCCTCCGCCCGTTCCTCCAGATCGCCCAGGTCGCCCACCAGCACCTCGTCCGTCGGCACGCCGGCCAGCATGGAGAGATGAACCGTGGTGACGGCGCACGCCACTTCCGCGCCCATTTCGGTCAGCCATGAACAGAGGGCCAGCAGGTGGTCGGGCTCGGCCGCCACCGCGACGCGCCGTCCCCCGAAGGCGAAGTGTCCGTCCAGCATGGCATCGACCAGCCGGCTGCGCTGGCGCCGAAGGTGATCCGGCGCCGGGCGGCCGCTCAACCGGGCCAGGGTGGCGATCAGGGCATCGCTGGCCTGGAGTCCGGTCAGGCGGTCGAACAGGTGATAGGGCACCCCGGTCTTGCGCTTCAGGGCTTCGGCGGCCCAGCGCATGTGCTCACCCACGGTGATGGTCAGGGCGGAGCGCCCCAGGGCGCGGATGTCATCGAGACTGGTTCCGCCCAGCGTGGCGCCGATCCAGCGCTCCGGCACATGGCCATCCAGGGAGGTGGAGAGATCAGGCAGCATGATCGAACGCAGACCGAAGGCCGCGATGATGTCCCGCAGTTCCTCCACGTCGCCCGGCGTGAAATGGCTGGGCGCCAGGACGGCGACCTGTCCGGGATCCCGCTCGCCGTGGTGAGGGCGCGTGTCCACCAGTTGCTCGATCATGGCGGTGACCGCCTTGCCCCACCCCTCCTGGAGACCGCCCGCGAAGTCGGGAGTGGACACCAGCACCAGCGCGGTATCGGCCAGCTCCGGTCGGCGCTGGCGAATGATCCTCAGATCTCCGGCAAAGTCCTCGCCGCGCGTCTCCGTCAGTCCCGTGGTGAGAATGCCGATCACCCTGGGGTGGGCGCGCTCGCGGATGTTCACCAGAGCCTGCTCAAGGTTGTCGAGACCTCCCAGCACCGTGGTGATTTCATTCATGGCGGTGGTCTGGAGAGGGATGGACTCGCGATAGTGGCGGACCATCAGCACCAGGGCGAAGGCGGTGCAGCCCTGACTGCCGTGCAGCAGCGGCATGCAGCCATCAAGCCCCATGAACGCCAGGGCGCCGCCCAGGGGGGCGCTGTGCTTCAGGGGATTGGTGGAGCAGGCCTTGGTCGAATGGACGATGCGAGCCATGGTCACTCCCCCCACGGTGGCGGGCGCCGGATGGCGGCCCAGATGGGGCTCGACAGTTCCAGATCAATCCGCCGCACCAGTTCCACCATGCCGTCGTAACCGGCGTAGGCGTGCTGGCGCTCCTGATTGATATCGAGCCAGGGCACATGGGCCTTCAGGGCGATGAACTGGGTCCGTCCGCCCGACAGCATGATGTCCGCCTCGCCGTCCTTCAGCATGCGGTACATTTCCCTGGGCGGGATGGCGTCGAACATGGGGGCATCCTCGCCCATCAGGGACTTGACGCGCTCCTTGTCGGCCTCGGTGGACTTGCGTACCGACGTGCCGATCACCACCATTCCCACCTCCTGGAGGGCGGAGACCACCGACCAGCTCTTGACGCCACCGGTGTAGAGCAGGACCCGACGCCCCCGCAGCCGCTCGCGGAACGGGGCGAGGCGCTCCCAGGCTCTGGCCTCCTCGGTGGCGATCAAGGCCTCGGTGCGCTCCGGCAGGTCCGTTGGAGCCTCTGGCTCCACCAGGTCCGTTGGAGCCCCGCGTCGCGCCAGCAACCCGGCCATGGCCCGCAAGGCCTCCGACGTGTCGGAGATGCCGTAGAATGATCCCTCGAAGTACGGGATGCCCCAGCGCTCCTCCATCCGGCGAGCCAGGGTGATCAGGGCCTGGCTGCACACCATCATGTTGGCCCGCGCCCGGTGGGCGGAGGCCACCTCGGCATAGCGGGCGTCGCCGGTGATGCAGGCGCGGACACGGATGCCCAGGCGCTCGAACAGGGGTTTCACCTGCCACAGCTCGCCGGCCAGATTGTAGTCGCCGAGGATGTTGATGTCGCAGGGACCGGCGTCGTCGGGCTCGACGGTGCCGATGACATGGTCGATCAGCGCCTCGCCGCCCAGCCTGTTGCCGAGGTTCTTGCCGCCGACGAAGCCCGGAGCATTGACCGGGATCACCGGCGTGGCGAAGCGCTCGGCGGCATGGCGGCACACCGTCTCGATGTCGTCACCCATCAGGCCCGGCACGCACGTCTGGTAGACGAACACGGCCGGGGGAGCGTGACGCTCGATGATCTCGCGGATGGCTTTGAACAGCTTCTTCTCGGCACCGTGGATGACGTCCAGATCCACGAGGTCGGTGGTGAAGCCGAAGCGGTACAGCAGAGGCCCCGACGAGGCCGCGTGGCGGTTGTCCCAGCCGTTGCCGGCACAGGCGATCGGTCCATGCACCAGGTGGGCGGCGTCGGTGATCGGCTGGAGGGCGATCATCGCGCCGTCGAAGGCGCAGCCGCCAGCCGCCGCGCCGGGGACCAGACTCCGGACGGCGCAGCCCTTCTTTCGCTCGGTGTCCGACTTGGCCCGGTTGGTGGGGCAGGCCGGTTCGTTGAAGAGTTCGGCCACCTTGTGCTTGAGCATCGACCCCTCCGGCAACGGGTTCCTGATACCGCCGTCGAGGCTTTGCAACAGCGGTGCCAACCTGTCATCGCCTTGAAAACACGGAGAAATACGGTGACCAGAGCGACTCTCCGTGGGGATGCTTCATGACAACGGACGCTGGTCTTGTCGCAAAGCCGACAGGGCTCGAGTCCGAGTCGCGGCGGGTATCGGGAGGGCGGGCAGGCGCTCCGGTGGATTCCTGACGGCCTGGTTGCCGAAGCGACCAGCAGACGTCGCGTGCACATGATCAATTATTAGGCATATACGCACTATGCTTGCAATTTAGGCAAATCCACGGATTTAATTGAATCCACGGACATCTTTCCGGAACCATCATGCCGCCCCCCTGGCGGCTAGTTCACCGGGTTGAAGGAGCGTGTCATGGGAGCATACGGCTGTGGAAAGGAGACCTTGTCTCTCACCTCCATCTACGAGATCAGCAAACTCCTGACCTCGTCGCTGAATCTCGAGGCGATTCTGCGCGACGTCATCAATGTCCTGTCCTCCTACCTTGACATGCGTCGCGCCATGGTGGTGCTCAAGGGGGAGAACGGCGCGCTGACCGTGGTCGCCGCCGCCGGAGCGACCCTGGAAACCTTGCGCCGGGGCGAAGTGCACCCTCCGGCCAAGGTGGCCGCTGGGATCTTCTCCACCGGCATGCCGGTGGTCATCTCCTCCGTCGCCGACGACCCGGACCTGGATGAGGTTCCCGATGTTCACGGCGACGAGGTGGTGGCCGAAATCGGTGTGCCAATCAAGGACTCCGGTGCGACCATCGGCTTCCTGGCCATCGATCGCATCTGGGCCTCCGACCGCCATGTCGGCGTCGATGCCGACGTGCGCTTTCTGACCATGGTGGCCAACCTGATCGGACAGACCGTGCGCCTGCACACGGCGATCGCCTCCGATCGTCGGCGCATCCTGGACGAGAGCCAGAGGCTGCAAAAGGAACTGTCTCACGACAGGCGGCCGGACAGACCGGCGTCGTTCGACGGCATCATCGGCGACAGCCCCCGCATGCACGAGATATTCTCACAACTTGAACAGGTGGCCACCACCCGCTCCACCGTGCTGCTGCGGGGCGAAAGCGGGACCGGCAAGGAATTGTGCGCCCGCGCCGTGCACGCCCTGAGTCCGCGCCACGACAAGCCTTTCGTCACGCTCAACTGTGCGGCGTTGCCCGAGACACTGCTCGAGTCCGAGCTGTTCGGACACGAGAAGGGCGCCTTCACCGGAGCCACCAGCGAGCGCAAGGGCCGCTTCGAGCTGGCCAGCGGCGGCACCCTGTTCCTGGACGAGATCGGCGAGACATCGCCGGCGTTCCAGGCCAAGCTATTGCGCGTGCTCCAGGGGGGAGAGTTCGAGCGGCTCGGGGGCAGCAGGACCATCAAGGTCGATGTTCGCCTCATTACCGCCACCAATCGCGATCTGGAGAAGGCCGTGGCCAGGGGCGACTTTCGCGCCGATCTCTATTACCGGATCAATGTGGTGCCGGTCTTCCTGCCTCCGCTGCGGGAGCGTCAGGGTGATATCGCTCCTCTCGCCCAGTGGTTCCTCGGCCGATTCAATGAGGAAAACGGACGGTCGCTGGCCTTCTCCGATGACGCGGTCACAATTATGCGGGCCTGCTCCTTTCCCGGAAACGTTCGAGAACTGGAGAATTGCGTCTATCGGGTGGCGACCATGTGTCGTGGATCGGTGATCCGGGACATGGACTTCGCCTGCCAGCGGAATCTTTGCCTGTCGGCCACCCTGTGGACCCCGAAGACGGCACACGCCGCCGCAGCCGATGCACCCACGGATTTCAAGGCGGACGATGAAGATGGGGAGGACGGCGACCTGGAGAACGTTCCGCGCCGCGATCGTCTGGTCGGCGCCATGGAGAAAGCCGGCTGGGTGCAGGCCAAGGCTGCCCGCCTGCTCAATATGACCCCGCGCCAGATTGGCTACGCTTTGCGCAAGTACAACATCGACGTGAAGCGGTTTTAGATCTTCAGCTCCGACACTTTGTCGCGATCGCGACACGGTGTCGGAGTGCCAACATCGGGGGTCCCGCTCCTCCCCAGCATTTCCGTCGGTCCACCCCTGGCACCGCCCTTGCACTCTTCCCTGGATGGGCAACGCAGACAGGGAGGCGAAACCGGTGAGCCAGCAGGTCATTTCCCTCGACGCCATATTGTCCGCCCGCGCCCTGGCGGACACCCGGACACGGCCCGGTACCAGCGGCGGCTGCACGGCCAGGGCCTGCGGTTCCCCGTCCACGGCGGGAGACATGGCGCCCGATGTGTGGGCCAGGGTCAAGGACCACCCCTGCTACAGCGAGGAGGCGCATCATTACTTCGCCAGGATGCATGTCGCGGTGGCGCCAGCCTGCAACATCCAGTGCAACTACTGCAATCGCAAGTACGACTGCGCCAATGAGAGCCGCCCGGGTGTGGTCTCGGAACGGCTGGAACCCGGGCAGGCCCTGCGCAAGGTGCTGGCGGTGGCGGCCAGGGTGCCGCAGCTCTCCGTCGTCGGCATCGCCGGGCCGGGGGATGCCCTGCACGATTTCCGCCGGACATTCGAGACCTTTCGCCTGATCGCCAAGGTACTGCCCGACGTCAAGATGTGCCTGTCCACCAATGGCCTGGCCTTGCCCGACCACGTGGACGCCATCCTTGATCTGAACATCGACCACGTCACCATCACCATCAACATGGTCGATCCCGCCATCGGCGAGCGCATCTACCCCTGGATATTCTTCCGGCATCGCCGCTGGACCGGCCGCGATGCCGCGACCATCCTGCACGAGCGCCAGATGGAAGGGCTGGAGCGCCTGACCGCCGCCGGGGTGCTGGTCAAGGTCAACTCGGTAATGATCCCTGGCATCAACGATCATCACCTGAAGGAGGTGAACGACGCCATCCGTGCCCGGGGTGCGTTTCTGCACAACGTCATGCCGCTGATTTCCGATCCGGCCCATGGCACCCGCTTTGGCCTGGCCGGACAGCGCGGTCCGACCCCGGCCGAGCTGTCCGCCGTGCAAGACCAACTGGCCGGCGGAGCCAACCTGATGCGCCACTGCCGCCAATGCCGGGCCGATGCGGTCGGGCTTCTCGGCGAGGATCGGGGCGCGGAGTTCACCCTGGGTCAGCTTCCCGTAGCCGCCGTCCCCGATCCAGCCCAGCGGGCCGCCTACCGGTCGGTGGTGGAGGAGGAGCGGGAGGAACGCCGACGAGCGGCCCAGACCACCGCCTCGGCCCTGGCCAGGGGCGCGGACGCGCCGCCGATGCTGGTCGCGGTGTGCACCCGGGGCGGCGGCCGCATCAACCAGCACTTCGGCCATGCGCGCGAATTCCAGGTGTTCGAGGTGGACCGTCGTGGCGTTCGCTTCGTCGGCCACCGCCGCGCCGACAACTATTGCCAGGGCGGGTACGGCGACGATCCGGCGCTTGACGGCATCGTCGCCGCACTGACCGGCATCACGGTCGTGCTGGCGGCTCAGATTGGCGCCTGCCCCAGGGCGGAGCTGGCCAGGGCCGGCATCCGCGTGCTGGACGACTACGCCTTCGAGCACATCGAGCCGTCGGTTGGCGCGGTGTTCGCCGCCGAGCACGACGCCGCGCACGCCGCCGCGCGGGCCGCTTCGGCCTGAACAGGGGAGACTCCATCATGGCCTATACCATCGTCGCATCCCAATGCACCGCCTGCGGCGCCTGCGAGTTCGAATGTCCCAACAAGGCCATCCGGATGAAGGACGACGTCTACGTCATCAACCCGAAGAAATGCACCGAGTGCGAGGGGGCCTTCGACACCGCCCAATGCGCCGCCATCTGTCCGATTGACGGCACCTGTATTCCGGCCTGAAGGAAACCGGCCATGCGCGAACCCGAAATCGAAATCCATGCCGACCCTTCCTTCGCCTTCGGCCAGAAGGTGCGGTCGCGGCGCAACGTCAGGAATGACGGCACTTTCATGGGCCGGGAGGTGGGCGAGCGGCTGGTGGACAAGGGCGAGATCGGCTACGTGCGCGACATCGGCACCTTTCTCCAGCGCTATTACATCTATGCGGTTGAATTCGTGACCAGCGGTCTGGTGGTCGGCATGCGCGCCCGCGAGCTGGAACCGGTGATGGACGCTGGCCAGGGGGAATCATGACATGAAGGTGATGATCCGCAGGATCGGCGAAGCCTATTCAGCCTATTTGCCGAAAAAGGATCTGGAGGAACCCATCGTCGAGCGGGAGAAACCGACCCTGTGGGGCGGCTGGGTTCTGCTGGCCAACGGCTGGCGGCTGGAGTTGCCGGAGATGGCCGACGACACCCGGCTGCCCATCACCGTCAACGCCAGGAAAAGCGGAGGCGGGGAATGACCGCGATGGGCGCCCGCCTCGCCGACATCGCGCGGGGCATCACCGACGGCTCGCTGATTCCCTATCTGGGGCCGGGGCTGCTGGGGATGGTCGAGGGCGGTTCCCCGGTGCCGGACTCGACGCGGGCTCTGGCCCAGGTCCTGTCCGGGCGGGTGCCGGTTCCCGGCCGCATCCGCACCAACGTCTGGGCCGCCGCCCAGTACATCGAAAGCCGGCGCCACCGGGTCACCCTGGATCGGCTGATGGCCGATGCCTTTCGCCCGGTGCCGGCGCCGACGCCTCTGCACCGCTGGCTGGCCACCCTGCCCGGTCTTCGGCTCGTGGTCGACACCTGGTACGACGCCACCCTGACCACGGCCCTGAGCACACGCCGCGACTGGGGGCTTGTTCAGGGCGCCAACCGTGTGCGCATCGGCCGCGCGGAGTGGGTCCGCTACTTCGCCGCCGACGGCTCGGAGGTCGCGACCGATGCGGTCGGCGGCTGGGACCTGGTGGTCTACAAGCCCCACGGCGGCGCTTGGCCGGCCGGGGATGTGCTGATCTCGGACTCCGATTACGTCGAGGCCTTGACCGAACTCGACATTCAGTCGCCGATCCCCGCCGTGGTCCAGGACGTGCGGACCGATCGCGGTTTCGTGTTTCTCGGATGCCGGTTCCACGACCAGATCCTGCGGGGCTACGCCCGCCAGATCATGAAGCGTTCGGCTGGTCCCCATTTTGCCCTGTTGCCCTCCGACCTCACCGCCAACGAGCGCCGCTTCCTTGACGAGCAGGGCATCGAGCCTCTGTTCGTCGGCCTGGACGATCTGCCAACCTGAGTACCCCGGATCCCCATCTATTCTCGATCGGGTCCGGGGACTCGCGTCTTGGACGCCCTACCGGCGCAGGTCGATCTCCACTCCCGGTTCGCCGCTGAACTCGATCAGGATGTCCTCGTCGCGAACGATGTACTGGCAGGCCAGTCGATAGCGCGGCGGGATATGACTGTTCTCGGCGGCGGCCAGTTCGGCCTTGGTCAGCTTGCCGTTGACCGAGAGGGTGAGCTTCTCGCGCTCGGTCAGCGCCACGGCCATGGGAGGCTTGTCGCCCAGGGTGGTGACCTTGATCAGGCAGGACCCGCATTCACCATCCTGGCACTGGCAGGGAATGGGGATGTCGTGGGCCTTGGCGAGGGTAAGTACGGTGTGGGTATCACCGGCAGCGGCATAGACGGTGACGTTCCTGGGCAAAGTGGTGCCGGAAAAGGTGACATTGGCCATGGTTCACGAGCCTTTCGATTGTTGGAGGGAAATATCCCTGGCGAGGGCGAGCAACTGCTCCGTCTGCTCGCGGATCTCGCGCTCGACCGTTTTGTCGAGCTTTTTCAGCCAGGCGGAGGGAATCGCCGCCTCGCCATAGGTGGCGCCGGCCAGCATGCCGGCCAGGGCTCCGGTGGTGTCGGCATCGCCTCCCTGGTTCACCACCTGGGTGACGCAGGAGCGAAAACTGTCGGTAAGGAAATAGAAGTGCAGCACCGTCTGCACCGTATCGACGATGAAGGCCGACGACTGGCCGCGATACGGATCGAAGCGAAACGATCGGTGTCGGCCCACCAGGGAACCGGCTTCGGCGCGACACCCCCGGACTCCTCCTCCCAGCAGCAGCGCCTGGACCATGCGGCCCATGGCCAGGGTGGCGTCGTCGGACAGGGGATGATTGTGGGTGATGTGGCACTGCTCCAGGGTCCAGCGCTCGAAGGTGGAGGGGGAGCCCAGGGTGGCGAGGGCGACGGGGAGATTGCGCATGCAGGCGCCGTTGCCGGCATCCGCCTCGCAGGGTGGCGTGGAGGTGGTGCCATGGGCGATATAGCGGCGGATGCCGCGCCGACAGGTGTTGCCCACATCGACCGGTCCGCGCCTCAGCCATGCGGCGAACTCGTCGCAGACGGCCCCGACGTCGAACCCGCGGCGGCGGATCAGCGCGCGGCCAAGGCCAAGGCTCATTTCGGTGTCGTCGGTGACCTGACCCGGCTTCAGGCGCAGCCAGCCCCCGCCCACCATGCGGCAGTGGGTTTCGTACTTCAGCTCTATCTCGCGCCGGGTCATGAACTCGACGGTGGCCCCAAGGGCATCGCCGACGGCAAGGCCAAGATAAGCCCCAAGGGCTCGTTCGCGCAGGGTCGGTCCGGTCATCATCGGGCCGCCTCCATCAATAGTACCGCGCCAGGACACGGTAGTCGCCACCAACCACGAGGTATTCTCCCTCGCCCTTCAAGGGGTGATTGGGCAGCAACGTGTTGAAGAACAGGATCTTGCAGACCGGAACGTTGGCCTCGACGATGTAATCGCCGAAGCAGTCGGCCACCTCACGATCGGAACTGAACGAGACCAGATTGTTGAGACGAACCACGACGTGATCGCGATCAAGACGCTCCACCACCTGGTGCTCATTGAAATCGTTGACGCCACGATACAGTAGAACGGTCCTGCACCCAACCATGTGAAAACTGGCCAACGCCCACTGGCAGTACTCGAACAGGATATCGAGTTGCGACATTATTGCGTTATTATGAAAGCGGCTCGACATCTTCTCAGACACATAGGTCATCCATGCATCTGACATCAGTCGGTTGAGCGGCTGTTTGTGAAAGGTCGGGAACAGCCCAAACCGGCTTTCCACCCATCCTTTCAAGACGGCCCCCTCCGGGCCGTTGGCGTCGTAGCCCCAGCCCTTGAGGAGCCGCAGATAACTGGAACGGAAGCGATGGCCGGCGCCTCGGGTCACCCGCTCGTGCTGCTCCGGATCCAGACCGAAGAGGGCACCCATGTACATGTCGAAGGCACGTGCGGCCTCGTCGGCATCGGGTGCTTCCTTCAGCATCTCGAACAGGGAGCGATTCATCTCGCGCACGCCGGCGATGCGCAGGGGCACCGGGAACTCGTTGAAATCCGGACTGGCCAGCAGGCCGGTCGGCAGACCAACCAGATTGGTGCTGTGGCCAAGACCATCACGCGAGGCGGGAAAAGACGTCACCGGACCAAACTCCCCCATGGCTTGGCCAGGGACATAGCAAGGGCCGTGCCTTGAGCGGGGAATGGCGAAAAAACGGCACCCATGCCGTCGGCGCTTCTGTTGCGGGTCCAACAATCGCAGTCCGAATGTCACCTTCGTGACAGTGGCCCGTTTCTCACGTCGTCCGCCGAATCGCCGGGAAGAACAGGCGATTCATGGTCCAGACCGCTCTGGCATATCGGTTGCAGTGCCTGTCGTGACGCGGCGACCGCATCGCCCTTTTCATGTGTGAGAGCCTCGCGACGACAAAGGAGTTTCCGATGAACGCACCACTTCGGCAGATCGCGTTTTACGGCAAGGGGGGGATCGGCAAGTCCACCACCTCGCAGAACACCCTGGCGGCCCTGGTCGAGATGGGGCAGAAGATTCTGATCGTCGGCTGTGACCCGAAGGCCGACTCCACCCGCCTGATCCTGCACGCCAAGGCCCAGGACACCGTGCTGAACCTGGCCGCCGCCGCCGGCAGCGTCGAGGACCTGGAACTGGAGGACGTGCTGAAGGTGGGCTTCCAGGGCATCAAGTGCGTGGAGTCCGGCGGGCCGGAGCCAGGCGTCGGCTGTGCCGGTCGGGGGGTGATCACCTCCATCAATTTTCTGGAGGAAAACGGCGCCTACGAGGGCGTGGACTATGTCTCCTACGACGTGCTGGGCGACGTGGTGTGCGGCGGCTTCGCCATGCCCATCCGCGAAAACAAGGCTCAGGAAATCTATATCGTCATGTCGGGCGAGATGATGGCGCTGTATGCCGCCAACAACATCGCCAAGGGCATCCTGAAGTATGCTCATTCCGGTGGAGTGCGCCTTGGCGGCCTCATCTGCAACGAGCGTCAGACCGACAAGGAACTGGAGTTGTCGGAGGCGCTGGCCAAGCGACTGGGCTCGCGGCTCATTCACTTCGTGCCCCGCGACAACATCGTCCAGCACGCCGAGCTGCGTCGCATGACGGTGATCGAGTACGCTCCGGACTCCAAACAGGCCGACGAATACCGGTCCCTCGCCCAGAAGATCCACGGGAACTCCGGCAAGGGTGTGATCCCGACTCCCATCACCATGGAAGAGCTGGAAGAGATGCTGATGGAATTCGGCATCATGAAGACCGAGGAGCAACAGCTCGCCGAGCTTGCCGCCAAGGAAACCAAGCCCATGGTTGCCCTTCACTGACAACCGCGCCGGTCCCGCCGCCAAGACAGGCGCGGGCCGGCACCAGGGGAGACCCAAGTCATGTCCCTCGATTACACGAACGACAAGGACGCCCACCGGAAACTGATCGAGGACGTCCTGGACGCCTATCCCGACAAGGCGAAAAAGCGGCGTCAGAAGCATTTGAGCGTGGCCGAGGCCGGAAAGCCCGACTGCGGCGTCAAGTCCAACATCAAATCCATCCCCGGCGTGATGACCATTCGCGGCTGCGCCTACGCGGGTTCGAAGGGCGTGGTGTGGGGACCGGTCAAGGACATGGTGCACATTTCGCACGGTCCGGTGGGATGCGGTCAGTATTCATGGTCGCAGCGCCGCAATTACTATGTCGGCAGCACGGGTGTTGACAGCTTTGTCACCATGCAGTTCACATCCGATTTCCAGGAACGGGACATCGTCTTTGGTGGCGACAAGAAACTCGCCAAGATCATCGACGAGATCGAGACCCTGTTCCCCTTGAACAAGGGCATCTCCATCCAGTCCGAGTGCCCCATCGGCCTGATCGGTGACGACATCGAGGCCGTGTCCCGGGCCAAGCACAAGGAAACCGGCAAGCCCATCGTTCCGGTGCGCTGTGAAGGGTTCCGGGGCGTGTCCCAATCGCTCGGCCACCACATCGCCAATGACGCCATCCGGGATTGGGTGTTCGACAAGAAGACCATCGACTTCGAGTCCACCGACTACGACATCAACATCATCGGTGACTACAACATCGGTGGCGACGCCTGGGCCTCGCGTATCCTGCTCGAGGAAATGGGCCTCAGGGTGGTGGCAAGCTGGTCGGGCGACGCCAGCATCTCGGAACTGGAGCGGGCGCCCAAGGCCAGACTCAATCTTATCCATTGCTATCGGTCGATGAACTACATCTGTCGGCACATGGAGGAAAAATACGGCATCCCATGGACCGAGTACAATTTCTTCGGCCCGAGCCAGATCGAGCAGTCCCTGCGCGCCATCGCCGACCGGTTCGACGATCGTATCAAGGAGAACGCCGAGGCGGTGATCGCCCGATATCGTCCGCTTGCGGACGCGGTGATCGCAAAATATCGACCGCGCCTCGAAGGTAAATCGGTGATGCTCTATGTAGGAGGGCTGCGGCCCCGCCACGTGATGACGGCCTATGAGGATCTGGGCATGAAGATCGTCGGCACGGGCTATGAATTCGCCCACAACGACGACTATCAGCGCACGAGTCATTACGTCAAGGACGGCACCCTCATCTTCGATGACGTTACCGGCTATGAGCTGGAGAAGTTCATCGAGGGCATCCGTCCAGATCTGGTGGGCTCGGGCATCAAGGAGAAGTACCCGACCCAGAAGCTCGGCGTACCGTTCCGCCAGATGCACTCGTGGGACTATTCCGGACCCTATCACGGCTATGACGGCTTTGCCATCTTCGCCCGCGACATGGATCTCGCCATCAACAACCCCGTGTGGAGCAAGTTCAAGGCACCGTGGAAAGCGGCCTGACGCCAGTTTTTCTTTCCCTGTTTCCGCTTCTCCTGAAACCGTGCGCCTTGCCCTAGGAGTCAATGCCATGCCTCAGTCCGCAGCCAAGGTCCTTGACCACATACCCCTGTTCCGCCAGCCGGAATACCAGGCCATGCTCAAGGCAAAGAAGGAACAGTTCGAGTGTCCCCATCCCGACGGCACGGTCACGGAGATCAATGACTGGACCAGGTCATGGGACTACCGGGAAAAGAACTTTGCCCGCGAGTCCCTGGTGGTCAATCCGGCCAAGGCCTGCCAGCCGCTGGGAGCCGTGTTCGCCGCCAGCGGCTTCGAGGGCACCATGTCCTTCGTGCACGGCAGCCAGGGTTGCGTCTCCTATTACCGCAGTCACCTCTCGCGTCATTTCAAGGAGCCGTCCTCCTGCGTCTCCAGTTCGATGACCGAGGATGCGGCCGTCTTCGGCGGTCTCACCAACATGGTGGATGGGTTGGCCAATGCGTACAGCCTCTACACGCCGAAGATGATCGCCGTTTCCACCACCTGCATGGCCGAGGTGATCGGCGATGACCTCAACTCCTTCATCCAGACCGCCAAGGAAAAGGGCTCGGTCCCGGCCGAGTTCGACGTGCCCTTTGCCCACACTCCGGCCTTCGTCGGCAGCCATGTCACCGGCTACGACAACATGATGAAGGGTATTCTGTCCCACTTCTGGAGCGGACGGGAGCGCACGCCCGACGATACCGTCAACATCATTCCTGGCTTCGACGGCTATTGCGTCGGCAACATCCGCGAACTGAAGCGGATACTTGGACTGATGGGGGTGAGCCACACCATCCTGTCGGACACCTCCGACATCTATGATACGCCGTCGGACGGCACCTTCCGCATGTATTCCGGTGGCACCACCCTGGATCAAGCCAAGGGTTCTCTGAATGCCAAGGCCACCCTGTCGATGCAAGAGTACTGCACGGAAAAGACATTGGCCCTGTGCGCTGAAAAGGGTCAACAGACAGCTTCCTTCCACTATCCCATGGGCGTCTCGGCCACCGACGAATTCCTGATGGCGGTGTCGAGCCTCACCGGCAAGCCCATTCCGGAAACCCTTGAACTGGAGCGCGGACGCCTGGTGGACGCCATGGCCGACTCCCAGTCCCATCTGCACGGCAAGCGCTATGCCATCTATGGCGACCCGGATTTCGTGTACGCCATGGCTCGATTCGTCATGGAAACCGGCGGTGAGCCGGTCCATTGCCTGGCCACCAATGGCAGCAAGGCATGGGAGGAGACAATGACCGGCCTGTTCGCCTCAACGCCCTTCGGGGCCGGATGCAAGGCATGGGGCGGCAAGGATCTGTGGCACATGCGCTCGCTGATGGCCACGGAGCCGGTGGATTTTCTGATCGGCAATTCCTATGGCAAGTATCTGGAGCGTGATCTCAAGATCCCCCTGATCCGCCTGACCTTCCCCATTTTCGACCGCCACCACCATCACCGCTTCCCGACCTGGGGATATCAGGGAGCCCTGACCGTGCTGGTCAAAATTCTCGACGAGATCTTTGACACTATCGACCAGGACACCAACATCACCGGTGTCACCGACTACAGCTACGATCTGACCCGGTAGCACCCGGACACTGTCGGGAAGGGGTCGGATTCTTCCGACCTGTCCCTTCTCGATATCGCATAACGGGATTAAATGACGGTGAGCGTCATCCGCCTGAGGTCGGTAATACGAATCTTTTTGGTTCCGGCTCCGCCGCGATAGGACTCCCATCAACAAACGTTGACGACGGAGCGGAACGGTATTAACACTGTCGGCACCGTAAATAGCCTGGAAACACCATCGTGCCTGACGGTCGTCGCGTTCTCCTGATCATCGCCGGCGGCATCGCCGCGTATAAGACGCTCGATCTCATCCGGCGGTTGCGGGAGCGTGGGATCGCGGTGCGCTGCATCCTGACCGAGGGGGGGGCGCAGTTCGTCACGCCCCTGTCGGTCGCGGCCCTCA
Source organism: Alphaproteobacteria bacterium (assembly GCA_039908285.1). Classification (GTDB taxonomy): domain Bacteria; phylum Pseudomonadota; class Alphaproteobacteria; order Rhodospirillales; family Rhodospirillaceae; genus JAMOBE01. Next base: position 25,206 of record JAMOBE010000028.1, read on the forward strand.
GCGGCGAGCCGGTGTACCAGGACCTGTTTTCGCTGAAAGATGAAGCGGAGATGGGCCATATCCGCCTGTCGCGGGAGGCCGACCTGGTGGTGGTCGCGCCGGCCACCGCCAATCTGCTGGCGCGCATGGCCGCGGGCATCGCCGACGACCTGGCCACCACCACCCTGCTGGCTACCGACAAGCCGGTGCTGGTGGCACCATCGATGAACGTGCGCATGTGGACTCATCCGGCGACCCGGGCCAACGTGGCGACCCTGGAAGGCCGGGGCGTGCGCCGCGTCGGTCCCGGCTCGGGTGATCTGGCCTGCGGCGAGACCGGGGAGGGACGACTCGCCGAGGTGGCCGACATCGTCGCCGCCATCGAGTCCTGTCTCGATCCCGAGGTGAAGGCACGGCCGCGTCCACTCGCAGGACGTCATGCCCTGGTGACCAGCGGTCCGACCTTTGAGCCCATCGACCCGGTGCGCTATATCGCCAACCGCTCGTCGGGCAAGCAGGGCCACGCCATCGCCGCGGCCCTGGCCGATCTCGGCGCCCGCGTCACCCTGGTTTCCGGCCCGACCAACGAGCCCGATCCGTCCGCGGTGCGGGTGGTGCGAGTCGAGACGGCGCGGCAGATGCTGGCCGCCTGCGAGGCGGCACTGCCCGCCGATGTTGCCGTGTGCGCGGCGGCGGTGGCCGACTGGCGGGTGGCCAACGCCGGCGGCTCCAAGTTGAAGAAGACCGAGGGCGCGGCCCCGCCGGCGCTGGAGCTGACCCTGAACCCGGACATTCTGGCGCGCCTTGCCGCCGTGGGACCCGGCAGGCCGGGCCTGGTGATCGGCTTTGCCGCCGAGACCGAGTCCCTGGTCGCCAACGCCACCGCCAAGCGCCAGCGCAAGGGCTGCGACTGGATCGTCGCCAACGACGTTTCGCCGGGCAGCGGCACCTTTGGCGGCGACCGCAATGTGGTTTCTCTGGTCACCGCCGCGGGGGTGGAGCCGTGGCCGGAGCTGAGCAAGACCGCGGTGGCGGAGCGACTGGCCGCTCGCGTGGCGGCCTATTTCGGACCTGAAACCGTCGCCGAGATCGGAGAGGAGGCGCGGGCATGACCGACGGCGCAACGCTGACCGTCGCCATCCGGCGGCTGGAGAGTGGCCGGGATCTGGCACTTCCCGAGTATGCCACCGCCCTGGCGGCGGGACTGGATCTGCTGGCCGCCGTGCCGGCGGATGTGACGATCGAACCGGGCGACCGGGCGCTGATCCCAACCGGGATCGCCATCGCGCTCGACCCGGGCTATGAGGCACAGGTGCGACCGCGCTCGGGGCTGGCGGTGCGCCATGGAGTGACCGTGCTCAACAGCCCCGGAACCATCGACGCGGACTACCGGGGGGAGGTCGGCGTCATCCTCATCAACTGTGGCAAAGACCCGTTCCTCGTGTCGCGCGGCATGCGAGTCGCGCAATTGGTGATCGCGCCCGTCGTTCGAGCCGTCTGGAGGGAGGCTCGTGAGCTTTCGGACAGTGTCCGGGGGGGCGGCGGGTTCGGCTCCACGGGAACGGGCACCGGTTAGGGGGACGACCGATGCTGAGACCTTCGAAGAAACTGCTGTTCGCCATCGAGGCGGTGCTCGACATCGCCTACCACGCCGCCGGCGAGCCGGTGCAGAGTCAGGAAATCACCAGACGCCAGGGGATCCCTCGGCGCTATCTGGAGCAGACCCTGCAGCACCTGGTGCGTAGCGACATCCTGGTGGGCGTGCGCGGGCCGCGCGGCGGCTACCGCCTGGCCCGCGAGCGCCGCCGCATCTCGGTGGGCGAGATCGTGCGGGTAGTTCGAACCATGGAGACGGCCGAGGACGCCGAGACGGAAACCCCGACCTCGGAGCTTGGGAGCAGGGTGATCCGCCCCATGTGGGGTGATCTGCACGATGATATCATGCGACGGTTGGATGCCATTACTGTCGACGACCTTTGCATGCGCGCATATCATGGAGGACTGGTGAGTGAAGGACGGGAAAAACTCGACTTCACGATCTGAGTCACCATATGCAGGGGGCGAAAAAGAAGAGGGAAAAGCACCATGACTGCTGCGAAGACCGTACCCACCGCCGTATCCTCATCGGAGTTCCGCGGCCGAGTCTATGACTCAATCGCCGAAACGATCGGGGCGACGCCGCTGATCCGGCTGAAGCGGATGACCGCCGAGGCGGGATGCGTCGCCGACGTCCTGGCCAAGTGCGAGTTCTTCAACCCGCTGAACTCGGTGAAGGACCGTATCGGTCTCGCGATGATCGAGGACGCCGAGGCGGCCGGCCGCATCACCGCCGACACGGTTCTGGTGGAGCCGACGTCGGGCAACACGGGCATCGCCCTCGCCTTCGTGTGCGCGTCCCGGGGCTATCGCCTGATCCTGACCATGCCCGAGAGCATGTCGCTGGAGCGGCGCAAGATGCTGCAGCTTCTTGGTGCCGAGATCGAGCTGACCCCGGCCTCGAAGGGCATGACCGGGGCCGTCCGCCGGGCCGAGGAGCTGGTGGCCAGCCTGCCCAACGCCTATATGCTGCAGCAGTTCGAGAATCCGGCCAATCCCGCCGCCCACCGCCGAACCACCGCCGAGGAACTGTGGTGCGACACCGGCGGTCGCGTCGACGTGGTGGTGGGCGGTGTGGGCACCGGCGGCACCCTGACGGGCGTCGGCCAGGTGCTGAAGGCACGCAAGCCGGAGGTGAAGATCATCGCCGTCGAGCCGGAGGACAGCCCGGTCCTGTCGGGGGGGGCTCCGGGGCCGCACAAGATTCAAGGCATCGGCGCCGGCTTCGTGCCGGGGATTCTGGATCGCTCGATCCTGGACGAGATCCTTCAGATCGGTAACGAAACGGCCTTCGCCATGGCCCGCAAGGCGGCGCGGATGGAGGGACTGCCGGTCGGCATCTCGTCGGGGGCGGCGCTGGCGGCGGCCCTCGAGGTGGCGCAGCGGCCGGCGTTCAAGGGAAAGGTCGTGGTGGCCATCCTGCCGAGCTTCGCCGAGCGCTATCTGTCCACGCCGCTGTTCGATTAGCCCATGGAGTTCACCGAGGACCAGATCCACCGCTACGCCCGCCACATCCTGCTGCCCGAGGTGGGCGGCATCGGCCAGGAAAAGCTCCTGCGGTCGCGGGTGCTGGTGGTGGGGGCGGGGGGACTGGGCTCACCCCTGATCCTCTATCTGGCCGCGGCCGGAGTCGGTACCATCGGTGTGGTCGACGACGATGAGGTGGACCTGTCCAACCTCCAGCGTCAGGTGCTGCACGCCACCGGCCGCATCGGCTGGCCCAAGGTGGACAGCGCCGTCGCCGCCGTCGCCGCCATCAATCCCGATGTGCGCGTGGTTCCCCATCGCCTGCGGCTCGACCGTGACAATGCGCTCGCACTGATCGCCGATCACGACGTGGTCGCCGACGGCAGCGACAACTTCGCCACCCGGTTCCTGGTCAACGACGCCTGCTTTCTCGCCGGACGGCCGCTGGTGTCGGCGGCCATCCTGCGCTTCGACGGCCAGCTCGCCACCTTCAAGGCCCACCAGGGCGGCCCGTGCTACCGCTGCATCTTCCGCGAGGCGCCGCCGCCGGGGCAGATTCCCACGTGTGCCGAGGCGGGAGTGCTGGGGGCCATCGCCGGTACCCTGGGTTCGCTCCAGGCGACCGAGGTCCTGAAGGAAATCCTCGGCATCGGCGAGTCGATGGCCGGGAGCCTTCTGATCTACGACGCCCTGTCGGTCACCTTCCGGCGGGTGAAGGTGCGACCCGACCCCGGCTGTCCCCTGTGCGGCACCGAACGCTCCATCACCGACCTCTCCAGCCATGGGAGCACGGACCGTGCCTGTGTCTGACGACGGGATCAGGAAACTGTCGATCGTCGTTTTCTCGGGAGCGTTCGACCGGGTCCACTATGCCCTGGTGATGGCCGCCGCCGCCCTCGCCACCAACGTGCCGGTGACGTTGTTCTTTACCATGGGCGGCGCGCGGGCGCTGATGAAGCCCGGGGACGACGGCCGCCCCGGCTGGACCCACCACCTGAGCGACGCGAACCTGGACCTCCGGTTCGCCGAGCGGGGCGTGGGCACCTTCGAGGACCTGCTGTCGGCCTGCGTCACCCTCGGGGCCACGGTGATGGTGTGCGAAATGGGCCTCAGGGCAATGAGCCTCACCCTCTCGGACCTGCGCCCCGACGTTCCAATCTCCACCGGCGGCATGGTGACCTTCCTCGCCGACGCCTCGCGGGACGGGGCGATCGTGTTCGTATTAACTGAACCGATCCCCAGCACGTTGAGAACCCGTTCGGAGCGTGGCTGATTCATACGCGAATCGCCCTTGACAGGCCCTCGCATGCCCCATAATGTGAGTGAGCGATCACATTAGTGAGGCGGGGCCGTGCGGGACGGACAGGCGACAAGACGGCGGATACACGCGGAAGCGCTGCGGCTGTTCGTCGACAAGGGGGTGACGGAAACCAGCGTGCGCGATCTCACCCAGGCGGCGGGGGTCGCCGAGGGGACGCTGTATCGGCACTACGCGTCGAAGGACGACCTGGTGGCCGAGCTGTTCGCCAGCAACTACGCCGCCCTGGCGCGGCGGCTGGACGCGGTACGGGAGTCACCCGGCGACTTCCGGACCAGACTCGAGGCGATCGTCGCCGAGGTCTGCCGGTTCTACGACGATGAGCCGACACTGTTCCGTTTCCTGCTGCTGGTGCAGCACCAGGCACTGCCGCGTCTCACGACCGGCGGCGCCGATCCGGTGCAGGTACTTCGCGGCATGATCGAGCAGGCGATCGACAGGCGGGAGATCACCCTGGGCGATGCGGCTCTTGGCACCGCCATGGTGCTCGGTCTGATGTTGCAGCCGGCCACCGCCCTGGTCTATGGGCGCCTCGACCCGCCGTTTTCCCGCTTTGCCGGGGATATCGCCGCCGCCTGCTGGCGCGCCCTCAATCCCACACCCGATGACGACAGGAGAGGTCACCATGCGTGACGGCGCTTTTCACCTGCTGGCCCGCCGGCGCTTTCTGCCGCTGTTCATTGCCCAGTTCCTTGGCGCTGCCAATGACAATATTTTCAAGAATGCGCTGGTGATCCTCATCATCTATCGGCTGGGTGAGCAGGCGGGAGCGGCGCCGCAGGTGCTGGTCACGGCGGCGGCCGGGGTGTTCATCCTGCCCTTCTTCCTGTTCTCGGCCACCGCCGGACAGCTTTCCGATCGCTACGAGAAGAGCGGCCTGATGCGTCGGGTCAAGCTGGCGGAGGTGGGCATCGCCCTGCTGGGAGCCTGGGCGCTGATGACGGCGACCGTTCCCGGCATGCTGGTGGTGCTGTTCCTGTTCGGCCTGCAGGCCACCTTCTTTGGTCCGCTGAAATACGCCGTTCTGCCCGAGCACCTGGCGGAGTCCGATCTGATCAATGGCAACGCCCTGATCGAGGGCGGCACCTTCCTCGCTATCCTGCTCGGCACCATCGCCGGGGGCATGCTGGTGCTGACCGAGGGCGGCACGGCGACCGTGTCGGTCCTGATGGTGGTGTTCGCGACGGGCGGCTACGGCGCCAGCCTGTTCCTGCCTCCCGCCCATGCCGGCAATCCCGCCGTCGCCGTGCCGGTCAACATCCTGCGCGAGACCTTCACCGTGCTGGGGATGATTCGCAAGCGGCGCGAAATCTTCCTGTCGGTGCTGGGGATTTCCTGGTTCTGGCTGGTGGGGGCCACCTATCTCGCCCAGTTTCCCGCCTTCGCCAAGGATGTGCTGCAGGCCGACCAGCACGCGGTGACGCTGATGCTGACGGTGTTCTCGGTGGGCATCGGCATCGGCTCGGTGCTGTGCGGGCGGATGCTGAAGGGAGAGATCTCGGCCCGGCATGTCCCCTTCGCCGCCCTGGGAATGACCCTGTTCGCCTTCGACCTGTGGCTGGCGAGCAGCGCCGGCGGTGCCGCGGCGGGGACGATCGCCGATCTGAACCAGTTCCTGGCCCGGCCGGGGGCCTGGCGCATCCTGGCGGACCTGCTGGGACTTGCCGTGTGCGGCGGCATCTACATCGTGCCCCTCTACGCCATCCTGCAGGCCCGCAGCGACGAGGCCGTCCGCGCCCGTGTCATCGCCGCCAACAACATCATGAACGCGGCCTTCATGGTCCTGTCGGCCCTCGCCGGCGCCGCCATGCTGGCGGCGGGGCTCTCGGTGCCCCAGGTCTTTCTGGTTACCGCCATCGCCAATCTGGGGGTGGCGGTCTACATCTGCGGGCTGTTGCCCGACGCGGTGCTGAAGGGGCTGTTCGTCTGGCTCCTGCGCCTGTTCTACCGGGTGGAGGTCAGGGGGCTCGACCATCTGGCGGCGGCGGGGGAGAGGGCGGTGGTGGTGGTCAACCACGTCTCCTTCCTCGACGCCATTCTGCTGGCGGCCTTTCTTCCCAACAAGCCCACCTTTGCCGTCAACACCTTCGTGGCCAGGCTGTGGTGGATCAGGCCCTTCCTGTCGGTGGTCGAGGCCTATCCCCTCGATCCGACCAATCCCATGTCCACCAAGGGCCTGATCCGCGCCGTCCAGGAGGGCCGCACCTGCGTGATCTTCCCCGAGGGCCGGATCACCGTCACCGGCACCCTGATGAAGGTCTACGAGGGACCGGGCATGATCGCCGACCGCGCCGATGCTCCGGTGATCCCGGTGCGGATCGACGGCGCCCAGTACACGCCGTTCTCGCGCCTGAGGGGCAAGGTGCGGCAGCGCTGGTTCCCGCGCATCACCATCACCGTGCTGCCGCCGCGGCGCTTCGCCGTGCCGGCCGAGGTCAAGGGCCGGGCTCGCCGCCAGCGGATCGGCGTCGCTCTCTATGACGTCATGTCGGCGATGATGTTCGAGACGTCCAACCGCGAGCTCACCCTGTTCTCGGCCCTGCTGGACGTGCGGCGGGTACACGGAGGCGGTGTCGTGGCGCTCGAGGACATCAACCGAACGCCGCTCACCGGCAACCGGCTGATCGCCGGCAGCCTGGCGCTGGGCCGGATGCTGGCGCGCGAGGCGGAGCCGGGTGAGGCCATCGGTCTGCTGCTGCCCAACGCCAACGCCACCGCCGTCACCTTCTTTGCCGCCCAGGCCTTCGGGCGGGTGCCGGCGATGCTGAACTTCAGCACCGGTGCGGCCAACGTGCTGGCCGCCTGCGCGGCGGCGCGCGTCCGCACCGTGGTCACCTCGCGGCGCTTCATCGATCAGGCGCGGCTCGCCCCCATGGTCGAGGCGCTGGAGGCCAGGGTGCGCATCCTGTATCTCGAGGATATCCGCGCCGCGATGGGAGTCTTCGACAGGCTGTATGGCCTGCTGGCGCAGCCGTTCGCCCGGCTTGACCGCCGCCGCCCCGACGATCCGGCGGTGATCCTGTTCACCTCCGGCTCGGAGGGCACGCCGAAGGGCGTGGTGCTCAGTCACGCCAACATCCTGGCCAACTGCGCCCAGTTGGCGGCGCGGGTGGCCTTCACGCCGGCCGACATCGTCTTCAACGCCCTGCCGGTGTTCCATTCGTTTGGGCTGACTGGGGGACTCCTGCTGCCGGTGCTGTCCGGGATCCGGTGCTTCCTCTATCCCTCGCCGCTGCACTACCGCATCGTGCCCGAGATGGTCTACGACACCAACGCCACCATCATGTTCGGCACCGACACCTTTCTCGCCGGCTATGCCCGCGTCGCCTCGGCCTATGATTTCTACAGCGTGCGCTATGTCTTCGCCGGGGCCGAGAAGGTCAAGGACGAGACTCGGCGGGTGTGGATGGAAAAGTTCGGTCTGCGCATCCTCGAGGGCTACGGCGCCACCGAGACCGCCCCGGTGATCGCCGCCAACACGCCCATGCACTTCCGGGCCGGTACGGTGGGCCGGGTGCTGCCCGGCATCGACTACCGCCTGGAGCCGATGCCCGGCGTCGATGAGGGCGGGCGGCTGTGGGTGCGCGGTCCCAACGTGATGCTGGGCTATTACCGGGTCGAGCGTCCCGGCGACCTGGAGCCGCCGGCCGACGGCTGGTACGACACGGGCGATATCGTCACCATCGATGACCTGGGGTACGTGCGCATCATCGGCCGCGCCAAGCGCTTCGCCAAGATCGCCGGCGAGATGGTGTCTCTCGGCAAGGTCGAGACCGAGCTGTCCGCCCTGTGGCCGGAGAACCAGCATGCGGTGGTCGCCGTCGCCGATGAGCGCAAGGGCGAGCAGCTCGTCCTGATCACCGACCGGGCCGACGCCAGGCGCGAGGCGGTGCTGACGCATTTCCGCGCCCAGGGGCTCGCGGAACTGCTGGCCCCCCGGACGGTGCTGACGGTGGACCGCATTCCTCTGCTGGGGACCGGCAAGACCGACTATGTGGCGGTCAAGGCCCTGGCCGAGGCCCGCGTCCGCCCCTCTCTCGCCGAGGTTCCTCCGGTGTCCGAATGATGGGGGAGGGGAGGGGATTCTCAGCGACAGGTAAATCCATACACGGCCAGGCCTTCGTTCAGGCGGCCGTAGCGGACGAGCTTTCGCAGCCTCAGTTTCCAGGAGTCGGTGACGATGACGGCGGCGAGGTGGTGCTTTTCGGCCAGTCCGCACCAGTCCTCGGGACTGCGGCTCTCCCACACCACCCGGGTCAGGCCCGGGATCAGGCCGGCGCGGCGGCGGGTTATCGGGGGCGGGTTGAAGAAATCCACGCCATACACGCCGGAGAGGACCTCGGCCAGCCTGGGGATGGCCCTGGGAACGTTGATGACGCCGTCGAGAGTCTGCGGGTCCAGCAACAGCGGTCTGTGAATGTGCAGCAGGGCCGTGGCATCGACGCTGTCCCCCAGCGCGATGACGCCATCGAGCCGGTCCACGAATGCCGCGAAGACGGCGTCATCTCCCTCGATAACGAGCGGATTGGGCAGGGTCGCGATGGTCCCGGCCGTGGCGATGGCAAGACCCACCAGCAGGGCCGGTGCCGGAATGGCACGGACCACGGAGGCACTGGCGGTCAGGGCGGCGGCGACGCGATAGAGGTGGGCCGGGCGATCATCCAGACGACCGGCTAGACGACTGAGCAGCAGTCCTCCAATGACGGCGGCGGCGATGGCAACCCCGAGCAGATGCGGCCAGTACATCGCTTGCTCGTTGGTATTGGTGATGATGATGGCGAGGGGAATCGCCGTGAAAATGGCGAGTCCCAGCAGGGCGAGGGGATTGCGGCGCCGGGTGACGAGTATCCCGGCCAGAACCGGAAAGGCCACCGCCTCGGGCAGGTTGAGGAAGCGGCCTGGCATGGCCACCGTGACCAGGGTTGGAGACAGCTCCCGTCCGGCATGGAAGGCGGCATAGAGCAGGAAAGCCACCGTGCTGCCGACGAACAGGATCCGCACCATCGCCATCCCGGGATCGTCCGCCTCCCGCATCCGCACGCGGTTGGCCCACAGCCACCCGCCGAGAACCACGATCACCAGAATGATCTTGGTCAGGATCGGGCCAAAGCCGTTTCGATGCACGCCGGCATTGCGGTGATAGTCCCAGAGCGCGAGAAAGGTCTGGAGGTAGACGGGATCGGTTTCCTCTCCAGGCCGGGGCAGCTCGGCATGGGAAAACGCGAAGATCAGGGCGAGGATGGCGAGCAGGGCTCCGCCGGCGAACGGCGCTTCCCACCGCCGCCACTCGAGCCGCCGTCGCCACGGCAGCCACGCCAGACCAACCGTCCCGATCATGAACCCCCCCCAGCACCGGATGGACGGCCGGCAGGATGCCGAGCACGAACGCCGCCCCTCCGATCCGACCCACCGCCACCAGCCCCAGCACGAACAGGGCCAGACCAAGGCCGAGCGGTCCCTGGGTCTGGGCATAGCCGAGGATGAACAATGCGTAGTCGGCGCCAACCATGTAGGCGCCGCTCCAGGTGGTAAACACCCCGATGGCGACCGCCGCCACGGCCGAGCGGCAGACGCCGTAGGCGATCATGGCGAACGCCGACGCATACACGGCCCCCATCAGACAGGACAAAAGGGCGCCGACGGTGGTCTCGGCAACTCCCGCCTTCAGCAGGGCGGCCATGACCTCGAGGGGAAGGGTGGACACTCCGGCAAAGACGATGCCGACCGGATTGTCCCTCGGATACTCGACCAGCCCGGCCAGAAACCGGGCATAGGGGATCATGTCGGACCATACCGCCGAGATCCGCCCAAGAATGGCGCCGATCAGGGCGGAGACCACCAGGACAAACACGCCTGGATCGATGGAGTGCTTCCGGTCCGTCACGGCAAGATCCAGAACAATCGGGTGAGGGAATAACGCGCTCGCCTAGCGATAGCTCATGTCCCGAGCCGGAGCAACCGTCATGACGGCGCCGCCGGACTTCCCCTGGCGATGATGCCGTACTTCTCGATCAGCCGGTACAGCGTCACCCGGGCGATGCCGAGGTGCTCGGCGGAGCGCTTGATGTTGCCCCGATGGAGGCCGAGGGCCTTGCGCACCAGAGCCTCCTCCACCTCCTGGCGGGCGAATTCCAGGGAGGCCTGGGCCTGGTTGGCCGAGGACGGGTCGGGCAGCCCGAGATCCTCCGGCCGGATGCAGTCCGCGTCGCCCATGACCACGGCGCGGCGCGCGGCGGCCATCAGCTCGCGGACGTTGCCGGGCCAGGCATAGCCATCGACGAGTTGTCGGGCTTCCACCCCAAGCCGCCGCGGTCGGCCGTCCATTTCGCGGCCGAAACGATCGAGGAAGGCCTCGGCCAGCAGTGCCGCATCGCCCTCGCGCGCCCGCAGGGGCGGCATCTCCAGGGTCAGCACATGCAGTCTATAGAACAGGTCCTGGCGAAACCGTCCCTCGGCCACCGCCCGGTGCAGCGGCACGTTGGTGGCGGCCACGACCCGGGCATGCACCGTGATCGGGTGGCTGCCGCCCACCGGATCCACCGTATGCTCCTGCAGGAATCGCAGCAGGTGCGCCTGCATCTCCAGCGGCAGGTCGCCGATTTCATCCAGGAACAGGGTGCCGCCCTCGGCGAGCTGGATGCGCCCGACCCGGCGCTGGCTGGCCCCGGTGAAGGCTCCCCGCTCGTGCCCGAACAGTTCGGAGGCCACCAGGCTCGAGGGAATGGCGGCGCAGTTGATGGCGATGAACGGACCAGCCGCCTGCCCGGACTGGGCATGGATGGCGCTCGCCGCCAGTTCCTTGCCGGTTCCGCTCTCGCCGGTGATGAGCACCGGCGCGTCGCTGGCGGCGATTTTCCGGATGGCGTCCGTCACCCGCCGCATGGCCGGACTGCGGCCCACCAGATGCCCGTCCACCAGACGCCCGTCGCTTGCCGGGGCTGGCTGCGGTTGCGGCTGCGGCTGCGTGTGCGGATGGAGGCGGGCGGCGGCCCTGATCTGCTCCAGCAAACCCGGGTCATGCGAAGCACGCTCGAGGAGCAGCCTGGCCAGGCAATCCATACCCAGCGCGCCCAGCATTTCCTTCGTGACGGTGATGGCATCCGCCGGCGAGGCGTGAAGCGACATGCATGGGACCCGATGATGAACAGGTTGGCAATGTTATACGCGCCTGAATTGTGATTGGCCACGGTGCAGACAGCCTAGTTCAGAGTGAGGCCAGCACGCGCGGGGAGTACACCGAAGCCGGCCGGTGGCGCCCCAAGATCATCGACGGGTCTCTCCTATCCTGGATTGGCCCGCCGGTTGGAGTACCACTACCCTCACTCCCCGTATTTTCGGGGGACATTACGAGGTATTGCGCAATTATTGGATGAATTTTCGCCGGTGCCTTCCATATCACTGACACCGGGGAACGGACCACGGTTTCCCATCAACGGGAGAGGATTGAACCCGGAGGACACCATGAGGTCATTTCGGCGGGTGGCAGCCTATGCTGCCGTCGGCGCCTCGCTTGGACTGCTCTCGACCGGCGTCGCCCGCGCGGCCGAGTTCAACCTGGGCGCTGACGATCCCATCCAGAGACTGAAGAACGAGATTGACCAGATCCGACTGGCCCAGACCCGGGCCAAAGGACCGGAGGCGGTGGGCGAGGCTCCGGCGCGGGAGAACTCGGTGCAGACAACGGCGGTAAGCGGAGTCCTGACCCGACCCGGCCGCCTGGTCATCGAGCCATCGATCGAGTACCAGCATACGGACATCAACCGCTTCGTCGCCGGCGGCGTGGCGATTCTCGACACGGTCCTGATCGGCTCGTTCGAGGCGACCCGGGCCGATCGTGACTCGGTGACGGCCACCGTCGCCGCCCGGTACGGCGTCAACGACCGGATGGAGGTGGAGACCCGCGTTCCCTACGTCTACCGTCATGACTCGACAACCAATACCATCCTTGATAGCAGCACAACAACCGGCAGGAGAACAAGCTCCACGACGGCGCTGGGCGACGTCGAGTTCGCCGCCCGCTATCAGATCACATCGGGCCAGGGGGACTGGCCGTTCCTGATCGGCAATATCCGCGTCAAGACCCCGACGGGTCTTGGCCCCTACGACGTCAAGCGGGACGATCGCGGCGTCGAGAAGGAACTGGCGACCGGTTCGGGCTTCTGGGCCATCGAGCCCAGCATGACCGCCATCATCCCCGACGATCCGGTGGTGTTCTTCGCCAACGTGGGCTATCTCGTCAACCTGCCGAAGTCCATCGACAAGACCATCGGCGGCAGTCGCATCGGCGAGGTCCAACTTGGCAACGCCGTCCGGTTCGGCTTTGGCATCGGCATCGGACTCAACGAGAAGACGTCGCTGAGCATCGGTTATTCCCACGACTTCATCGCCAAGACCCGCAGCAAGATCGACGACCGCAACGTCTACTCCGAGGACCTGACGATCGGCACGCTGTCCTTCGGGATGAATCACCAGTTCAGCGACAAGCGCTCGATGGACGTGTCGATCGGCATCGGCGTCACCGAGGACTCCCCCAATGTCCGCCTTACCGTCAAGTTCCCCTTTGGTATCGACCTGTGAGTTGATACCTGTGACTTGACACCGGCGGGCCGAACCGACGTCTCATGGATTTTCCGGAAAGTCTTTGGGCTTTCCGGAAAGCCATGTTCAGTCGCTTCATGCCGAAGGCATGGCCTCCCAAGAGACCATCCAAACGCGATCCGGGTCCGAGCAGGGCCGAGAAGCCTGGAAACCAGCCCCCGGCCGCGCCCGCGGACTCCTGCCGTCAGGGGATTGCCGCAACCGCCGGCGGCGTTTACCGTGAGCCCGCCGGGCGGAATAGGCCACCCGGCGAGCCTGGAGGCATAACGATGAGACAACCATCGTTTCTGCTGACGCTCATGGTATACCCTGTCTACGTCAAAACCCGGAAATCATCCCGGTTTATGATATGGAAGGTATCGGAGACGAAGTCCCTGATTCGTTCCCATTTTGACGGCAAGGTATCGCTGAAGAAGGCGCGG
>JAMOBE010000169.1:0-4411 GCA_039908285.1 Alphaproteobacteria bacterium
GGCGCGCGCTACGCGGCGAAGTGGACGCTGGTTCGGCTCCTTTACGAGCGAGGCTGGGACCGGCAGCGGGTCATCGATCTGTTCACCGTCATCGACTGGATGATGCGCCTGCCCGATGGTCTGACCCGGCAGTTGTGGCACGAAATCGGGACGTTGGAGGAGGGATCAAGGATGCGTTACGTGACCAGCGTGGAACGGATCGGCATCGAGAAGGGCATCGAGAAGGGCATCGAGAAGGGCAAGGCCGAGGGCAGGGCCGAGGGCAAGGCCGACATGCTGCTGCGCCTGCTCCGTCGGAAGCATGGGACGTTGTCACCCGTCATCGACGCGCGCGTTCGGGCAGCCAGCAGCGATCAGTTGGATGAGTGGAGCGAGCGTTTGTTGGATGCCCGTACGTTGGAGGACGTGTTCGATGCGCCCACGACGCACTGACGGCTGGGACGGGTGGAACTCCGTCAGTTTGGAGAGGCGGTCTCCGTGGAGGGGCATTGGGGGAGTAACCGGCGGAACCAGAAGCGGTACCGGCCGACAGACCCGGGATGCGGTGCTCGGTCTGGGATTACCTCGGCGATCGCTTCGGCATCTCCCCGGGAACCGTTCCCCCTCTCGCCGAGATCATCAAATGCCGCGCCGAAGAACTCCGACGCGCGCCACTCGCGCCTGCCCTGGCGTATCCCTGCCATGTCCGCATCGAACTAGCGCGCCATGGATCATTGAGAAGTTACGAATTGGCGCCTTGCGGCGGGTAAGCAAGTCGTGATATCCAGCCACCATGCAATTGTATAAATCCTGTTACCGGAAATGATGGCTGCCGACCAACACGAGAATGAGCGAGAGCTATCCTTTTCGTAGGGGGGGCTATCTTGATCGAAGGTAATAAAGTGATTGTGGGCTCGGATCATTCAACCACCGATCGGGCCGAGGTCATCGGAACGATCGGCGGCGCCCGGGTATTGCTGGTGGACGACAATTCCGTCAGCCGGCGGATCGTCCAGTTGCTTCTGGAAAAGGTGAGCCTCAAGGTGGAGGTGGCCGACCACGGCCTGGAAGCCGCCGCCCGTGTGCAACTCGCCCGGTTCGATGTGGTGCTGATGGACATCGAGATGCCGGTGATGGATGGCTATGAAGCCACGCGCCGGATTCGGAACGACCCAGCGCTTGGAGACCTGCCCATCATCGCCATGACCGCCGATGAGTCGGCGGAGCATCGGGAAAAGTCCCTGGCCGCCGGCATGAACGACCATCTCGGCAAGCCGGTCGAGCCGAAACGTCTCTACGCGGCGCTGATGACGTGGATTCGCCGACGTGACGGGCTCGGAGTGCGCACCACCCCGGAGTCCCGGCCAGCACCGGCTGAACACGCGTCCGGGCTCCCGGCCGCGCTGCCGGGGATCGACGTGGCGCAGGCCCTGTGGCGCGTTGACGGCAACGTCGCCACGCTCAGGTCTCTCTTCAGCGAATTCCGGCGCGACTATGCATCCGCTGCCGCGACCCTGCGGGCGGCCCTGACGGACCACGGCGGGGCGGACCTGCAATCGCTCGGGATACTGGCCCATTCGATCAAGGGGATGGCCGGCAATCTCTCCGCGGCAACGCTGCAGGCGGCCGCCGCCGCCCTCGAAAAGGCCATCAAGGCGAGGCAGGTCGAGGCCTGGCCGCGGCTTCTGGACGATTTCGAGGCGGCCCTCGGGCAGGTGATGGCCTCCATCGGCACGCTGGAACGGGCGGAAGGCGCGGCCCTGTCGCGGACGGAGGCTCGGCATGCCGGACCATGGTCCCTCGATCGGGACAAGGTCATCCCCCTGTTGACGGAACTGTCCGCACTGGTGGACGACTCCAACGTCAAGGCCCTCGGCGCCTTCTCGGCACTCAAGGCGCTGCTCTCCGGCGCCGCTCCGGAGATCAGGGAGGACGTTGACCGCCTGGACGAGCACCTGGACGGGTTCGACTTCGATGGCGCGCGGACGTCACTCGACACGCTGGCGGACCATCTGGGCCTTTCCATGGAACGGAAAACGCCATGATGACAGGAACGGAGAAGCCGAAAATCCTGCTGGTCGATGACGTTCAGGGCAACATCAAGACCCTGATGACCATCCTCGGCGACGGCAGCAGCGTTCTCCTGGCAGCCACCAGCGGTAAACGGGCCCTGGACATCGTGGCGCAGCAGGCCGTGGACATCATCCTGCTGGACATCATCATGCCGGTGATGGACGGATTCGAGGTGTGCCGAAGGCTGAAGGAGACGCCGGCCTCCATGAAGATCCCGGTCATCTTCATTACCGCTGCGAATGAGGAGGAGAGTGAGGAGTACGGGCTGTCGATCGGTGCCATCGACTACATCACCAAGCCGTTCAGTCCGGCCATCGTCAGGGCTCGGGTCAAGAACCACCTGGAGCGGCGGCTGGCCGACAAGGCCCTGGCGCGGCTTTCGCACAAGAATCAGTTGATACTCGACGCGGCGGGGGAGGGGATCTGGGGGCTGGACCGGCAGATGCTGACGACGTTCGTCAACCCGGCCGCCGCCATGATGACCGGCTGGCGGGACGCGGACCTGGCCGGCAAATCGCAGCACGATAGTCTGAGGCACAGCGCCCCCGACGGCCGCCCCTATCCCCGTGACGCCTGTCCCATCTGTGCGGCGGTGGTGGACGGCGTGCCCAAGAAGGCGGAGCGGGCGCGGTTCTGGCGCAAGGACGGATCGCACTTTCCCATCGAGTACACCAGCACGCCGATCCATGACGACGGGAAGCTTCAGGGCGCCGTCATGATGTTCCGGGATGTCACTCTGCTGGAGTACGTGGAGGAGAGTGACTTCCTGCGTCTGCTCATCGACAGCCTGCCGGGGGTCTTCTTCGTCTTCACCGCCGACCAACGGCTTGAATTGTGGAATAGCAACTTCGAGACCGTCACCGGCTTTAGTGCGGACGAGATTGCCGGCCTGCACGCTTCCGACATCATTTCCGAGATGGAACATGACGAAGAGGAGAGTGAACGGACAAAGACTTTCAACCCGATTGAAATGCTTGGGAATATTGAAGGCAGGTGCGAGTTCTTTCTGCTGAACAAGACCGGGGAACGGATTCCCTATTTTCTCTCCACCAAGCGCTTCGTGTCGAGACAGGGCGTCAAGATCATCGGCATCGGCATCGACGTCTCCGCCCGGTTGGAAGCCGAACGGGTGCTGCGGGAGAAAGACGCCCAGGTGCTGGCGGCGGAAATGGCCAGTCGGGCCAAAAGCGAATTCCTGGCCAACATGAGCCACGAAATCCGCACGCCGATCAACGCCGTCTCCGGCATGCATTACCTGCTGCGGCAGACCAGTCTGACCGATACGCAATGGGATTACCTGGACAAGGCCGACAACGCCGCCCAGACCCTTCTGGTCGTGATCAATGACATCCTCGACTTTTCCAAGATCGAGGCCGGCAAGATCGAGATCGAGCAGGTGGACTTCCGACTCGGTGACGTGATGGAGCGGCTGTCCAGCGTCGTCAACGGCGTCACCCGCAAGAAGGCGATCGAGGTGGTCATCGGGGTGGCGGCCGACGTTCCCGATGGCCTGGTGGGGGATCCCACCCGTCTTGGACAAATCCTGCTCAATCTCACCAACAACGCCATCAAGTTCACCGAACGGGGGGCCATCGTCATCGCCGTGGACGCCATCGCGGGAGAGGGTGACGCGGCCGAGTTGCGCTTTGCCGTGCGCGATACCGGCATCGGCATGACGGCCGAGCAGATGGGCAAGCTGTTCCAGTCCTTCTCCCAGGCCGACAGTTCCACCACGCGCAAGTATGGCGGCACCGGCCTTGGGCTCACCATCAGCAAGCAACTCGTGGAGAAGATGGGCGGCCACATCGGCGTGACCAGCGAGCCCGGCAAGGGCAGCGAGTTCGCCTTCACCGCCCGTTTCGGCCGCCCGGCCGCACCGGACGAGTCGGCAAAGCCACTATCGCAGTTTGCCGGCAGACGCGCTCTGATCGTGGATGACCTGGCCCCCGCACGCGAGGCGCTGCGCGTGATGCTGACCGCCTGGGGGCTCACCGTGACGACGGCGGAGGACGGCGGGGCGGCGCTGGACAAGGTCGCCGCTGGTCCCTTCGACGTGATCCTGATGGACTGGGGGATGCCCGGTACGGACGGTGCGGAGCTGATCCGGGCGATCCGGGCGAGTCCCGGCGGCGGCCCCCGACTGTGCTGCCAGGTGCCGCTGGTCGTTCTGGTCACCCCCCATGGGCATGATGACGCCTGGCGGGCGGCGGGCGACCTCGGCCTGGCCGGCCTGCTGACGAAGCCTGCCATACCTGCGACTCTTCAGGGCACCATCCTCCACGCCCTTGGACACGAACAGGAGCCGGGAGCGGCGATCGGCGGCAGGATGCGGCGGCAGGCCGGTCCCCAGGACCGGCTG
>JAMOBE010000029.1:0-37716 GCA_039908285.1 Alphaproteobacteria bacterium
CCTGAACCAGCCCACCACTTCATCGATCAGGTTGGCCAATTCATCCGGCTCGTGGTGCTGCTCCAGTCGGAACAGCAGGGCGGCCAGACTGTCGCGGGAGGCCAGATCGTCATCCGGCATGGCGCCCATATCGAGGAGATGGTAGCGGACACGCGGCTGCAAAGGCCAAAGTGGCGAGTCCGTCGGCAGCGCTATCAGATCGCCGATGTCGGTTGGCGCCGACCACCTGGGCTCACCGTTGTAGAGCAGCAGCATCAGAACGGGAGGGAGGCGATCGCCCGCCTTGAGCTTCTTCTCGGCGATGACATGCTGCCAGAGGAGGCCTTCGTACACCTGGGTACGCACTGGCATCCACCAATCTACCGTGGATTGAAACTCGAAAAGAATGTACAGGTAGACGTCATCACCACCCCTCGTCGGGATCCGCCAGATCACATCGCCTTCCCGGCGCCGGCCGCGGCGGCCATGAAATTTGGCGTTGACCCGCTGCATACGACTGAAAACAAGGCCGGCGGCCATGGCTTCGGGCACGAACTCGCGGACAAGCTGCTCGACCATGATCGGATGCGAAAACAGGCGGTGATAAAGGGAGTCAGACATCGGCGCAGACCGCGTCGCTTCTCTGGTGGTTGTCTGCGGAACTCGTAGCACGCCGGCCATCCGGCGGCTACCACCGGCAGCATGATCACATTTATCACGGTTTTGCCCGCCACGTTCCGCGATGCCTTCCAGAGCCGAGCGGTGCTCCAGTTGGAATGCCTGGACCATATGGTCGTGCTGAGCGTGGCCCATCTGCGCCGGACACTTTGCCTCTTACCTCGGGTTTCGTACCCACCTATCCCTCGGCAAGGATACCCCGGACCCCCGGTCGATCCAATCTCCATCTGACGGGGGAAGGATCGTCGCCTCCCCACAGGTCGGCGGGCCCCACCATCACTGATAATCACGTCATGGCACAGCGGCACAGCAGCTCAGCCGCTGAACTCCTCGCGGTGATAGCCCTGGGCGTAGAGCAGCGCCGTCAGGTCGGCGTGGTCCACCCGATGGGGGGCCGAGGCGGTGACGATTCGCTTGGCGTGATAGGCGACGCCCAGTCCCGACGCCTTCAGCATGGGCAGGTCGTTGGCGCCGTCGCCGACCGAGGCGGTCAGGGTCAGGGGGATCTGCCGTTCGCTGGCCACCCGCTTCAGGGTATCGAGCTTGATGTGGCGGTCGACGATCGGCTCGATCACGCGACCGCTCAGCCGGCCGTCCTCGATGACGAAGTCGTTGGCCACGTCGTCGTGGAAGCCGCAGGCCTCGCGCACGCGGGTGGTGAAGTACTTGAACCCGCCCGAGACCAGGACGGTGTGGGCGCCATTGGCCCGCATGGTGCGCACCACGGTCGGCCCCCCCGGCATCAGGTGCATGCTCCGCCAGGTGGTCTCCAGGACATCTTCCGGCAGGCCGGCCAGCATCCCGACGCGTTCGCGCAGGGCCTCGGCGAAGTCCAGTTCGCCGTTCATGGCGCGGGCGGTGATGGCGGCGATCCGCTCCTTGAGCCCGGCGTGGGCGGCGATCTCGTCCAGGGTCTCCTCGGTGACGAAGGTGGAGTCCATGTCGGCGACCAGGAGCATCTTGCGCCGCCCCGCCACCGGCTGGGCGACCACGTCCACCGGCAGGCCATCGAGGGCCGCCCGCGCCGCCGCATCGGCCTGGTCCGGAGCGAGATTGTCGAACGGCAGGTCGCAGGCCTCACCAGGCGCCAGCCAGTCGATCCGGTCGATGTCGGCGGCCAGGGACAGAAGGGCGGACCGCACTCGGGCCACCGTGCTATCGTTCACCGTGCCGGAGCCGGCGATCAGGGTCAGGACGTTCTCCATGAGCGTCTCGTATAGGCGTCCGGCGTGTGGATGGCAAGAGCGCAGGACAATGACGGAAGACGCGACAGGTGAGCGACCTCACGACGACGAGTCGGCGGGACGGCCTTATATCGTGGTCGCCGGTCCCACCGCCAGCGGCAAGTCGGCGCTGGCCATGGCGATCGCCGAGTCGTTCAATGGCCAGGTGATCAACGCCGACAGCATGCAGGTCTATCGCGAGCTGTCCATTCTCACCGCCCGCCCCACCCCCGCCGACGAGGCCCGCGTGCCCCATGCTCTTTATGGAGTGCTGTCGGTGGCCGAGCCCTGTTCGGTGGCCCGCTGGCTGGCCCTGGCCCGCGAGGCGGCGGCGGCGGCGCGGGCCGCCGGCCGGCTGCCGGTGTTCGTCGGCGGCACCGGCCTCTATCTCCGGGCGCTGATGGTCGGGCTGTCGCCCATTCCCGACATCCCCGGGACGGTGCGCGCCGCCGGCCGCGCCCTGATGAGCGACCTTGGCGCGCCGGCCTTTCATGCGCGGCTCGCCGGGCGGGACCCGGTGATGGCCGCCCGGCTGCATCGGAGCGACAGCCAGCGCCTGGTCCGCGCCTGGGAGGTGCTGGAGGTGACCGGCCGCTCGCTGGCGGTCTGGCAGGACGAGCCGCCCGGCCCCGATGCCGGCCCCGTTCCCGGCCGCCCCCTGATCCTCGTGCGGCTCCCCCCGCGCGAGACGCTCTACCGGGCCTGCGATGCCCGCTTTGCCGCCATGGTTGCGGCGGGAGCCCTGGACGAGGTGCGAGCCCTGGCCGCCCTCGATCTTCCCCCCGACCTGCCGGCGATGAAGGCGCTCGGTGTGCCGGAACTGCTCCGCCATGTGACGGGCGGTCTCGGTCTGGACGAGGCCGTCTCCCTGGCCCAGGCCGCCACCCGCCACTACGCCAAGAGGCAGTGCACGTGGTTCCGCCACCAGATGCCCACAGCGACCGTTTTGACCGGGCAATATTCGGCCGGGCAATATTCGGAAAGTCTGGGCATTGAAACCTATCCAGTCATTCGCCAGTTTCTGTTGACCGACAGAACCTGAGCGACTAGCTTGTCGCGCTTGCCGTTTCCCCCACCCCGTGACCGCCGCCGGTCGGACAGAATCCGGCTCCGTCGCACTAGACCATGAAGGACCAGGCCATGAGCCAAGAGCAGTTGAGTGGATCGCAACTCCTTCTCAAAGCCCTTGTGGATCAGGGGGTGGACGTGGTGTTCGGCTATCCGGGCGGGGTGGTGCTGCCGATCTACGACGAGTTGTTCAAGCAGAACAGGATCCGCCACGTCCTGGTGCGCCACGAGCAGGGCGCCATGCACGCCGCCGAGGGCTATGCCCGCTCCAGCGGCAAGGTGGGCGTCGCCCTGGTGACCTCCGGTCCCGGGGCCACCAATACCGTCACCGGGCTGACCGATGCGCTGATGGACAGCGTTCCCCTGGTGTGCCTGACCGGCCAGGTGCCGACTCACCTGATCGGCAACGACGCCTTCCAGGAGGCCGACACCGTCGGCATCACCCGGCCGTGCACCAAGCACAACTACCTGGTCAAGGACGTCAACGACCTCGCCCGGGTGGTCCACGAGGCCTTCTACGTCGCCCGTACCGGCCGGCCCGGCCCGGTGGTGGTTGACCTGCCGAAGGACGTGCTGGTCAACGAGGGGCCGTATGTGGCCAAGGCCGACGTGCAGCACAAGTCCTACCGCCCGCGGACGCGGGGCGATCTCGGACAGATCGAGAAGGCGGTGGAGCTGATGGCCAACGCCCGGCGCCCGATTCTCTATACCGGCGGCGGCGTCATCAACTCGGGCGACGTGGCGACGGAGCGGCTATTGCAGCTCGTCAACATGACCGGGTTTCCCATCACCCAGACGCTGATGGGACTCGGCGGCATTCCGGCCTCCAACGGCCAGTTCCTCGGCATGGTCGGCATGCATGGCACCTATGAGGCCAACCTGGCCATGCACGGCTGCGACGTGATGGTGTGCATCGGCGCCCGCTTCGACGACCGCGTGACCGGCCGGGTGAACGCCTTCGCGCCCACCGCGAAGAAGATCCACATCGACATCGACCCGTCCTCCATCAACAAGAACGTGCTGGTGGACGTGCCGATCGTCGGCGACATCGCCGAGGTGCTCGAGGACCTGAACCGGCTGTGGAAGGCCCGCCAGCCGCGGCCCGACCGCTCGGCCATCGACCCGTGGTGGAAGCGGATCGAGGAGTGGCGGGCTCGCGACTGCCTGCGCTATGCCCCCAGCGACCGGGTGATCAAGCCCCAGCACGCCATCCGCCGCCTGTACGAGCAGACCCACACCCGCGACACCTTCATCACCACCGAGGTGGGCCAGCACCAGATGTGGACGGCCCAGCTCTATGGGTTCGAGAAGCCGCGCCGGTTCATGACCTCGGGCGGTCTCGGCACCATGGGCTATGGCCTGCCGTCGGCCATCGGGGTGCAGATGGCCAATCCCGGATCGCTGGTGGTGGACATCGCCGGCGACTCCTCGATCATGATGAACATCCAGGAACTGACCACCGCCGTGAAGTACCGCCTGCCGGTCAAGGTGTTCATCCTCAACAACCGGTACATGGGCATGGTGCGCCAGTGGCAGGAGCTGCTGTACGGCGGCCGCTATTCGGAGAGCTACACCGACACCCAGCCCGACTTCATCAAGCTGGCGGAGGCCTTTGGCTGCACCGGGCTGCGGGTGGAGGCGCCCGACGACCTGGACGCCACCATCACCCGCATGATCGAGACTCCCGGGCCGGTGGTGTGCGAGGTCATGGTGGACTCCTCGGAGAACTGCTTCCCGATGATTCCGGCCGGCGCCGCCCACAATGAGATGCTGATGGGCCCGGCCGACGAGGAGCCGCAGGACAAGCCGGGAGCCGAGGACGGCATGGTCCTGATCTGAGATACCTTAGCTTGGCAACAACAGGTTCGAGCAGAGCGATGGTCAAGGAAGCCAATATCAGCACCCACACCATTTCCGTCCTGGTGGACAACGAGGCCGGCGTTCTCGCCCGGGTCATCGGCCTGTTCTCGGGCCGGGGCTACAACATCGAAAGCCTGACCGTGGCCGAGGTGGATGCGCAGGAGAAAATCTCGCGCATCACCGTCGTCACCTCGGGCACGCCCCAGGTGATCGAGCAGATCAAGGCCCAGCTCGGCCGCCTGGTGCCGGTGCACAAGGTGAGCGACCTCACCACCGAGGGGCCGCATGTGGAGCGCGAGCTGGCCCTGGTCAAGGTCAACGGCGGCGGCGAGCCGCGGCGCGAGGCCATGCAGATCGCCGACATCTTCCGCGCGCGGGTGGTGGACAGCACCTCCGAGTCCTTCGTGTTCGAGATCGTCGGCAACACGGGCAAGCTCGACGCGTTCATTCGCCTGATGATGCCGCTCGGGCTTGTGGACGTATCCCGGACCGGCGTGGTAGCTATCGCCCGCGGCAGCCAGCCGATGTGACCGATTGGAACAAGGGAAGTGTGACGATGCGCGTATACTACGACCGCGACGCCGATGTGAACCTGGTCAAGTCCAGGAAGGTTGCCGTAGTGGGCTATGGCAGCCAGGGCCATGCCCATGTCCTCAACCTCCGCGACTCGGGTGTCAAGGACGTGGCGGTGGCGCTTCGTCCCGGCTCGGCCACGGTGAAGAAGGCCGAGGCGCAGAATCTCAAGGTCCTCTCGCCGGCCGAGGCCGCCCGGTGGGCCGACGTGATCATGATGCTGACCCCCGATGAATTGCAGGCCGGCATCTATGAGAGCGATCTCAAGGATAACCTGCGGCCGGGTGCGGCCATCGCCTTTGCCCATGGGCTCAACATTCATTTCCGGCTGATCGAGCCGCGCGCCGACCTGGACGTGTTCATGGTGGCGCCGAAGGGGCCGGGTCACACCGTGCGCTCCGAGTACGTGAAGGGCGGCGGCGTGCCGTGTCTGGTGGCGGTGGCGCAGGACGCCAGCAAGAAGGCCATGGACATCGCCCTGTCGTATGCGTCGGCGATCGGCGGTGGGCGCTCCGGCATCATCGAGACCACCTTCCGCGAGGAATGCGAGACCGATCTGTTCGGCGAGCAGGTGGTGCTGTGCGGTGGCCTGACCAGTCTGATCCGCGCCGGGTTCGAGACGCTGGTGGAGGCTGGCTACGCTCCGGAGATGGCCTATTTCGAGTGCCTGCACGAGGTGAAGCTGATCGTCGATCTGATCTATGAGGGTGGCCTCGCCAACATGCGGTATTCGGTGTCCAACACCGCCGAGTATGGTGACTATGTGTCGGGTCCGCGGATCATCACCGACGAGACCAAGGCGGAGATGAAGCGGGTTCTGGAGGACATTCAGTCGGGGCGGTTCGTTCGCGACTGGATGACCGAGTGCCGGGTGGGACAGCCGTCGTTCAAGGCGATGCGCCGCCGCTGGGCTGAGCATCCGGTGGAAGAGGTTGGGCAGAAGCTGCGGGGCATGATGCCGTGGATCACGGCGAATCGGCTGGTGGACAAGTCGAAGAATTGAAGAAAGGAATGGTGCGAGGGGCCGTCAGGCGAATGCATGCATTCGCATGACGGCCCCTCGTTCTTCACTTTTTCTTTCTCAACGCCCCCCCCAACAAAGGACGGCAGTCGATGACCGACAACGGCACCAACCTGTCCCTCCTCTCCGATCTGGTCGCCAAGGCCCAGCGCCGCGGCGCCGACGCCGCCGACGCCCTGCTGGTCAATTCAGCCTCGCTCTCCATCGCCTACCGTCTGGGGGCGCTGGAAAAGCTCGAGCGGTCGGAAAGCGGCGACATCGGCCTGCGCGTGTTCATCGGCCGCCGTCAGGCCATCGTCTCGTCATCGCAGCGCGACGCGGCGGCCCTCGACGACCTGGTGGAGCGGGCCGTGGCCATGGCCCGGACGGTGCCGGAAGATCCCTTCTGCGGCCTCGCCGATCCGGACCAGCTCACCACGGCGCTACCCGCCCTTGATATCTGCGACCCGGCGGAGCCCTCCGCCGACACCCTGATCGACATGGTCCGCACCACCGAGGGAGCGGCACGCGCCGTCCCAGGCATCACCAATTCCGAGGGCGCCGAGGCCGGATGGGGACGGACGACGGTGGTGCTGGCCGCCTCCAATGGCTTCGCCCACTCCTACGACATGTCGGGAGTGTCGCTGTCGGTGACGGTGCTGGCCGGGGATGACGCCAGCGGCAAGGAGCGGGACTACGACTATTCCTCCGCCGTCTACCTCGCCGACCTGCGCTCGCCGACCGACGTGGGCACGACCGCCGGCACACGGGCCGTGCTGCGGCTCGGGGGACGCAAGGTGCCGACTCAGTCGGTGCCGGTGGTGTTCGCGCGACGAGCCGCGGGCGGGCTGGTGTCGCACCTCCTCGGTGCCATCAACGGCGCCTCGGTGGCGCGGGGAACCTCGTTCCTCAAGGACCGGCTGGAGCAGCGGGTGTTCGCCCCCGGCATCACCATCATCGAAGACCCCCACCGCCATCGTGGCCTGCGGTCCAAGCCCTGCGACGGCGAGGGGCTGCCCAACCGGTCGCGCCGCCTGATCGACGACGGGGTGCTGACCACCTGGCTTCTCGACCTGCGCTCGGCCCGCCAGCTCGGCCTGCCGCCCACCGGCCATGCCAGCCGCGGCACCTCCGGGCCGCCGTCGCCGTCGGCCACCAACGTCTACCTGGACAAGGGTAAAATTTCCGCCACCACCCTCATTTCCGACATCCGCCAGGGGCTTTACGTCACCGAGCTGTCGGGCATGGGAGTGAACGGCATCACCGGCGACTACAGCCGGGGCGCCACCGGCCTGTGGATCGAGAACGGCAAGTTCGTCTACCCGGTCAATGAGATCACCATCGCCGGCAATCTCAAGGACATGTTCCTGAACCTCACCGCCGCCGACGACCTGGAGTTCCGCTACGGCGTGGACAGCCCGACTCTCCGCGTCGAGGGAATGACCGTCGCCGGACTCTAGAGCGTTTTCCGCCTGAGCGGAAACGCTCTAGAATTTGCCTCTGGCCGCTCAAGCGCCGCGCGGGCTTTTCGCAGTTTCCGCTTGAGCGGAAACTGCTCTAGAGCGGAATTGCCAACTCATACGATCCTCCTCCGTGCTGGCCGATCGGCACAGGACGACGGTCGTGGGTGTGCATAAGCCTGCGGGTGCGTAAATGAAGGGGGATGACGAGGTTCAACCCCCGGGGTACTCATGGCTGTTTATCGCAGGACGCGTCGGTGGGTTGGGCTGTCCCTGTTGCTGAGTCTGGCCGTCGCCGTGGCGGGCGGCTGCGCCACACCTCCCGACGATCCGGAGGAACGTGCCGACTTCGAGGCCGCGAACGATCCCCTGGAGCCGACCAACCGGGCCATCTTCGCCGTCAACCGGGCGCTGGATAGCGTCGTGATCAAGCCTTTGTCCCTGGCCTACCGGGACGCGCTGCCCGAATCGGTGCGGCAAAGCGTGCATGCGTTCCTGCTGAACGCCTCCTCTCCCAGCATCTTCGTCAACGATCTCCTGCAGGGCGAAGGAGGGCGGGCGGCGACGACGGCCGGACGGTTTCTTCTCAACACCGGACTCGGGTTCTTCGGGATGTTCGACGTGGCGGGGGAAAGCGGCATGCCCTTCCATGAAAAGGATCTGGGGCAGACCTTTGCTCTGTGGGGACTGCCGGAAGGGCCGTACCTGATGCTGCCGCTCTTCGGTCCCTCGAGCCCGAGGGACACGGTCGGCCTTGGTCTGGAGTTGTTTCTGGATCCGGTGGGTCGCGTGCTCGTCGCCACCGACCACACCGCATGGAGTCGCGGTCGTCTTGGCGTTTCGATCGTCGACCAGCGAGCGATGCTCCTGGACGAATCGGACAAGATCGAGCACTCCTCCCTCGATCTTTACGCCACCCTGCGCACCATCTATCGTCAGAGCCGCGCGCGTGCCATCCGGAACGCGAAATGACCAGAGTCGGGGGACCCGAAGATCCCCCGACCCCGAGTCGGGAGTTAGCGGAAGACGATCTCGACTCGCCGGTTCTGCGGCTCGCGCACGCCGTCGGCCGTCGATACGAGGGGCTCGCTCTCGCCCTTCGCCGTCACCACGATGTCACGCTCCGGCACGCCGCGGCGCATCAGTTCGCGCTTGACCGCATCGACCCGCTTCTTCGACAGGGCGACGTTGTGCTGATCGCTGCCGGAGCGGTCGGCATGGCCGGTGGCTTCGATGCGAGTCGCGCCGCCACTCTTCGCGGCGGTCGCCGCCTCGGCCAGGATTCCATTGGCCTGTGACGTCAACGTGGCCTTGTCAAAGTCGAAGAAGACCAGGAAGTTGCGGGGCGGAGCCGCCGCCGGCGCGGGCGGGGGTGGCGGAGGCGGAGCCTGCACCATCGCCGCCGGGGCCGGGGCTGGGCGCGTCTCCGCCGCGGGGGCGGCCTTCGGCGCACCGAACGAATAGCGCAGACCCAGCATCACGGTGTGGCTGGCGTACTCACCCTTGACGCCGACGCCCGAGTCGGTCTTCAGATCCGCATCCTTCGTCGCGAAATAACGATAGTCGGAGAACAGGCTGACCGCGTCGTTCAGCCGATAGCTGGCGCCCGCCAGGCCCTGATAGGCGAACACGGTGTCCTCATCGCCGACTCGGCTGCCGCCCACGGGCCGCACGCCACCGAAGTCGACCCGCGCCCCGCCAAGGCCGATGCCGACGTAGGGCGTGATGGCTGTCCCGGTGTTGAAGTCGTAGTTGACGTTGGCCATCAGGCTCAGGGCCCGCACGTCGCCACCACTGCCGGCGGCGCCGCTCACCTTGTCCACGCCGTTGTCGCGATAGCCGAGTTCAAGCTCGGTGCGCACTCCGTTGCCATAGGCATAGCCACCACTCAGCAGAGCCGCCCAGCCGTTGTCGAAATCTGCCTTGTTGGAGATGCCTCCGCCCTTGATGTCGCTGTCCCTGACCCAGTTTGCGCCGCCGGCGCCACCGATATAGTACCCCGGTGTCATCGACTGCGCCATCGCGGCCACGGGCAGAACCGACAGCGCGGCTGCCACCAATACACCATGCTTCACTGACATTCTCGGCTCCATCAATCCATGCGTCGTGAAAACGTCCGCGGTGTGCCCAGGGGACCAGCCCCGCCCGCCATCCGAGCAAGGACAATACCCTCAACCACGCCCGTGCCAGTAGGGGATAGATGTGTAGGCCGTGCAACATGTCGGCGGGTGTGATATAATTATCACGCTTGTGGTGGGAGGCCGGGGGCATGGCTGGAAATGCGGGTGACACGCATTCTGGAAAATTTGGCAACGTCATGGAATGTCGCGGTTGCCTGGCAGAATTCGAGCGTCTTCTCGCACTGCGGCCGTGCGGATGCCCGCGGTCCGTGCCACCGCCCCCCGTCGGAGCCCGTGTGCCGCGGTGGAGAATCGTGCGGCGCAACAAAAAATTAGTTGGCCCGAGGGCATATCCTGCGGCAATGTGTGCGCCGCACTGCCGGGCCGACGTGGGATGCCGGAACGGCTGGTGCAACCCGATGGTTTGTGCCTGAGGTTATGCCTTGGGGCGGCTGGGCCGGAGGGTGACTACGGGGGAGCAGTTCGGAGTGTCGGAGGCCATCTCGCACCCTGTCCGGTCGGATAGGGCGGGGAGTGGAATGAGGCAGGCGTCGTGGGCCGCGCTGGCGAACTGGCGCGGCGATTGATTCTCGCGGCCTCCGGTACCGTCCGAACGAACGACCCGCCGCGCCACCAAACAAGGATGAGTTGGGAACATGACGATCTCTCCGAAGCTACTGGACACCTTGAAGGAACGCCGGGCCAAGGCCTACGCCGGCGGCGGTGAGGACAAGATCAAGGCGCGGCGCGAGAAGGGCCTCCTCAGCGCGCGGGACCGGCTGGACAACCTGTTTGAGGCGCATACCTTCCAGGAGCTTGGCGCTCACATCCGCCACAGCTGTCACAACTTCGGCATGGCCGACAAGGAAATGCCCTGCGACGGCGTCGTCGTCGGCTCCGGCTATGTGGATGGCCGACCGGTGGCCGCCATCAGCCAGGACTTCACCGTGACCGGTGGGTCGCTTGGCAAGATGCACGCGAAGAAGATGGTTGCGGTCATGGACCAGGCCATCAAGACCGGCGTTCCGGTGGTGGCGTTCAAGGACTCGGCCGGCGCCCGCATCCAGGAGGGTGTGGACGCGCTGTCAGGCTATGGCGACGTGTTCTATCGCAACGTCCTGGCCTCGGGCGTCGTTCCGCAGATCGCCGTGATCCTCGGGCCCTGCGCCGGTGGCGCGTCGTACTCGCCGGCCCTGATGGACTTCATCATCATGACCCGCAAGAACGCCCACATGTTCATCACCGGTCCGGAGGTGATCAAGGCGGTCACCGGCAAGCAGTGCAGCATGGACGAAGTGGGCAGCGCCGAGATGCATGCCTCCGTCAGCGGCAACGTCCATTTCATCGCCGAGAACGATCAGCATGCCATCCAGCTCACCAAGAAGCTGCTGAGCTTCCTGCCGTCCAACAATTCCGAGGATCCGCCGCACCGGCCCAACCCCAAGTTCTCCCTGACCATCGACGAGGGCATGAACGGGCTGATTCCGGCCGAGGCGTCGGAGGCCATGGACACCAAGGCGGTGATCAAGCGCATCGTCGATGACGGCGACTTCCTTGAGGTGCACGCGAGCTTCGCCCAGAACATCATCGTCTGCTTCGCCCGCGTCGAGGGCATCGTCGTCGGAATCATCGCCAACAACTCGATGGTCAAGGCCGGCACCCTGGACATCGACTCGTCGGACAAGGGCGCCCGCTTCATCCGCTTCTGCAATGCCTTCAACATTCCGGTGGTCACCCTGGTGGACGTCCCGGGCTTCATGCCGGGCATCGAGCAGGAACGGGGCGGCATCATCCGCCACGGCGCCAAGATGCTGTTCGCCTATGCCCAGGCCACGGTGCCGAAGATCACGATCGTCATGCGCAAGGCTTATGGTGGCTCGTACCTCGCCATGTGCTCGCAGGAGATGGGTGCCGACCTGGTCTATTCGTGGCCGGGCGGCGAGATCGCCGTCATGGGCGCCGATGGTGCGGTCAACGTTCTCTATCGCAAGGAACTGGAAGGGGCTCCGGATCGTCGCGCCAAGGCGCAGGAACTGGCGGCCGAGTACCGCGCCAAGTTCGCTTCGCCGTATGTGGCGGCGGCGGAGGGCTACATCACCGACGTGATCGAGCCCGGAGAAACCCGCGGCACCCTGGCGCTGGCGTTGCGCAAGACCCTGACCAAGCGCGAACTGCGGCCGCCGAAGAAGCACGGCAACATCCCGCTCTGACGGGGAGGGTTCCCCGGCCACCATGGCCGGGGGGCACGGAACAGGCGGCGTCGCGAGACGCGGAGAGAACAGGGAGAACCCGCAATGGGTACGGTAATTCAGCACATGCTGCTGGCCTACGGCCTCACCATCGTCGTGTCGATGGGAGTGGCCGCGATGATCAAGGGAATGACGATGGCCATGAACGCCGACAAGAACAAGGCCAAGCGCTAGCAGCCCTGAGGGAGATGAGTAATGGATTCCGTGATTTCCCATATGCTGCTGGCTTACGGTCTGACCATCATCGTGTCGATGAGCGTGGCCCTGATGATCAAGGGAATGACCGTCGCCATGGCTTCGGGTGGAGGTTCGAATTCCGCACCGGTCGTGGCTGCCAACGCCCAGCCGGCCGCGCCATCGGCAACCTCGGCAACTGCGGCCGATGACATCGCCGCCATTGCCGCGGCGGTGTACGCGATGCTGGGCGCCCAGCATTACCGGATCGTTCACATCCGAGACCAGGGTGGCACGATGTGGACGGCCGGTGGCCGCATGATGAACCAGACATCGCACAACATTCCCCGCCGCACGCACACGCCCGGCAACTAACAAGGATCGAAGGTAAAGGACGGACCCATGCTGAAGAAGTTCAGGATCAACGTAGACGGCAGGCCATACACCGTCACCGTCGAGGACATTTCCGCCGACGCGGGCAACCTCTATCCGCACCCGGGTGGGGTGATGGACACCACCCCGGCGAGCGTGGTGCCGGCTCCTGCACCGGTCGCGGCCGCCGCGCCGGCTCCGGCCGCTCCCGCCGGTCCTGCCCCGGCCGCCGGTGGGCCCGGGGACCAGATCACCAGCCTCGGCGGGGTCATCGTCTCCGTCGATGTGACGCTGGGCCAGGTGATCAAGGCCAGCGAGAAGATCGCCGTGATCGAGGCCATGAAGATGAAGACCACCGCCTTTTCGCAGACCGGAGGCAAGGTCGTCGCCATCCATGTCAAGCCGGGCGACGCGGTCGACGCGGGTCAGGCTCTTATTACGCTCGGCTGAAGCGGGCAGGGGGACAATACATGGAATCGTTTCACGTAATCGACCTCTTCCAGGGCATAGCCACCCTGGTCGAGTCCGAGCCGAAGATCGCCTTCGCCAGAATATTTCTCATCTTCCTCGGTATGGCGCTGGTTTATCTCGGCAAGAAAGAAGTTCTTGAGCCCTTGCTGATGATCCCCATGGGTCTCGGCATGGCGTCCGTCAACGCCGGCGTGATGTTCTTCGAGAACAAGCGCATGGCGACTCTGCACCTGGACCCGATGGCCGGCGGCAAGCTCGCTCCGCCGGGGGCGTCCCCCAGTCTGATCGAGAAGATCTCGACCGAGAATACCAACGATCTTATGAACATTCTTCAGATCGACTGGCTGCAGCCGATCTATTCGCTGACCTTCAGCAATGGTTTGATCGCCTGTTTCGTGTTCATGGGCATTGGCGTGCTGCTGGACGTGGGCTTCGTGATGGCCCGTCCCTTCCAGAGCATGTTTCTCGCCCTGTGGGCCGAACTTGGCACCGGCCTCACCTTCCCCATCGCCTATGCCATGGGCCTGACCGAGAAGCAGTCGGCCGCCGTGGCCATGATCGGCGGCGCCGACGGCCCCATGGTGCTGTTCACCTCGCTGATGCTGGCCAAGGAACTGTTCGTTCCCATCACCGTGGTCGGCTATCTGTACCTGGGTCTGACCTATGGCGGTTATCCGTACCTGATCAAGGCGCTGGTGCCGGAGAAGCTGCGGGCCCTGCCGATGCCGGTGGAGAAGGTGCGTCAGGCGACCTCCGGGCAGAAGCTGTTCTTCGCCGTGATCTCCTGCACCGTTCTCTGCCTGCTGTTCCCGGTGGCGGCGCCGCTGTTCCTGTCGCTGTTCCTTGGCGTTGCGGTCCGCGAGAGTGGTCTGACCAACTTCATCTTCCTTTTCGACAACGTGTTCCTGTATGCAGCGACCTTCTTCCTTGGTCTGGTGCTCGGCATCCTCTGCGAGGCCAACACCCTCCTCAATCCGCAGGTGTTCATCCTTCTGGTGCTGGGCATTACCGCCCTGGTGCTGTCGGCGGTCGGGGGATTGATCGGTGGCTACATCCTCTACTTCGCCACTGGCGGCAAGTACAACCCGGTCATCGGCATCGCAGCGGTGAGCTGCGTGCCGACCACCGCCAAGGTGGCGCAGAAGGTAGTCTCCGCGGCGCGGGCGGACGTGATGGTCATGCCCCATGCTCTTGGCGCCAACATCTGCGGCGTGATCACCTCGGCCGTCTTCGCGGCCGTGTATGTCACGCTCCTGTACAAGTGATCCGGGGAGTCCTGTGAAGCCAAAATGGCCCAGGGTCGTCTACTGGATCGCGGGCACCGTCGTCGCCTTGATCGGCGTGGCGGTGGCCCGCCTCCCCAGTGGGGAGTTCGCGGAAAGCAACCGGTTTCTGCTTCTGGTATCGGGGACGATCATCGCCTTTGTCGGCTTCTACATCATCACCAAGGGCACCGGTACCGATAAGGATTTCGAGGACTAGAGCGTTTTCCGCCTGAGCGGAAACGCTCCAGAATTTGCCTCTGGCCGCTCAAGCGCCGCGCGGGCTTTTCGCAGTTTCCGCTTGAGCGGAAACTGCTCTAGCTTTGCGAGGGACCGAAAGGTCCCTCTCTTTTTTTGTAAACATGGCTTGATCTGGTCCCTCCGACCGATTGACAAACTCATCAGTTCTGATTACATCATGACCTTGCGTCCAGCGGTATTGATCATATCAGGGGTCAGACATGAGTATTCCTTTGAAGGGCGTTTTGTCGATAAGTATCGCTTCAATCTTGTCTATATCAGGCACCGCATCCGCAAACGATGCTTCCGATGTTGCCCGTGAACAAAAGGTCCCTGTCGCCGTCGTTGAGAGCGTATTTCAGAACATAGACGCATTTTTTGCTTCGCAAAATGCTCCGAGCAATCGGATGACCAGCGGACTTTTCAAGGAAATGGCCGTCAAGGCCGCAAAAAGTCGGATTGCCAGCCTTGAGGACAGCGGTCCAGGCAAGGCTTCCGATGCCTCCTCGGAGGAGAAAAACGCAACATACAAGGTGACGATAAAGACCACCCGTCACGAGACCACGGAGACTGGCGAGTGCGTTGATAATAAAATCACCGCATCCGCCAGTGAGGGCGTGCCCGTCGTGAAAGAAGGTGTCTTTACGTTCGATATTGCTCACCCCAAGGTGACGTCGCATTCATGGAGCATGTCTTTTTGTCGAACCCCGGTGAATGGCGGAACCAGCTTCACCGAATGGCAACTCTCACCGGGAACGAAGTGACGAAATGTGCCTGCTCTTCTGGGCAGAGCCTTAGGACCGCCGGTGTGAGCCTCGCCGGAATTCCGTGGCCGGGGACGGCGTTTCTGGTATGGTCCGGGGCATGACCGCCGACATCGTTCCCTCTCCCTCCTCTCCCCCCCGGTTCGAAGGGCGGGGCCTCGTGTGCGTGCGCGGCGAGCGGGTGGTGTTCGCGGACCTGTCCTTCGCCCTGGCCGGGGGGGAGGCCCTGGTTCTGCTGGGGCCGAATGGCAGCGGCAAATCGAGTCTGCTGCGGCTGATGGCCGGTCTGCTGCGGCCGGCGGCCGGTGGTCTCTATCGGGATGGTCGTCCGGTCACCGACGATCCCGA
Source organism: Alphaproteobacteria bacterium (assembly GCA_039908285.1). Lineage (GTDB taxonomy): Bacteria > Pseudomonadota > Alphaproteobacteria > Rhodospirillales > Rhodospirillaceae > JAMOBE01. Next base: position 15,842 of record JAMOBE010000029.1, read on the forward strand.
GGCCCACGGCGCCTCCGCGCGCTATGTCGGTCACCTGGACGCGGTCAAGCCGGTCCTGACGGTGAGCGAGACCCTGATCTTCTGGGCCGGCCTGCACGGGGTTGCCGCCACCGGGGCCGAGGCCGCCGCCCAGCGGGCGCTGGATCGGCTGGGGCTTGGGCGTCTGGCGGCGGTGCCGGGCAAGCTGCTGTCGGCCGGCCAGAAGCGGCGGGTCAACCTGGCCCGCCTGCTGCTGGCCCCGGCCGACCTGTGGCTCCTGGACGAGCCGACCACCGCCCTCGACCGGGCCTCCATCGCCACCTTCGAGGCCATCCTGGCCGAGCACCGGGCTGGCGGCGGCATGGTCGCGGTGTCCACCCATGCCGACATCGTCCTTCCCGGCGCCCGCGAGCTGCACCTTGACGAGTTCACCGTGTCTCCCTTCCTGATGGCGGAGACGGTGCCATGATCGGCTCCTTCCTCGGCATCGTCCGCCGCGATCTGCGTCTTGCCCTGCGCCAGGGGGCCGACAGCCTGATGGTGCTGGCCTTCTTCGTCCTGGCGGTGGTGCTGTTTCCCTTCGGCGTCGGTCCGGAGATGGCCATCCTCGAGCGTATCAGCGCCGGCGTGCTGTGGGTCATGGCGCTGCTGGCGTCGCTCCTGTCCCTCGATCGCCTGTTCCAGGCCGACTACGAGGACGGCAGCCTGGACCTGATGTCGATGACCGCGACGCCCCTTGGCGTGATCGTCCTGGCCAAGGTGGCCGCCCACTGGCTGACCACCGGTCTGCCGCTGATCGTGACGGCGCCGGTGCTCGCCGTGCTGCTCAACATGAATGGCGACGGCTTCGCCATGCTGGTGCTGGCCATGACCCTGGGGACGCCGACCCTGAGCCTGGTGGGCGCGGTGGGGGCGGCGCTGGTGCTGGGGGCGCGGCGCGGCGGGGTGCTGCTGTCGCTGCTGGTGCTGCCGCTCTACGTTCCGGTGCTGGTGTTCGGCGTGTCGGCGGTGGACGCGGCGGTCATGGGCTTCGAGACCCGGGCGCAGGTGCTGATCCTGGCGGCGCTGCTGCTGGGCGCGCTGCCGCTGTGCGGCTGGGCGGCGGCGGCGGCGCTGCGCCAGGCGCTGGAATGAGGACCTTGAGCCGCCGATGATCGCCTATCGACGCCTGCTCCATGATCCCGTCCTCGCCGTCTTCCTCATCGCCGGTTTCACGGGAATGGCGTGGGGGATGGCGCATCCCAGCCATTCCGCGCTGATGGGCCACGCCCAGCACCTGGCCGGCCTGGTGGTCACTCCCCCGGGGGCCCCCCATGCCATCCTGTTCGAACGGACCGTCACCCTGCCGGTGGAGGCCCTGGCCCTGCTGCTGAAGGCCGGGGTGTCGGAGCGGGTGGCATCTATCGCCACCTCGAGTTTCATCACCGTCCTCCACTTTCAGGCCTTCGCGCTGATGGCCCTGGCCTTCAGCCGGCGGGTGCTGCCGGCGCTGGCGATCGCGGCCGTCATCGCCCTGGAGCCCTATGGCTATGGCGCCGACTATCCCATCGAGATGGCCACCGGCGAGACCGCCGGCCTCCTTGGTCTCGGATTTGCCATCCATGTACCGGCCCTCATCGCCGTCGGCTGGTACCGGGGAGCCGCCCTGGCGGCCGGGCTGCTGGTGGGCGTTCACCCGGTCATGGGGCTGTGGACGCTGGCGCTGGTCCTTGGCGTCGCGGGACTCTTCCGCCGAGAGATCGACCTCTGGCCGGCCGGCCGCTGGTTGACCGCGGGACTGGCCGTCAGCGCCGCCGGGATGGCCTACGGGCTTGGGGTGCGAGTCTCGGCTCCCGCGGTTCCCGCCGTCGATCCCGCCTTCCTGCGGGTGTTCCTCAATCACTGGGACGTGCATCGCAATATCCCCATCGGCACGATACAACTCGTCGGCCTGACCATCGCCGTCGCCACCACCGTCGCCCTGGCGACGTGGTTGCGTCACGCGGCGCCGGAGCAAACGACGGCGCAGCGGGCGGCCGCCGTCCATGTGGTCGCCGGCGGTGTCCTGTCCCTGGCTCTGTACGCCGCGTTTCACGCCGGGCGGGAGGCGTTGCCGGACCTGGTGGTGGTCCTGATGCCCAGCCGCTTCCTCAACATCCCGGTGGAGATCGCCCCGGCCATGGTGGGCGGCCTGCTGGCGAGCCGTCGCCACCCCCTGAGCCTGGCCGGGCTGCTGGCGCTGATGGTGGGGGGGCTGCTGTTCATCGTGGTGGAGCGGCCGCAGGGCGTCCCCGTCGGCCCACCGGAGGCCACGGCCATGGTGCTGGCCTGCCTCGCCGCCGTCGCCGTGTTTTCCGGCCGGACCGCGGGGCTGGAGCCGCGGCCGGCTGGGCTCCCGGCGGGGCTGGACCGGCTGGTGGCGGCCATTGCCGCGCGGGTGCCGCCGCTGGCCTTCGCCGGAGTCGTCGCGGTGGCGGCGCCACTGGCCATGAGCCGGATGACGCCCCTCCCCGGATCGCCGCCCCTGTCGGCCTTCCTCGGGACCCTGGAGCGGTCGGGAGGCCTGGTGGTTCTGGCCGACATGCTGAGTCTGACGTCCACGTCGGCCCGCGTGCCGGTGCTGCTGGACCCGACCCGGCTCGACTACATCCCCTATGTGCCCGAGACGGCGCCGGCGGTTGCGGAGGTTCTGGCCACGATCTATGGTGTGGACTACTTCGCGGCGCCCGCGTCCACCCGCTACCAGGGGGCGCTTTCCCCGGGGATGAGCCGCCGCCTGTGGGAGAGCCGCAAGCGCGAGGAGTGGGGGCGGCTGGCGACGCGCTACGGTATCGCCGCCATCGTGGCGCCCTCCGACTGGAGACTCGATCTGCCGCGCGTCCAGCGATTGCCGGGCGGTCCCGGGTTGACCATCTTCGCGCCGGGTAATGCGGGTGGGAACGGATGACAGGACCATGATCCCGATAAGCACCATCCGCCGCAGTTTCGACGATCCCGCGCTGAGCCTCTATCTCGTCGCCGGGATCGTCGGCGCGTTGTCCGGGATGGTGTTCGCCAACTACTCCATCATGGTCGGCATCGCCCAGTATCTGGTGGGCCTGGTTCCCTATCCCGTCGACACGCCCCATGGCATCCTGTACCAGCGGACCGTCACCCTGCCGGTGGAGGCCTTCGCCCTGCTGCTCAAGGCCGGACTTTCCGAGCGCGAGGCCTCCATCGTCACGTCGTGCGTCGTCTCGGTGGTGCACTACCAGGCCTTCGTCCTGATCGCCTATGCCTTCTGCGGCCGTGCCCTGCCGGCCCTGGCGATCATGGCCGTGGCCGGGTTCGAGACCTTCGGCCATGGGGCCGACTACCCCATCGGTATGTTTACAGGCGAGACCTACGGTGCCCTGGCCCTTGGCGTCAGCATCCACGTCGCGGCCCTCATCGCCGTCGGCTGGTACCGGGGTGCCGGTCTGACGGCGGGACTGCTGGCGGGCATCCATCCGGTGATGGCCCTGTGGACCCTGGCGTTGACGGCCGCGATCGCCTGGGTCTTCCGCCGCACCCTCGACGTCAGGTCAGCCATTCCCTGGCTGGGTGCCGGCCTTGCCGTCAGCGCCGCCGGGATCGCCTATGGTCTGGGCATCCGCGTGTCATCACCGGCCATTCCCCCGCCCGACCCTGCCTTCCTGCGGGTGTTCCTCGAACTTTGGGACGTGCACCGCAACGTTCCCATCGGCATCCCCCAGGTCGTGCCACTGGTGATGGCCGTCGCGACCCTTTCCGCCATGTCGGCGTGGCTGGCATACGAAGGCCGGAGCCGCGCACCGGCGCCGCGATTCGCCGCGGCCCTTGTCACCGTCGGCGGACTGGTGGCGGTGGTGCTTTATCTCGGGTTCCATGCCGCGCGCGAGGTGCTGCCCGTTCCGGTGCTGATCGCCATGCCGAACCGGTTTCTCAACATCCTGACCGAAGTCTCGCCGGTGGTGATGGCGGGGATGCTGGCCAGTCGCCGTCATCCGCTGGCCCTCGTCGGGCTCGTCGTGATGCTGGTGGGGGCGATGCTGTTCTTCATCGTTCCCATGCCGGAGGTGATTCCGGCGGGGACCTTCGAGGCGGCAACCCTTGTTCTCGCCAGTCTTGCCGCCGTGGTGGTGTTTTCGGGCCGGGTGAGGGGATGGGAAGAGCGGCCGGCGGTGCTCGTGGCGGGACTTGCCGCCGTGGACCGCCTGACCACCGCCTTCGCGGCGAAGGTATCGCCAGCGGTTCTGGTGGGGCTCGTCGCGCTGGGCGCGCTGGGTCTCGGTGGCCGGATGGCGCCCCTGACCTATTCACGGGCGGTGGAGGACTTCATCCAGGCACTCGAACGCACGGAGGGACTGCTGCTGCTGGCCGATGGACTGACCCTGGTGCGCTCGCCGACCCATCGGCCGGTACTGCTGGACCCGAACCGCTTCGACTACATTCCCTACGTGCCTGAGGCGGCGCCGGCGGTTGCCGACATTCTGGGAGCGGTCTACGGCGTGGACTATTTCAATCCGCCCCGGTCGACCCGCTTCAAGGGCGCTCTTGCCAAGGGAATCAGTCGCGACCTGTGGGAAAGCCGCGGCCGTGACGAGTGGCTTCGTCTCGCCGGCCGCTATGGCATCGGCGCCATCATGGCGCCGTCGGACTGGCGGATCGATCTGCCGCGGGTCTACCGGCTGCCGGGGAACCCGGGGCTGACCATCTTTTCACTGAGGCTTTGAGTCGGCCTGACTCCGGCCTTCGGATAGCCCTGGGGCCTTCGGATAGCCCTGGGCGGCGGCCCTGGCGAACCAGCGCCCGGCCTCGGCCTCGTCACGGGGGACGCCCTCGCCGGCGCGGTAGAGTTCGGCCAGGATGTACTGGGCGGGGGCGAAGCCCTGGCGGGCGGCCCGGCCGTACCACTCGGCGGCGGTGACCGTGCTGGCGTCCACCCCCTGGCCCGCCTCGTAGGCCATCCCCAGCGCGAACTGACACAGGTGGTCGCCGCTTTCGGCGCAGCGACTGAACCAGGTCACCGCCTCGGCCAGGTCGGCGGTGACGCCCCGTCCACCGCGATAGGCGACGCCCATGGCATAGAGCGCCTGGGGGTGGCCCTGCTCGGCGGCCTTGCGGAACCAGGTGACGGCCAGCGGCAGGTCGGGGGGGACGCCCTGACCCCGGTAGTAGTGCACCCCAAGGGCGTACTGTGAATCGGCGAGCCCCTGCTCGGCGGCCCGGGAGTACCACTCGAGGGCCAGGGCCTGATCGCGGGCGATGCCGTCCCCCTGGTCGTACAGGAACGCCAGGGAATGCTGGGCGGGCGGGTTTCCCTGGGCGGCGGCCCTGGCGAACCAGTGGGCTGCCTGGCGGGTATCCCTGGCGACACCCTCGCCCCGGGTAAAGGCGACGCCAAGGGCATACTGGGCCTCGGCGTTGCCGCCCTCGGCCGCGCGCCGGGTCCACTCGGTGGCGGCGGCCGTATCCCTCTGGACGCCGCGTCCCTCCTTGAGAAGCGTGGCCAGCCGGACCTGGGCGCCGGCGTCGCCACCCTCCGCTGCCCGACGGTACCAGGTCGCCGCCCTGGCCGCGTCGGCAGCCATGCCCCGGCCCTGCTCGGCCATCAGGCCAAGGGTCGTCTCCGCCGCGTGCAGCCCCTGCTCGGCGGCCTGGGTGATCCAGCGGAGGGCCTGGCCCGGGTCCAGGTCCGTCCCCTGGCCGAGGAGATGGGCAAGGCCAAGCCGGTACTGGGCCATGGCCAGCCCACGCCCGGCCGCTCGGGCGAACCACGGCACCGCCAGGGCCGGATCCTGCGGCACGCCGCTGCCGTGAAAATGGGCGAGCCCGATCTGCAGTTCGGCCTGCGCCTCGCCCCGGGCGGCGGCCTTGTGGAACCACTCGAGGGCCTGCCGCGGGTCGGCGACGGTGCCGATGCCGCCGGCGTACATCAGGCCGAGCCTGACCTCCGCCTGCGCCTCGCCCTGGACCGCGGCGCGTCTGGTCCAGTCGAAGGCGGCGGCCGGATCATGGGGGACTCCGTCGCCGGCCTCGTACATCAGGCCAAGCCGGTACTGGCCGAGGGCATTGCCGGTCTCGGCGGCCCGGCGGTACCAGCGGCCGGCCTCCGCCATGTTCCTGGCCACGCCGTGTCCCCGTTCGAGGGCGACGGCCAACCGGAGCTGCGAGGCCACCAGGCCCTTCTCGGCGGCGTCACGAAAGGCAGCCGTCGCCCGCACCGGATCGCGGGGTACCCCGAGACCGTCCTCGTAGGCGACCCCCTGGAAGTGCAGCGCGACGCGATCGCCGGCAGTGGCCGCCTTCGCCAGCCACTGGTGCGCCTGGCGATGGTCGGTCGGCACGCCCTGGCCCAGCAGGTGGAGGACGCCGAGTCCTCCCTGCCCGGCGGCATTGCCCTGTCCGGCGGCCTTCCGATACCAGTCGAGGGCCTGGCCGGGATCCTTCGTCACGCCGACGCCCTCACGGTAGAGGTCCCCGAGCGCCGCCTGCGCCCGGGCGTCGCCCTGCTCCGCCGCCTTGCGGTACCAGGCTGCCGCCGCCGCCGGATCGGCGGTAACGCCGTGACCATCCATGGTGAGAAGCCCGAGGGCGTACTGGGCCTCGGCCTGTCCGCGGTCGGCCGCCCGGCGCAGCCACGCGGCGGCCTCGGCGGCCTTCTCGTTCTGAAGCTGGAGCATGGCCAGAGTGAACTGGGCGACGGGGTCGTTGGCGGAAGCCGCCTTGCCCAGCCACAGGGTCGCCTCGTCCGTGTTCTTGTCGACGCCGCGCCCCTCGACATGGAAGCGCCCGAGCCGCGCCGCCGCCTCGACGCTGCCCTGGCGAGCCGCCCGCTCGTACCAGACGGCGGCGGTCGCGTCGCTGCGGGCCACCCCCTCGCCGCCCTCGTACATCAGGCCAAGGCCAAGCTGCGCCCGCTGGTCGCCGGCCTCGGCGGCGCGACGAAGCCAGGCGACGCCCTGCTCCGGATCGCGCTTCACCCCGTCGCCCCGCAGATACATCTGAGCCAGGCTGCGCTGGCCGCGCGGGTCGCCGAGTTCGGCGGCTCGGCGGAACCACTGCGTCGCCTTGACCGGATCACGCCGCACCCCGGCGCCCGACTCGTACATGCCGCCAAGGCTGTTCTGCGCCCGGGTGTTTCCGGCCAGAGCCGCCGCCTCGAGCCAGCGCAGCGCCTCGGTGGGATCGCGTTTCAGGCCGAGCCGCCCCTGCCCGTATACGCTGGCGATGGCCAGCGCGGCGTCGGCATGGCCGGCCTCGGCCGAGCGGCGATAGAGGGCCAGGGCCTCGGCCTGGTCGCCCGTCCGCTCCAGCGCCCGGGCCAGGTACAGCCACAGGCGGGGGTCAGGCGCCGCCTCCACCGCCTGGCGGCAGGCCTCGACCGCCTGCCGGGCATTCCCCTCCGGTGCCGGCCGGAAGCCGTCGGGAGCGCCCTCATCCCCGTGCCCGACCAGACGCTCGCACCGCTCCGCCGGGGGGAGGCCGGTGTCGGAGGGAAGAGCGGTCCGGTCCAGCGCCGCCGGTGCCGCGCGAACGGCCTCGCCGCCGCCGCCCCACGCCAGACCGAGCCCGAACGCCGCGGCGATGATCCGCTCCATTCCCATTCCCGTACCGCCCCCATTCCCAGATCGCCCTGGTGTCGTCGCCTCTTCCCTTACCAGTTTAGTGCACTCCGGTGCCAGGAGCGAGACTTCATCGGACGGTCCAGACCAGAAGCCGGGAGTCGACTCACCCGCCCGGCCTGGAGTATCGTCAGGAGAGCATGAGGGAGACGACATCATGGGCGAAGTCGATATCTCCGCAGTGTTCCAGTTGCTTGGAAACATGGCTGCGGTTCAGAGGGAACAGGGACAAAAGATCAACGAGTTGGTCGGGGTGGTCAACGAGTTGACGGCAAGCCAGAAGCAACTGGCGACGGACCTGCGCGAGCATGGACTGAAACTCAACGAGTTGGTCGGTGTGGTCAACGATCACGGCCGGAAGCTGGATGTGCTGTATGCGGAGACACAGGACATTCGCCGCGAACTGGCCACCAAGGCCGACAAGGCGGACGTGGCTTTTCTCCGCCAGACCGTGACCGAGTACCATTCCTCGGTGATGGGCCATGGCATCCTCATCAGCGAACTTGACGAGCGCGTGCGCCGGCTCGAGCGCCACGTCGGCGTGGCCCCCCTCCACCTGTAGAAGGGGCCGTAGGGACACGATGCAAAATAACCGCGCCAGATCGCGCTGGACACCGGTCCGTCCGCCAGGCGCGACAGGGGGCGCGTACCCGCGGTACGCAACCCCTGGCGCAACGCCGCGGACGGGCCGGGGGACAAGCGAGGTGGTGCGGTTATTTTGCATCGTGTCCTAAGCCCGGGAGGGTGCCGTTGCCCTGGCTCTGCCGCAGTGCCTTGTTGATCTTGTCGTGCGACCTGGTATACCCTTGACCGTGAGAGTTGACTGAGAGAGCGGCATCGGACTCCGTTCGGATTGGGTGTTGGCCCGCCTGTATCCCCCGGCTATCGTGGGGGCGTCGCGTGCCATGACTCGGTCTGGGCGCGTTCCGGGGTTTTCCACTCAACATGAACCGATGGACATGATGCGAGCGACATGACGCAAGCCTGGTCCGCGTTTCGGTTTGTTGAGAAACGGCGATCCTGGACTGGGGTTGCCAAAATAGTGGGAGAGAGGGGAAGATGGCCTACGTCGTTACCGATAACTGTGTCAATTGCAAATTCACCGATTGCGTCGAAGTCTGTCCGGTCGATTGCTTCTACGAGGGTGAGAATTTCCTGGTGATCAATCCGGACGAGTGCATCGACTGCGGTGTCTGCCAGCCGGAATGCCCTGCCGAGGCGATCTTCCCCGACAGCGAGGACATCGGCCAGGAGTGGCTGGAGATCAACCGCGAGTACGCGGAGAAGTGGCCAAACATCAACAAGAAGCACGACGCCATGCCCGACGCCGAATCCTGGAAGGGCAAGCCTGACAAGAAGAAGCTCCTGAGCCCCAAGCCGGTCGCCTGATCAATCCAGCGCGACGCCCGGTTCCGGGTGATTCAACGATTGAAAAGGCTGGGGGCGCGAGTCGCGTCTCCAGCCTTTTTTATCATGCCCCGGCCGGCGAGTGGGCCGGTGAGTGGGCGGCCGTCGCCCCCCGCATCGACTTCTGCAGCTTCTCGAAGGCCCGCACCTCGATCTGGCGCACCCGTTCGCGCGAGATGTCATAGCGCTGGCTGAGATCCTCGAGCGTCGTCGGAGTCTCACGCAGCCGTCGCGCCGTCAGGATGTGGCGCTCACGGTCGTTCAGACTCTTCAGCGCCTGGCTGAGCAGGGTGCGGCGCTGGCCAAGTTCTTCCTCCTCGGCCAGCAGAGTCTCCTGGCTTTCCGAGTCGTCCACCAGCCAGTCCTGCCACTCGCCCTCGCCATCCAGGCGCACCGGCGTGTTCAGGGAATGGTCGGGGCTCGCCAGCCGGCGGTTCATCTGCACCACCTCGGTCTCGGAAACCTCGAGACGCTCGGCGATGGTGGTGACGTTCTCGGGCGAGAGATCGCCGTCCTCGATGGCCTGCATCTGCCCCTTCAGCTTGCGCAGGTTGAAGAACAGCTTCTTCTGCGCGGCCGTCGTCCCCATCTTCACCAGCGACCACGAGTGAAGGATGTATTCTTGAATCGCCGCTCTGATCCACCACATGGCATATGTGGCCAGACGGAAGCCGCGATCCGGGTCGAAGCGCTTCACCGCCTGCATCAGGCCGACGTTGCCCTCGGAGATGACCTCGCCCATCGGCAGGCCGTAACCGCGGTAGCCCATGGCGATCTTCGCCACCAGGCGCAGGTGGCTCGTGACCATCCGGTGGGCCGCCGCCATGTCGCCGCCATCGCGGTAGGCCCGCGAAAGCGCGTACTCCTCCTCGGGAGCCAGCATGGGGAACTTGCGGATATCCTGAAGGTACCGGGACAGGTTGCTTTCCGGTGCGATCATGAAGGAGGGTGAATATGCACTCATGCCAATGTCTCCGTTCAATGGTCCGCGATGGATCGCCCGTACCGCACCCCCGTGAGCTTCTCAGACCCCCACGATCACGGTATCGGACCTCTCGCTCATAGGCAAACAATAGCAGACTTCGGATGTCAGGCATAGCTAGAATTGGTATCTTTCCAATTCGCCAATCAGAGCCTTGATATCATTGGGGATCGTGCTTTCGAATCGCAGTTTGTTCCCGTTCAGCGGGTGGACGAAGCCGATCAAATGTGCGTGAAGTGCCTGGCGGGGGAAGGTCCGGAGCGCCACGTCCGCTCCGCCAGGTGAGGCCGGTGAGCCTCGTCCGTTGCGTCCATAGACCGGGTCACCCACCAGGGGGTGGCCGATGGAGCGCATATGAACGCGAATCTGGTGGGTCCGCCCGGTGGCCAGGCGGCATTCCACCACACTCGCCGTGCGGCCGAAGGCCTTGATCACGCGGTAGTGGGTCAGGGCGTGTCGGCCGCCCTGGCGCACCACCGTCATCTTCTTGCGGTCGGTCGAACTGCGGCCGATGTTGCCCTCGATGCGTCCCTGGCCCGGGGTCGGCACGCCCCACACCACGGCGGTGTAGGCGCGGTCGATGGAGTGCTCGGCGAACTGACTCGCCAGGCCGTGGTGGGCGCGGTCGGACTTGGCCGCCACCAGCAGGCCGCTGGTGTCCTTGTCGATCCGATGGACGATACCGGGCCGTCTGATCCCGCCGACACCCGACAGGCTGTCGCCGCAGTGGGCCAGCAGGGCGTTGACCAGCGTCGCGTCGGGATTGCCCGGAGCGGGATGGACCACCATGCCTGCTGGTTTGTCGATCACGATCACGTCCTCATCCTCGTACACCACCACAAGGCCGATGGCCTGGGCCACCGGCTCGGCCGGAGTGGCCTCCGGCACCACCACCATCACCGACTGCCCGATCTTGACGCGGCAGGCGGGATCGTCGATGGTCCTGCCGTCGGCGCTGACCCGGCCCTCCTCGATCAACGCCTTGAGGCGCGACCGGGACAGGGACGGAATCTCTCCGGCCAGCCACTTGTCCAGACGGATATCGGACCGCTCTTCCGTCACATGCAGCCTGAACGCACTGCCATTGTCCTCGGTTGCCATGCCGTCGTAAAAATCTCCCAATGGTGCACCGTTCATGATGGTACCACGAGGAGCCCGCCATGAAGGCCGTGAAAGCCATCGTCATCGTGATGACCGCCCTGCTGGTGATCGGGCTCGGGCTGGTGGCTTATGGCATGATGACCCGGGCGTCCAGGGTGGCCGTCGAGCCCCCCCGGGCCGCAGCAGCCCGCGGCTTTGGCGCGATCGGTCTGGGCCAGCCGGACGGCAGCCGCATCGCCGGGATGACGACGGCCGGCGACGGACTGCTGCTGCTGCGCATCGAGGGCGGCGGCTCCGCCGAGCGGGTCGTCGTGGTGGACCTTTCCTCCGGCCGGGTGCTGGGCGCGGTGGGGCTTGGGGCGGCGCCGTGAGCGTTCCACCGCGACCGTCGAGTCTCAGCCTGCCCGCGGCGGATCTGGCCCGCATCCGGGCCGAGGCCGAGGCGGCCTATCCCGCCGAGTGCTGTGGCCTGCTGGTGGGCCGGATCGCGGCGGACGGGGTCCTGGCGCGCGCCGTCGCCGGTCGGAACCTGCTGGCCGGTGAGAGCCGCGACCGCTTCGAGGTCGATCCCGCGTTGCGACTCCGGCTGATGCGCGAGTTCAGGGGAACACCCGAGACGGTGGTCGGCCACTACCACTCCCACCCCGACCATCCGCCGCGTCCCTCGGCCCACGACCTCGCCATGGTCTTCGAGCCCGACCTGGTCTGGCTCATCGTCGCGGTGACCGGCGGACACGCCGGCGAGGCCGGCGCCTTCCTGCCGACCGCCGACCAGCGGGGTTTCGACCGACTCATCCTCAAGTCGGACCTGTGAGAAATCCGGGTTGATCGGGTAAAATTGGCGCGTGACAAGGCGGTGAAATTACGAATCCATGGTGCCCCTCGAATCGAGGGGAGGGAGGACTATGGAGTCGGTGGGGCGATTCCACTGCCCGACTCTCCGCCGTGGCCGGTCACCGGCAGGAAGATCCGGACTGCGGTGCCGTGGTCGAGACCGGACATGACGGCGATGCAGCCGCCCTGGCGCTGGACCAGTCCGTGGACCACCGACAGGCCGAGGCCCTTGCCCTCGCCCACGCGGGAGGTGGTGAAGAACGGCTCGAAGGCCCGGTTCAGGGTGTCGCCATCCATGCCGCAGCCGTCGTCGCCGATGGTCAGGAGGACGTGCTCGCCGACGGGAAGGGGGCCGAGGACGAGCTGGGCGCCATCCTCCGGCCCGGACATGGCGGCGAAGGGGGAGTCGCCGTCGCACTGCTCGGTGGACAGGGCGATGGACAGGGTGCCGCTTCGCAGCGCCATCGCCCGGCAGCCGTTCAGGTACAGGTGCCATATGAGGTGACAGAACTGGTCATGGTCCATGGCCACCCGCGCGTCGTCGTCGTCGATCCGTGTTTCCAGCCGCAGCCCCGCCGGCAGGCCGCCGCGCAACTGGGGCATGAGGCGGCCCAGGGCTTCGCTCGGGCAGATCCCCGGCGTTCCGGTCCCGCCGGCCTCACCGGCCGCGTCGGCGCTGAACACCAGCAGTTCGCGCACGATGGCCGCGGCGCGCCAGCCGCCGTCCACGACCTCCAGCATCTGCGGCAGCGCCGGATGGTTGCTGCCGATGGCCGCCTCGACGCTTTCGGCGTTGGCCAGCATGGCGTTGAGGATGTTGTTGAACTCGTGGGCCGTCCCGCCGGCCAGTCGGCTGATGGCCTCCATCTTGCGGGCCTGGAAATCCCGTTCCCGCAGCAGCGCCTGGAGCCGCTCCGTCGCCTGGCGGGTGGCGATCTCGCGGACGATGGCGGTGAAGTGCACCTGTCCGGCCGAGTCCCAGCGGGCCAGCGTCATCTCGATGGGAACGGTGCTGCCGTCCTTGCGCATGGCCACGGCTTCGATGGCCACGGGCTCTGTGCGCGCCCGCTCCGCCAGTTGATGGAACGGGTTGCCGTCGGAGGAGACCCGCGCCGAGGGATCCATGATCAGGCCGGAGAGCCGACATCCGATGGCCTCCCCCGGCTCATGGCCGAAGATGGTCACGGCAGCCCGGTTCCACGAGGTCACCACCCCCTGGCCGTCGGTGGACATGATGGCATCGGAGGCGCGGTCGCTGACGTTGCGGAAATGCTCCTCGCTGGCCCGCAGCGCCGCCGTGGCGCGGACGATTTCCTTCCGGAGACGAATCGGCGTGTGCAGCCGCTGGAAGGTGACCGTGCCGGCCAGCAGCGAGACCACGGCGCCGATGATCCAGATCACCGGTTGCGACGGGCCGTGGGCCGGCCAGCCGCCGACCGGCATGACCCCGAGCTGCCACGACCCGCTGGGCATGCTGACGTCGATCAGCACGGGATCGCGGTTGAAGATGCCCTGGTCGCCGAATACCGCCCCCCCGCGTTCGCCCAGCCCGTCCCTGCCCCGCAGGGCCGCCGCATAGGTCGGGTCCATGGGGGGGGTGAGTCCGCCCTCGATCAGGATCGGATCGACGTCGAGAACGACGGTGGCGAAGCCCCAGAACCTGCTGCGGCCGGTCTCGTCGTCCACGAACAGCGGCAGGCGGGCCACCAGTCCCGTTCCCCCCTGGATGAGGGGAAACGGACCGGCGACGACGAATCGCCGCTCGTCGATGGATCGCAGGACGGCGGCTCGCCGCTGCGGGTCGGCCAGCAGGTCGTGGCCCTTGACGCCGGCGTTGCCGGTTTCGGGATGGACGTGGGTGACGACGGCTCCGGGGGCGAGCTGCAGGCTGCGGACGCCGTGGATGCCCGCCTTCGTCAGCCCCTCGGCAAAGGTGGTGAAGTCCGACAGGTCGTGGGGGTGGCTGCGGGCGAAGGCGGCCAGACCCGACGCCAGATTGAGACGGGCGCCCAGCGCCCCCTCCAGCCGCGCCCGCAGGACCGAGGCCTGCCGCACCGCGCCGAGTCGTGCCTCCTGATGGATGCGGTCCCGCTCATAGCCGTCGATGCGCACGATGGCGAAGGCGACGAGCAGCGCCGTCAGCATCGCGCCGATGAGCGGCCGCGCGCGGGTCAGTGGTGTTTCGGCCGATCCTGAAGGTCCCCCTGAAGGTCTCACGTGGTCCCTCTCCCTGATGGCTACCGACGCTCGGACGCTTCCCTGGGTTCCGGCTTGAGGAAGGCGGCTTCGACATAGCTGGCGACGGCCTCGATGTCGTCGTCGCCCAGGACGTTGCGCCAGGCGGCCATCGAGGTGCCGACCAGGCCGTCGCGGATGGCTCGGCGAAGAGTCTCCCCCCGCAGGTGGGCCGTCTGCGTCGGATCGGTGAAGTTGCGGGGATGCGGCTCCAGGAACGCGCCGATCCAGTTGCGGCCGGTTCCGTCGCGGGCATGGCAGAAGGCGCAGTTGTCGTCGAAAATCTGCTTGCCCCGACGGCCCGTCTCGTTCAGGCCCGGCACCTCGAACGGCCTGTCATGTACGCCATAGGTGCTGGCGCGGCTGATGACATCGAGGGGGTTGCGAACCACGCCGCCCATGTGGGACAGGGGGTAGCTCTCCCACTTCGCCTTGGCGGAAATCGGCTCGTGGCAGGTGACGCAGGCGCCGAGAAACAGGCGGCGCCCCGCCCTGGCTTCGTCGGTCAGGTCGGCATCGGGCCGATCCAGGGAGATTTCACCCCGGACGAAGGGATAGGCCGGAGCGTACTTCTCCCGGTGATCCGGCCAGCCGTTCTCGGGGATGTGGTAGGCGGTGTTGGGCGCGCCACGGCGCACGAACTCGTCGACGACGAAGGCGGCAACGGCCCGCATCTCCCGATCCGTCAGCGCCCCGGCGAAGCTTTTCATGGCCGTTCCCGGTACCCCATCCTGCAACCGCTTCACGACGGTGGCGACGTCGAGGGACCCGGCCTGGGTGAAATCGCGAGGTCTGGGATCCAGAAGCTGGGCCGCGACCGTTTTGGCATCTCCACTGTACCCGTGACAGAAGTAACAGCGGAAGTTGTAAACGGCGCGGCCCTCCTTCAGGCTATCGTCATCGTCCGGTCCTAGTTTTTTTTTGACGCCGCACCGGCGTTCGCTCCGGTCCCGGTGCCAGCCCCCGCGCCCGCGGCACTGGCCGGCTGGTCGGGTCGGGTGAAGGTGGTGAACACGTACTCGGTGACGTTGGCGATCTGCTGCCGGTCGAGAACCTTCGACCACGCCGGCATTTCCGTGCCGTTCACGCCCATGGAGATCTTGACGAACAGCTTCGGACGGTTGAGTTCCTGACGGGCTGCCGCATCGTTCAGGATGGCGGGCTTCGGATTGATGAAGTAGGCCCGCGGTCCCTTGCCGTCGCCGTCCTTGCCGTGGCAGAGGTAGCAGTTGGCGTTGTAGAACTCGCGCCCGGCGGCGACGTCGCCCTTCAGTCCGTCGGGCATGGGGGCGGACATGTCGACGGGACCATCCCGGAGGGCTTCCTTGGCCTGCTTCGCCTGCTCCCTCGCCTGCTCGAGGCCATGCTGCATCGGGCCGGCCGGAATGGCGGAGGAGGACTCGGCCCGGGAGGGGAGGGCCGCCACCTTGCGATTCCCGGCATCGGGGATTTCCGCGTCGTCCTTCTCATTCGTGGGAACGTCGCCGACGTGCACGAAGGTCGAGCGGATGTAATCCACCACGGCGGCGATGTCGTCCCGCGACAACTGGGTGGAAAAGCCCACCATGGCCGTTCGCGGGCTGCCGTAGGTGACCGTGTTGATCATGTGGCGCCGCGACAGCTCCCTGGCCTTCGGCGAGGTGAAATTGAACGGCGAGGGATCGAGGCCGTGCTTGGCCCACGAGGCGCCGTCACCACGGTCGCCGTGGCAGACCGAGCAGGACTTGGCGAAGATCGCCCGTCCCGTGCTGGCGTCGGAGACCGGGGCCGGCAGCATGAAGGCCTCGCGCATGTAGGCGACGAGGCCCTTCGCCTCGTCGGGCTTCACCGAGTCGGCCCAGGCGCGCCGAGTCGCCTCGTCGTGTCCGGTCACGACCCCGGCCAGCATGCGCGCGAAGTCGTAGGCGACCACGGCCTGAGGTGTGGTGAAATCCGGGACCCGGCTCTTCTGCGCCGCGGCGGCCGGACCGTTGCCGGCCGCCGCGTCGCCGTGGCAGGAGACGCAGAACGCGAGATAACTCTTTTTCCCCGCGATCTTCTGGGCCGCGTCCTGGCGAGCGATGTCGTCGACGGCAGCACTGGCGGGCATGGCCAGCAGGATCGCCGCCGCAAAGCCGACCAACCGAAGAGCCTGCATTTCGATCCTTTCCATATTGCGCCTTTACGGCTCGTTTCTCGAATCCTGCAAACTTCAGGCCAGGGTGGCGCGCTGTTTGCTTCGCACCCCCGGTCCAACCAGGGGAGGGGAATTGTATGATCCCGCGACCGGCTTGACCAAAGGAATTCACAGGGCGGTTCTCGCTTTGATGATGCTCGTGGCCGCAGCCTATCCCACGATCAGTGGGACGCTGAACGGGTCGAAGCATGACCTGACGAGTTTCAACATCCGGGCGGGGGTGGAGGCGATGACGGGCGTCGTCTTCAACGATTATCGTGATCCATGCATCTACTGTCACGTGCCGGATGCGGCGTCGGGAAGTGCCGCTCCCGCCAGTGGTTCCCAGATTCGAGACTGGAATCGCTATTTTCCCACCGACACCGAGGTCTACCAGAGCACGACTCTCAAAGGGAGGGTCCGGAGCCTGGGTAACGAGAGTCTGCTCTGCCTCTCCTGCCACGACGGTAGCATGGCTGTTGACATGGTCGTAACCAAGCCGCAGAACTGGTCGTCAAAGGATGAGGCGGGGCTTCACATGAAACTCGACCGCGGTGGCGGGCTCGATCGCTGCACCCAGTGTCACGATGGGATAACGGCCCATCGCATGGATGCTGTTGCCATTGGCAGCAATTTGATGGACGATCACCCCGTTGGCATCAATTATCCCGGCGCCTTCGACAGTCCCGACTTTCATCCGCCGGGGTCGGAGGGGAAATTCAGTAACGGCATAACGCTTTTTCGCAACAAGGTCGAATGCGCGACCTGCCACGACGTTCACAACCCGGATATCGTACCATTCCTCAGGGTGGAGCCGAAGTTCCTATGCACAACGTGCCACAACAAGTGATCAGGCGTTGCCTGCGGTTTTCCGCGGCGGTCGCGCTCGTCGTTCTTTCCGCCTGTCAGACCGGAAAGCCCACGGAGACGCAGGTGATGGTCTGGCCGGACCCGCCGGAGCAGGCCCGGTTCTACTTCGAACAGACCATCCGCAGCAGTGCGGATATCGTCGAGGAGACCAAGGCCGAGCGCTTCCAGCGCATGGCGACGGGCGTCGGAATGGCGGGAAAGGCCCTGGACAAGCCGTGGGGTCTGGCCGCCTATGATGGCCGCCTCTATATCGGCGACACCGTGTCGAGAAAGATCCACTATTACGACATGGCGGCCAAGACCTATCAGGATTTCGGCAACAAGGGGCCGGGGTCGCTGGCCAAGCCGCTCCATGTCTCCGTGGATGGCCAGGGCAAGGTCTATGTCTGTGACGCGACGGGCAAGCGCATCGTGATTTTCGACAAGGACGGCGCCTTCCTCAACGCCATCGGCCAGCCGGGCGAGCTTGACCGGCCGAGTTCCGTGGCGGCGAATGCCGATGGGTCGCGCATCTACGTCGTCGACACCGGAGGCGTCAACTCGGAGAAGCACCAGGTCGTCGTGTTCAATCAGGATGGGGAAAAGATCCAGACCATCGGCTCGCGGGGCACCGAACCGGGGCAGTTCAATCTGCCGGTCAGCGCCGCCGTCGGACCCAACGGCAACCTTCACGTGGTCGACGGAGGCAATTTCCGCATCCAGGTCTTCGATCCCACCGGCAAGTTTCTGCTGGCCTTCGGCACCGTCGGCCGTCGTTCGGGCCAGTTCGCCCGGCCAAAGGACGTCACCGTCGATCGCGAGGGTAACATCTACGTGACCGACTCGGCGTTCGGCAACTTCCAGATCTTCGATCCCCAGGGCAAGCTGCTGCTGTTCATCGGCAAGCGCGGCGAAGTTGGCGGGCCGGCGGAGTACATGCTGCCGGCCGGCATCACGGTCGATCAGAAGGATGGCCGTGTGTACGTGGTCGACCAGTTCTTCAAGAAGGTGGACATCTATCGGCCCGCCGACACGCCGGCGGAGCGCCCTGCACGCCCGAAGCCCAAGGAAGAGGACGGGAAGAAGAAGGGGGCGAAGACGTCCTGACGGGATGAGGCGGTCCCGTGGCGACGCCACGGGGTCGTCTTTTCCGCACGGTCTACTGGTGGCATGGGAATTGCTCCCCGCCCGGCACCTGGTTCGGCACAAGGCCATCAGGGGGAGCTCTTATACGGAGGATGTGATGCGCGTACTGACCAAGGTTCTTTTCACCGCCGCCCTCGGCGTCGCCCTGCCGCTGTGTGCGGCCAATGCGGCCGACACCGCCGCCGGCAAGCTGGTCTATGAGACGAACTGCGCCAACTGCCATGGTCCGGACGGCGTTCCCGTTCTCCAGGGCGCCCCCAACTTCAAGAAGGGCGAGCGGATGGAGAAGACCGACGCGCAGCTGCTGGCGACCATGGCCACCGGCCTGAATATCATGCCCGCATGGAAGGGCGTGATTTCCGAGGCGGAGATGGCCAATTCGCTGGCTTATGCCCGCACCCTTCGCAAGTAACTCTATCGCGGGGAGGCGTTTCCTTGTCTGCACTCTCGACTTACGCTTTCCGGCTTCTCGTCGCCGCTGGGCTGGCCGTCGGTTCGATGGCTCCGGCGATGGCGCAGACGCGCGAAACGCCTTCCTTGATCGAGCAGTTCGAGGTGGGCAAGGACGCCTATGTCCGTGCCCTCACCCTCGACCCGCAACGGAACTCCATGTGGGTTGGGACGTCGGTCGGCGTGCTGGAGGTGGATCTGGCGCGGCGCTCGGTGAAGAATACCTTCACCCGCGCCGACGGACTGGCCAATGAATACGTCTTCGGGATCGGTGTCGACCCCGCCGGCAAGGCGTGGTTCGGCACCAATGCCGGAGGTCTCAGCACCCTCGACCCGGCCGGGAAGTGGAAGACCTACTTCCCCATGCACGGGCTTGCCGACTACTGGGTGTACTGCTTCGCCTACGACAAGAGCGGCGGCGTCTGGATCGGGACCTGGGACGGTGCCAGCTATGTCCCCCCCGGCACCGAGACCTTCCGCAATTATCGCGCGGAGCTGATCAACGTCTGGGTCTATGGCCTGGCGGTAGATCCGGAGGGCCGGGTGTGGTTCGGCACCGAGGGTGGCGTGTCCATGTACGACGGCCGCGAGTGGAAGTCCTGGACCCACAAGGACGGACTGGGGGCTGAAAACAAGGGCAACCTGCCGCGCAGCTCCAATACCGGTCTCGGCACGCGGGCGCGCCACGACCTGACCATCGAGTCGCAGGGCAAGGAAAGCTATAATCCCGACTATGTCTTTTCCGTCCAGGTGGACGCGAAGGGCGCCGGCGTATGGTTCGGCACCTGGGGCGCCGGGGTCAGTCTGTTCGACGGCAAGAGCAAATGGAAAACCTTCACCACCGACGACGGACTGGCCGGCAACATCGTCTACAGCATCGCCCAGGACAAGGACGGAAACCTGTGGTTTGGTACGAACCACGGCGCCAGCCGCTATGATGGGAAACGCTTCGTCAACTACGGCCGCGCCGATGGGGTGATCGGCGAGGAGGTGTTCTCCGTCGCCATCGATCCCTCGGGAGCGATCTGGTTCGGTACCAAGGGTGGCGTCTCCCGTCTCGTGCACCAGAAGCAATAGGATCCGTGATGGACAAGCGTTTCGTTCTCGTCTTCACCGCCGCGATCGCCATTGCCGTCGGTGCCTATCTCATCGGCCGCAACCAGGCCCCCATCGCCCCCGCCCCACAGGGGCAGCAGGCGGCTGCCCCGTCCGCGGCGGGACCAGGCCATCCCCCCGCGGTGCCCACGGATGCCCCACCGCCACCGCGGGACTTCGACCACTTCCGTCTCGGCAATCGCAACGTCAAGGCCATGGTGGCCGACGACGACGCCATGTGGATCGGGTCGTCGGGTGGCGTGATCCGCTATACCATCTCGAAGGACTCCCACCTGATCTACGACAACAAGTCCGGGCTGCTGTCCAACGGCGTCTTCCATCTTAGCCGTTTCGGCAACGAGCTGTGGGTTGGGACCTATGGCGGCGGCCTGTCCATCCTCGACACCCGCTCCGGCACCTGGCGTGGCTACAACGTGCCCGATGGGATGGGTGACGCCTTCGTCTACGACGTGCTGCATGCCGCCAACGGCGACACCTGGATCGCCACTTGGTCGGGAGCCAACCGCGTTCGCGGCAACAAGCTGGACGACATCAGCTCCTGGGATACGTTCACCGTCGAAAACACCAAGGGTGGACTGCCCAACGACTGGGTCTATGGCCTGGCGGCCGGCAAGAACGGTGAGATCTGGCTCGCCACCGAAGGCGGCGTCGCCCGCTTCAAGGACGAGAAGTGGACCCGCTGGACCCATGCCGAGGGCCTGGGCGCCCAGTTCGATCTGGTCAAGAGCCAGATGCCCCTCGACAGCGACCCCGGCACCACCTCGCGGCACCACGCCCAACAGAAGAAGGAGCAGGGGCTGGAGAACGTGTCGATCGCCTATAACCCCAATTATGTCATCTCCATCTCCATCGACGACAAGGGCGGCGTGTGGGCGGGGACCTGGGGGGCGGGGCTCAGCTACTACGACGGCACCGCGTGGAAGACCTACACGATGGCCGATGGCCTGCCCTCCAACCACATCTTCATGCTGCGGCGGACGGAGGATGGGCTGCTGTGGGTCGGCACCAACCGGGGGCTGGTCAAGTACGACGGCAAGACCTTCAAGCTTTACACGACCAAGGACGGTCTGTTCTCGGACAACGTGTTTTCCATCACCTATGGCAAGGACGGCAGCACCTGGGTCGGCAGTTTCGGTGGCATCGCCCGGTACCGGCGTCGCCTGTGAGGGAACGCCAAGAGGAGTGCCCCCTCCCCCGAACAGGGGGAGGGGGCTTTTCTTCTCCGTGGTGCCGGGGTACCTTGATTTTGACACCGAGCTGGTGTCGAGAAAGAAACAGGTAACACGGATGAACGCGGATAGGAACGGATGGGCACGGATGTAAATTGCCAGGGGGGGGGCGTCCATCTCAATTCGTATCCATGTTATGTTACTATTAATATGATTATGCCAATACAACAGCATTTACCAGTGTATGCCCCAGAAGTCCATGTCAAGCACCGCTATATCCGCTTTCATCCCTTCTTATCCGTTTTCATCCGTGTTATCTGTTTCTTTTACCGACAGCACGGTGTGAATCGGTTCGGGCGGTCGCGGCCGTATCGCGTTGGGAAAATCGCCATCCGTACCGATGTCGTGTATAGTGCGGGTCCAACGTCGGGAGGAGTTTCATGATCGTTGAACTGGGGCACTACGCTTTGCTTCTGGCCCTGGTCGTTGCCGTGGTGCAGGCGGTCGTCCCCTATCTTGGTGCGGCGCGGGGCGACGGCGCCCTGATCGCCATGGCGCGGCCGGCGGCGGCGGTGCAGTTTCTCTGCGTCGCCATCGCCTTTGGCGTTCTGATGCACGCCTACGTGGTCAGCGACTTCTCGGTGGTCAACGTCGCCGCCAATTCCCACACCGACAAGCCCATGCTGTACAAGGTGTCCGGCGTGTGGGGCAACCACGAGGGCTCCATGCTGCTGTGGGTGACCACCCTGGCCCTGTTCGGCATGGCGGTGGCCCTGTCCGGCCGCGATCTTCCCCAGCGGCTGCAGGCGCGGGTGCTGTCGATCCAGGCGATGGTGGCGGTCGGCTTT
>JAMOBE010000170.1:0-4294 GCA_039908285.1 Alphaproteobacteria bacterium
CGTGCGGCAAGCTCGGCGTCTCATTCTGGGACTACCTCGGCAGCCGTCTGGGTGTCAGCGGCGAACACATCCCAAACCTCGCCCAGCTCGTCGCCGCCCCCTGAACCGCTCCCGCCCGGCCTTTTGCCCCTGTTACAAACTGGTCATGATTTCTGCCATGAATGACGGGCGCCGAGTGGAGTGACGGCGAGTGAGGAGACGATGATGATTGATGCCCCGGTGCAGGCTCTGCCCAACCCACCGCCCCCGATCGTCAAGATCCCGGACAACCGAGGAATGCCGAAACCTTCGTCCCCACCGCCAAGACCACCGCCGCCGCCCCGCCCGCCGTCACGCCCCAAGCCATAGCGGCAGTGAGAATACCCACGACGGGCGTCCAGAGACCGAGGGTCAGTGCCACGCGGAGGGACCGTCCGTTGCCGGCGAGCACCTCGGCGTTATGGTCGATCGCCTTCTGGCAGTGCTCGCCTTGCTGGCCGAGGGCGATGGACAGGGGGCCATGCAGGTCGTCTTCGGTCCACCACTGTCGCGGATGGTTGCCCACGACATAGAAGTCCACGGGCCTGGTCGCCTTGACCGCGAACCACAGACCCACCAGCATCGTTACCCCCATCACCAGAGCCGCTGTTCCAAGCTCGACGACTGGCGAGTCAGCCGTCAGCAGAGCCAATCCGCCGGCCAGTAGTCCGGACGTTGCGGCCGAAAAGAGACCGGCCAGCCGGACGGCTCTCTGATCGGCGGCCAGCGCCGTCGTGAGCTGCGCGGAAAGATAGAGTTCCCCCTGGCGGAGGATCTCCCTCGCCGTTTCCAGCATCACGCCCTTCCAATCAGGTGCCTGCGGCTCCATCGTTTCGTGCTCCGTTTCTGGCCTTGGTGTTGCGTAAACCATATCCAAATTCTGGATTGACCCTATCCAGAATTTGGGGTATGTTTCGTGTCAGGAGGATGGGGTGACATGGGCAGCCTGGCGCGATTCGGCAATGTGGTGATCAAGGTCTACGGCAACGACCACCTGCCCCCACATTTCCATGTTGTCGCTCCTGACTTTTCCGCCCTGATCGCCATCGATTCGATAGCGATCCTTCGCGGGGATGTGCCATCGGACGTTTTCGGCATCATCCGCGAATGGGCCGAGACCAACAGAGTCACATTGGTCGCAGAATGGAACCGCTGCAATCCACGCTTTCAGCTTATTGAGGGATGACGCCGCCATGACCGACCACCGCCCGATTCCCCGCATCGCAGACGTGATCGCTTCCTCGGGCTCGGTCCTTACCGTGACGTGGCGCGATGGCGCGGTTGATCAGGTCGATCTTTCCGGATGGATCGCGACGGGAGGTGATGCCCTGTCTCCGCTGCGGAAAAACGACGCATTCTCCCGCGCCGCCGTCGGCGACCACGGCCTTGCCGTGCAGTGGGACGAGGATGGAGACGTCGCGATAGACTCAAGCCACATCGAAGCGCTCCGCGATCAGCAGCGCCCCTTCGGCAGGGACGATCTGGCGGCATGGCAGGCACGCCTGCGCCTGTCCAACCAGGAAGCGGCCGATTTCCTCGGTGTTGCCGTCAGCACCTGGCACAACTATAAGAACGGAGAGACCAGGGTCCCCCGTGGCCTGGGCATCGCCTGCCGCGCCGTGGAGCGCGACCCGGTCCTGTTCGAGGCCCACTACAGGCCCCGCCACCCGGGACGACCCGCAGCAGAGTAGATACGCAACGAACAAGTTCAACAGGCGTTCTCAACGTCGAAGTCGTTCACCACGTCCTTCTCGGAAAGAAGCTTCAGAAAGCGTTGCAGACGAGCGCTGGAACCCACGATCCCCCTGATCTGTACGTCCAAGAGACGAAATAGATAGCGCGAGTCCACGACCTTGCCTCGCGGGGCATCCATCCGCCACTCGCCAAGAACGATCACATTTCGGGACGAGACGCCATGACACCAAGTTTCAGTCAAGCTGCCCCTGACCGCCTCGCATCGATCGAACCCAAGGTTCTTGAGAATCGTGTGCACCGCGCTCTGCGTCACGCGGTAGCTCTGCGGTATCAAATCCAACGATATCAAGGCGCAGGCATCCATGATGGCATCCGCACAACGGCGTCACCAAGTGCGCCATCGAAAGACGGGCATTGTTCCGGCCGTATCAGTCTCTTGTCAGCGTCAGCCCATCGAGATCGGCGGGGTTCTTCACCGTGTACGTGCAGTCGCAGCCAAAAACAATCCATGCCAACGCCCGTGCAGACTCGGTCAGAACTTGGCCGGCGCGACTCGGGTCGTCCACAGTCACCAGAAGCGTCGGAAAAACCGCCGGAGCCGAAAAAATATGGCTGTCCCCATCCACATCATGAACGATACGCACACTTTCCGGTGGAGCAGGGCGCTCGGGAATTCCCTGTGCCTTAGACCAGAGCGTTTCAAATTCCTTCGCGAACGCACAGCCCCTGGTGGGATCGTTGAAGTCAGCCTCCGCCTCGGTCGTTGTCCTGTCAGGCTCGTAACGATAGTGGCGGGAATCGCCAACAGCAAAATTATGAGCGCCTTGTGCCGATGCGACATCAGAAAGACGAATGTCAAAGGCACCAATCCTCCCGTGACAAATCATCCGCTCCACGAAGACTCGCGCACGCACATCAGACCACGTCAAAGACTCCTGGACCAGGAGCCTCAGTCGCCCTCCACGGACAAGAAACGCCTTCGCCGCAGCAATCAATTCAGTACGATCATATGCTTCAGGATTGAGATTACGACACAAGATATCGACGGTCCGCGTTGATCCGACAAAAATATACTCAAGGAGGACAACGGCATTACCAATGCTAAGATTTTTAACCGGCCCCGCCTTCGAACCTTCCAGGATGGCCTTGATATCATCCCTATAAGCGGTGAGATCAGTTGCATTCGTAGACGTCATTATCACTACCCCTCGGACACCGGGAGCATATTCGCCAAGGCGGACACCGGCCCCAGCAAGCCGCGCACCCCGACCGCTCCATCCGTAAACCGCTGGCACATCCCGTTCCGTCTCTCGGACCGCCGAGCCATACGGGGCCGTACCGGCCCATATATGTATATCATAGACGATCATAGGCGGGCCGCGTCTACAAATTCCTCCGCCCCCTTGTGACCGCCCGTGCCATCTCGGCGGCGAGTTGGCCTTGCGATTTCCGGAAGGACGCGGCGTCGGGTGTCGTGATGTTCATGACCACGTTGACCGGCCGGTCTGGTGAGGAGCCGGTCCTGGCTTGCTGGGCCTCCGTCAGGACGCGTTCGCCTTTGCGGGCGATGATCGGCACCTCGTCGGGGCCGAGACCAACGTCATGCCGAAGGCGTGCCTCCGTCACGACTCCGCCACCGTGATAGCGGGGAGCGGCGGCGAACAGCGAGAACGGGGCCGTCACGCTCGCCGCGGCCGGCATCCCGACGTCATGCCGAAGGCGTGCCTCCGTCACGACACCGCCCTCGTGGAACAGGCCGAAGGAGCCGATCAGGTCGGTGAGCCAGCCTGAGCCGCTGTTGTTGCCGAAGAGGCTGCCGATCAGGCCGGTTCCGCTGCCGCCGCCCTGGTCCAGCCCGAGCATGCCGGCGAGCGGATTGGTGATGGCCTGGCGGACGGTCATGCGCGTGAGGTCGCTCATGATCGATGTCGCCATGTCCTTGAAGGCGTCCTTCGCCGTCTTCGTTCCGTCGGCGATGCCGACCAGGCCGTTCTCGAGACCCTTCAGTGCGTTGCCCATCACCTCCGATGCCTGCCTGGCCTGGTTGCCGGCGGAGTCCCCAATGCGGCGGAGCCGCAATCAAATATCGTACTCCATGAGCGCTGCGTCGGCGCCGCCGGCGAATGTCCGAGTGGCCATGAGGTTGTCGATCTGGCCCCGGCGCCAAGCCCGCGCGGCGCTTGAGCGCCCAGACAGACGTCCTCGTCGATCCGCTGCTGGCGGCGGGCCACGTTTTCGCGGCTGATGATCCATTGGCCCTCGGCGTCGGTCACGGCGGCAAGGTCGTCAAGTTCTGCCTGGGCAGCAGCCCGACGCGCGTCGATGTCGCCACCGGTCTGGGCGGACAGGGCGGCTTGCCGCTGGGCGTTGACGCTGGTCCGGACGAGGGCCTCGCGCGCCTTCGCCATGTCATCGTCCGTGGCGTAAGGATTGGCGCGGCGGAACTGGTCAACCTGACCAGCGATCGTCGCGTCGCGGGCGGCGGCCGGGTCGTTGGCCTGGGCGGCGCGCAGGATGCGTTCCTGCAGATCGGCCTGGGCCTCCATGTCCGCGAGGTGCCGGGCGATCTCGGGGGCGGCCA
>JAMOBE010000030.1:0-36877 GCA_039908285.1 Alphaproteobacteria bacterium
GTGCCAAAGGCACGTCTCCGACATGACGCGGCCTCCGGCCTTGGCTTTCGGCGCAGGGGCGCCGGCCCGCGTCATGCCGAAGGCATGCCGTTGGCATGACGCGGGCTCGGTTTCCAGAAAATCCACGGATTTTCTGGAAACCGTATTATACGAGCGGAACCTTTGGATTATAGCGGCAGCCGCACCCGGGCTCGCAGGCCGCCCATGGGGCTGTCCTCGAGCAGAATTTCGCCGCCGTGGCTGCGGGCCAGGTCGCGGGCGATGGTCAGGCCGAGGCCGACCCCGCCCGTCGCCGGGTTGCGCGAGCCCTCTACCCGGTAGAAGGCCTTGAACACCTCCTCGCGCTTTTCCGCGGGGATGCCGGGGCCGTCGTCGTCGATGATGATCTCCACCACGTCGCCCCGCTGCCCGGCCCGCACCGCCACATGCTCGGCATAGCGGATGGCGTTGCCGATCAGGTTGCCGAGGCAGCGGCCCACCGCGTCGGGCCGGACCGGCACCACCACGTCCCGCTCCACGTGCAGGTCGATGCGTCCGCCGTTGCGGCGAAAGCGGCCCACCACGTCCTCGACGATGCGCATCAGGCTGGCCGGACGGATGGCCTCGGTGCCCTCGCCGCGGGCGAAGGCCAGGTAGCCCTCGACCATCCGCTCCATCTCGGCCACGTCCTCCGTCAGTTCCTCGACGCCCTCCAGCGCTCCGGCCATCGCCAGTTGCAGCTTCATCCGCGTCAGGGGCGTGCGCAGGTCGTGGCTGACGCCGGCCAGCATTTCGGTGCGCTGGTCGATCTGGCGGCGGATGCGCTCCCGCATCAGGTTGAAGGCCTGACCGGCCTGGCGCACCTCCGCCGCGCCCTCGGGCTTGAAGGAGGGCACGTCGCGGCCCTTGCCGAAGCCATGGGTCACCGCCGCCAGACGCCGGATCGGCCGCACCTGGTTGCGCATGAACAGGGTGGCGACCCCGAACAGCACCAGCGACGAGCCCACCATCCACAGCACGAAGATGTAGGTGGTGGAGGTGAACAGGCGCTTGCGCGAGGCCTCGAACCGCAGCACGCCGTCGACCATCTGGATGCTGACGCGGACGTCGCGCTGCGGCGTGGTGTCGATGGAAAACGGTTGTGCCACGCGGTCGCGCAGGGCCTGGGCCAGGGTGTCGGTGGCCAGGTCATCGCCGAGATCGGCGCCGATGACGTGGAGGATGCCGCCCTCGTCCATCGTCACCTTGAGGTCCAGCGCTCCCGCCAGATCGACGAACCACGTCCGTCCGGCATCGTCGTCGGCATCGGCGAAGGTGCGACGAGCCTCGACCACGGCGGTGATGTCGGCGGCCAGTCCCTGGGCGAGCTGGCGGGCGACGGTGGTCCAGTGCCGCTCGTAGAATACGAACGCCGACACCACCTGAAGCAGAATCAGCGGCATCACCATGATCAGCAGCGACCGGCCGAGAAGGCCGCTCGGCACCAGCCGCTTGAGCCGTATCGTCCAACCCGTCAGCATGTCATACCTGAGAGCCTGATCTTACCGTGTCGTGAAGTGACAATCAGCGTGTCCGCTTGACGAAAAAGGCGCAACACGGATAAACACGGATGGCAGAGGAGCCAGGATCAAACTCCGTTCTCATCCGTGTTGCGCCTTCTTTCTTTGGTCCGCAAGGCTGGTGATCGGTTCGTGACCTATCGCGGCGGAGCCGCAACTAAAAAGATTCGTATTACAGGTCAGTAATACAGTAAGATTACAACCCGGTCTGCACCTGGCCCAGACTTTTGAAGATCACCCGGAACATGAAGGTGGTGCCACCGTGGATGTCCCGGTCGGCGGTGAAGTCGTGGCCGACGTCGCTCAGAAACAGGAAGCACTCGTCCTCGTAGGTGAGGCCAACGTTGGTGTTGACTGGCCCGCCGTTGCTGGCCAGGTTGTAGCGATACCCGACACCGAGGCGCCAGTACTGGGTCAGATGCGAGGAGACCTGGAGGGCCAATTCCTCGCGATCGCCGAACTCGGCCCCCTCGGTCTTCGGCTTGCGGACCTGGACGTAGTTGGCGGAGACCCGCAGCGGCTTCGGGCCGGCGCCCAGGGTGATCTCGTTGCGCTGGGGTGACAGGTCCTCCCGCGCCAGGCGAAAGCGGTAGAGGAGATTGAGATTGCCGTAGGGGGCGATGTCGACCCGTCCCACGTAGTCGGACAGTTTGTTCTCAAGGCCGGTCTCGCCGCCGAAGGCCTTGTGGTCCACGTGACTGCGGATGGTCTGTCCCACCAGCACCGACGTATGGCCGTTGTGGGGGCTGTAATCGCTGAAGTGCACGCCGTAATTGATGCGCGGCCCGGTCTCGATGCGGTCGAGGCCGGTGAAGCGGTTGCGGCTGAACAGGTTCGTGTCGTCGAACTCGAAGTCGCGGCTGTCGCTGTTCGGGATCTTGTAGGTGTTGCCGCCCGGGGGACTCGCCGCCGCGGTGACGATGGGCTCGAGGACCTGGTGGGACTCGCCGACGTCGCGGGCGAATGGATAGCGCCAGTCTAGGGCCACCTCGGGATTGACCCGACCCGTCATGCCGGTGAACTTCGGCCGGTTGTTGAGGTAGAGATCGCCGATGTGATAGGCATCGCCGCGCAACGTTGCGGAGAGCTTGTAGATGTCTCCGGCCGGTGCCGTATAGGGCAGGGACCAGCCGCCGATGACGGACACGCGGCGGCTGTCGGCGGCCCGTTCGTGTTCCAGCACCAGGGCGTTGGCGTCGAGGGTCCAGTACCCCCCGTGACGCCCCGGATCTCCCATGTAGTTGTAGTCCATCACCGGCATGACGATGGGTGTCAGGGAGGAGTTCGCTCCCCGGCGCAAGCCCTGGAAGGTGTAGGCGCTGGTCCCGAAGTAGCTGCGGCGGCCGAAGAAGCCCTCCATGGTGCCGCGGGTGGTGAGCCAGGGCTTGTTGCCGAAGCCATAGCGGCGCATGTAGGTGTCGTCAGTGGTGCGGTCGATCTGCACGTCGCTGCGCCAGACGTCGTTGAACTCGTACTTGTTCCGGCTCTGGATATGACCGCGCACTTCCCTGCGGCTGTCGCGGGTGATGCTGGCGCCGGTCTTGGTCTCTCCCTTGTCGAAGCGCTGGCGGTACTCGCCGGAGAGCACCGGCCCCTCGCTCGCGGTCAGCACCGGCGTGAAGGTGAAGTCCGAACTCGGTCCGAGTTCCCAGAAATAGGGGAGCCGCAGCGTGGCGCCCAGGTTCTTGGTCCCGCCCCAGGTGGGCGGCAGGAACCCGCTGCGGCGCTTCACGCTGGGGTCGGGGTGGGAGAGATAGGGGGTATAGGCCACCGGCTGGCCGAACATCTCGATCCAGGCGTCGTGATACTCCACCTGGTGCGCGGTCTCGTCCTGCGTCACCGTTTCCGCCTTGATCTGCCACACCGGCGGCCGTTCGGGGTCGTCGCGGCAGGGCTGGCAGGGCGAGTAGACCGCCCGGGTCATTTCGTTGCGGCCGCTGCCGTCGCGCCTGGCTTCGAGCGCCGCCACCCGCGACCGGTCGGCCATCAGCAGGCGGATGTTCTTCGCGATGCCCTTCTTCAGGTCGCCGGTCAGCTCGGTGTATTCGGCGAACATCACCGAGCCGTCGGGATTGACGAGGGAGACATTGCCGGAGGCGGTCACCACGTCCTGTCGACTGTTGTAGCTCACCGTATCGGCCAGCAGCACCCGATCCTGATAGGTGACCTCCACATGGCCGCGCGCCGTCGCCGTTCCCAGTTCGCGGTCGTAGTCCATCTCGTCGGCGGTGATCAGGACCGGAGGCTCGTCCGTGGTCTGACCGGCCCCCGGGGGCTCCGCACCCTGAGCCGCCGCCAATCCGGACCAGGGGAACGCCACCAGCCCGGCGCACACCACCAGCATGGCGAAAGCCCCCCCCTCACCCAACCCTCTCCCCCCGAAGAGGGGGGGAGAGGGCATTTTTTGCCTTCGGTGCAGGATCATCTCCACCCTCTCACCCCGGAACTACGGTGGCTGCCGCCCTGGACCATGGCAGGGTGATGCGGCGGTCGTGCCGCAGCAGCACGATCAGCCCGATGACCACCGGCAGCAGGGCGGTCACGTACAGGAGTGGAATCGACGACAGGTGCTTGGTGGCCAGGTTGCCGGCACCCAGCGCCGCCGCCTCCACCGCGATCATCAGGCCGACCGCCACCAGGATGCGGGCGCCGTGGCCCCGGCGGTTGAAGGAGCCGCTGAGCAGGGTGGCGAGGGCGATGACGACGAAGGTCAGATTATAGAGCGGGTTGACGATCCGCTGATGCGCCTCGACCCGGAAGCGCCGGACGTCGATCGGCTGGACGCCGTCCGCCTCGGACAAGGTAAGAAGCTCTCGCATCGGCCTCTCGCGGGCGTCACGGAAGCGGATGTCCTCCGGATCGCCGATGGAACTCAACTCGACATTGTAGCTGTCGAAATAGAGCAGCGAAAGGTCATTCTCCCCTGTCCTGACTTCCTGACGGTTGCCGTTGACCATCAGGACTCGCGGCCCCTGTTCGCCGAAGGCCAGCACGCCGCGCTCGGCCATCATGGTGACGGAGCGGTTAGGGCTGCGCTTGTCGTGGACCAGGATGCCGAGCAGCTCACCCTCCGGCGAGCGTGAGCGGATATAGACCGTCAGGTTGGGGGAAATCTCGGTGAACATCCCCTCCTGGAGGAGGATGGCGGACATGTCGTTGCGGATGGTCCACTGCATCTCGCGGAAGCGTTCCACGGATCTCGGCACCAGGGACACTGTCAAGGCATACCCCCCGATGGCCAGCACCGAGGCCAGAACCAGGGCGGCCCTGGCCAATCCGAAGTCGCTCATCCCCGCCGCACGCAGGACCACCAGTTCACGGTCGGTGTTCAGCCGGTTGTAGGTGAACAGCACGACCGCGAAAAGGGAAATCGGCACGATGATGACGAGAAAATTCGGCAGCAGCAGCAGGGTCAGCCGCAGGAAGGTGCCGATGGACAGCCCCTTCTTGACGATCAGCTCGACGAAGCGCAGCGACTGGGTCAGCCACAGGATACAGGCCATCCCCAGGGCGACGAGGAACGTCCCCACCGAAATCTGCCGGAGGATATAGCGCGTGATGGCCGCCATGCCGGGAGTATACCCGGCCCTCCGTATTGCTGACCCCGAGAATCTTCGCGGCGCGCGAAGATTCTCGGGGTCAGCAATACGACTCCCTTTTTGGTTGCGACCAACGGCCGCGATAGGGTCGCGAGAGCAAAAATCGGTTCTATGCACCCTGTCCGTTCGGCGCCGCACCGTCCGACGCCATGATCGCGGCGCGGAACGGCTCCGGTCCCAGCCGCCGCCAGGTGTCGAGGAAGCCCTCGTCCCGCAGGCGTCGACCGACGTAGGTCTCGATGATGCGCTCCACCGCATCCACCACCCTGGCCCGGGGCAGCGGCGGGCCGATCGGCTCGCCGAGGGCGGCGTCGACTCCGGAATTACCGCCGAGCAGGATCTGGAAGTGATCCTCGCCCGCCCGCTCGACGCCGAGGAGGCCGATGGCTCCGGCGCAATGGCGGCCGCAGCCGCCGGCGCACCCCGAGATCGTGATCCCGAGCGGCCCGATGTGGCGCTGCCGCTGCAGGTCATCGAGTCGACGGCTGATGGTCTGGGCCAGGGGCATGGTGCGGGTCGTGGCCAGGGGGCAGTAGTCCAGTCCGGGACAGCTGACGATGTCGCTCACCAGCCCGACGTTGGGAGTCGCAAGCTCGATCTGGATCAGGGCGAGCCACAGCGCATGCAGGTTGGCGGCGAGGACGTGGGGAAAGGCCACATTCTGGTCATGGGTGAGGCGAATCTCGCCCTGGCTGAAGCGGTCGGCCAATCCCGCCAGCAGATCCATCTGCTCCCAGCCGATGTTGCCCGGCACGCCACCGGCCGTCTTCAGCGACACGACGACGATGGCGCGTCCCGGATCCCGGTGAGCCAGGGCGCAGGTGGCCAGCCAGTGACCGAACGCCGGATCCCGGGCCACGGCGTCCCTGAGGCCGGGAACCGGCGCATCCGGAGTCACGGGGTAGGGAAGCGCGAACTCCCGGGCGATGAGGTCGATGTCCGTGGTGCAGAGCAGCGAGTCGCGGTCGTGGCAGCGGGGCCACTCCGCCTCCACCTGCCGGATGAATCCGGCAACGCCCACGTCACGGATCACCACGGCAAGCCGGTGCTCGGGCCGGCCGTCGCCGCCGACGTGCCGGTCGCAGACCCGGACGATCGCTTCCAGGTAGGACGGCAGGTCGGCTTCCTGCAGGAAGGGGCGGATGGTGACGCCCACACTGGGTGTCCGGCCATGACTGCCGCCGGCCAGCACCTCGAATCCGATCAGGCCGTCGGCGTTGCGGCGGGCGATGAACCCGAGGTCGTGAAAGCGCGACAACGCCCGGTCGTCGTGGGAACCGGCGACGGCGATGGCGAGACCCTGGGTCACGTGGGCCAGATCAGGGTGAGCCTGGGCCCACTGCTGGATGATCTCGCAGTAGATGCGGGGGTCCTCGACCTCGCCTTCGGCCACTCCGGCGAAGGGATCGGTGGTGAGGGTGCGGACGCCACTGGCGCCCGGCGTCAGGACGTGAAGTTCCACCGCCGCCAGGTCCCTGACGATGCTGGGCACATCCCGAAGCTTCGGCCAGTGGAAGCGGACGCTCTGGGAGGTGGTGACATGGAGATAGCCGCGATCATAGTGTCGCGCCACGTCGGCCAGCCGGCGCATCTGCCGCGAGGACAGCGTGCCATAGGGAATGGCGACCCGCAGCATGTAGGCCTGGCACTGGAGATAGACGCCGTTCATGGTCGGTGACGGGCGGACGACCTGCCCGGCCGGCTCGCCGTCGAGACGACGGCGCACCTTGGCGCGGAACTCTCCGACCTTCCGGGTAACGAGGGTGCGGTCGTATTCGGTCTGCCGGTACATCACTCGAGTCCTTCCATGACCAGGGGAACTGGGCAATCAGGTGGAGTCGAAAGCGGGCAGTGAACGACATGCCGTCAAATGGTCGTAGCCAACCGGGGGGTATCTCTGGAAGGAACTTCGCGCTACCATCCCACCCGGATAGCGACCATGAGACATGGCTCAAGGCCCATGGTCAAGGATATTGGCGTCACCATGCGGTTTGCCAGCCCCCCCCTGGACTCCAGACGGGATCCGGGGCTGGGCCAGGGGGAGAGGGGAGGGACTATGATGGGATTGGGCGCAAGGACAGCGGCCATGCTGGCGATCGGCACTCTGCTTCTGATGGGCGGCCTCGAGGGCTGTTCACCGACGGGGGCGGCCCTCGGCATCACCAGCATCGAGAGCGACGACCGCACCCTGCGGGAGCAGACCCTGGACGCCGAGATCCGCATCTCCCTCAACAAGATGATGTTCGAGGCCGACTCCCGGATCTATCGCGCGGTGGGCATCCAGGTGTGGGAGGGGCGGGTGGCCCTGACCGGCGCCGTCAGCCGCCCCGAGGATCGGGACCGGGTCATCGCCATTGCCAAGAGCATCTCGGGCGTCAAGGCGGTGATCGACGAAATCCAGATCGCCGACGAGGCCACCCTCGGCAGCTTCATCAACGACACGGTGATCGAGGAAAGGCTGAAGACCCGCCTGCTGGTGTCCGAGGACCTGCAGAAGGTCAACGTCTCCATCCGCGCGGTCAACGGCGTCGTCTACCTGCTGGGCGTCGCCCACACCCAGGAGGAACTGGACCGGGTGATCCAGCAGGCCCGCGACATCGACGCCGTCCGCAAGGTGGTGGATCACGTCAGGATCCGCCCGAAACGGCAGTGAGCCGCGCGCTTTCCAAATGCATGCCTGCATCCAGTATGAAAAGTTCCGGGGAGCACGAGGGGCCCCTCGGCCCCTCGTCCTTTCCTTTCTTCAACCCATCACGGCGCCGTTCCAGCCCATGGCAACGTCGAGGGCGGCGTGCAGGATCGTCATGTGCATGATCTCGACGAAGCCGTACTGGTCGCTCGCCACATAGGCGTTGACGTGGCCCAGGCGCCGCAGCGGATTGTCGGGGGAGAAGCCGCTCAGGGTCATCACCCGGCAGCCGCGGTCGCGGGCCGTCTCCACCGCCCGCAGGATGTTGACCGACCGGCCTGAGCTGGAAATGGCGAACAATAGGTCGCCCTCGACGGCATGGAGGTCGATCTGCTTGGCGAACACCTGCTCATAGCCCAGGTCGTTGGCGAGACAGGTCAGGGCCGCCGGGTCGTTGAAGGCCAGCGATCGCATGCCGCCGTTCTTCGAGTAGTCGATGGCGAGGTGACTGGCGATCCCGGCGCTGCCGCCGTTGCCGATGAACATGATCTTGCGGCCCGCGGCGTGGGTGGCGCGGGCGGTGGTCGCGGCCCAGTGGCCCGCCGCCTCCATGGTCATCGCCGCTCCGGCCGCATCGGTGGCTTCCAGCGACCCGGACAGAGTGCGCAGACTGGCGAAATAACGATCGAAGAGGCCGTTCTCCATGGCCAGGATCCTCCAGCAGCCGATGCGACCGTCTGCATAGTCCAGATGACGCACCGGCGCAAGCAGGGCAACGTCCGTTGACATGAGGTTTCGGGAGCCTCACTATACGGACATGAGCACGCTCGCCATCGATACGTTCAGGATCATCAAGCGACTGAAGGAAGCCGGGTTCACCGAGCCCCAGGCGGAGACCGTCACCGACGTGCTGCGGGAGGCCCGGGAGGCCGACCTTCAAGGCCTGGCGACCAAGGCCGATCTGCGAGAAATGGAATTGCGCGGCAAGGCCGATCTGCGGGAAATGGAGTTGCGCGGCAAGGCCGAAATGCTTGTCCTGAAGTGGATGGTCGGATTCAATCTGGCCTTGAGCGTTGCCATCGTCACCAGGCTGCTTATGCACTGACCTCAGGAAACCGGATAGTCCTGAATCCATGTCTTTGACGGCGGCCACGAACACGCTACACTGTGGTGGCGTCAGATGGCCGGATGGCCGCCTTTCGCCGCGCCAGCCGCGGCGGGGGGAGGAAAGTCCGGGCTCCACGGAAACACGGTGCCGGGTAACCCCCGGCGAGGGTGACCTCAGGGAAAGTGCCACAGAGAGCAGACCGCCGGCACGGGCCGTGGACCTTCGGGTCCGGGGCTTGTCGGCAAGGGTGAAAGGGTGCGGCAAGAGCGCACCGCGGCCCCGGCAACGGGGGCGGCATGGCAAACCCCACCGGGAGCAAGACCAAGTAGGGACGGCTCGCCGTCCTTCCGGCAACGGAGGGAACGGCACGCGGGTTTCCGCGCCGCCGTCCGGGTCGGTCGCGCGAGGCGTTCGGTAACGGACGTCCCAGATGAATGGCCATCCCCCACGCGAGTGGGGACAGAACCCGGCTTACAGGCCATCTGACGCCCCGGCCTCACCAGGGCAATCGGCTGAAGTGAGAACCGCCACCTTCACTCCCTCTCCCCCCGGAAGAGGGGGGAGAGGGCTTTTTGATCGGTTCGCCCGATTGCCTTGCTGGCCTCACAGATAGGGATTGCTCCGCCGTTCCGTGCCGAAGGTGGAATTGGGGCCGTGACCGGAGATGAAGGTCACGTCGTCACCGAGGGGCAGCAGCCGCTCGCGGATGGAGCGGATCAGCGTGGCGTGGTCGCCGCCGGGAAAGTCGGTCCGGCCGATGGATCCCTGGAACAATACGTCGCCCACCAGCGCCACCCGGCTCGAGGGCTCGAAGAACACCACGTGGCCGGCGGAATGGCCGGGGCAGTGCAGGACGGACAGGACGATCGTGCCGAACGTGACGGTATCCCCGTCCTCGAGCCAGCGGTCGGGGGTGAACCTCTTGCCGAAGGTGACTCCGAACATCCGCGCCTGGTCGGTCATCTGATCCAGCCAGGGCTTGTCGTCCCTGTGGGGCCCCTCGATGGGGACGCCAAGGCTCTTCGCCAGAATCCCCGCCTCGCCGGCATGGTCGATGTGTCCATGGGTGAGCAGGATCTTCTCGATCGTCACCCCCTTCGCCTCGGCGGTACGGGTGATGCGATCGAGGTCGCCCCCGGGGTCGACCGCGGCGCCCTTCATGGTCTCGCTGCACCACACCAGGGAGCAGTTCTGCGCGAACGGAGTCACCTGCACCGTGACGTACATCATCACTCTCGTTTCTCCTGGTATCAGGGGGCGGGGGTCGCTGTCGTGGCAGATTGTCAGCGGCGGGTCAAGCCTGAACGCTTGCGTCCTGGCGCGCCTCGGGGCGTACTTCGGCGGGATCGCGCAAAACGTAACCGCGGCCCCACACCGTTTCGATGTAGTTCTCGCCGCCGCTGGCCTGGGCCAGCTTCTTGCGCAATTTGCAGATGAAGACGTCGATGATCTTGAACTCGGGCTCGTCGATGCCGCCGTAGAGGTGGTTCAGGAACATTTCCTTGGTCAGCGTGGTGCCCTTGCGCAGGGACAGGAGTTCGAGGATGCCGTACTCCTTGCCGGTCAGGTGCAGCGGCGCGTCGTCCACCGTGGCGGTGCGGGCATCCAGGTTGATCGCCAGCCGGCCCGTCCGGATCACCGACATGGCATGGCCCTTGGAGCGGCGCACGATGGCCTGGATGCGGGCCACCAGCTCGGCCTTGTCGAAGGGCTTGGTGAGGTAGTCGTCGGCGCCGATGCCCAGGCCCTTGACCTTCCTGTCGGCGCTGTCGAGGCCCGACAGGATGAGGACCGGCGTCTCGACCTTGGCCTTGCGCAGGCCCCGCAGCACGTCGTAACCGTCCATGTCGGGCAGCATCAGGTCGAGGAGGATGACGTCGTAGTCATAGAGCTTGCCGATTTCCAGGCCGTCCTCGCCCAGACCGGTCGAGTCGACCACCATGCCCTCCCCCCGCAGGAGAAGTTCTATCCCCTTGGCCGTCGACGGCTCATCTTCGACCACCAACACCCGCATCGGCGCTACCCCAGGGCGGTACGGGCGACGGCCCGTCAACGGCGGCGGGGACACCTTGACTGCTGTCTGTCCCCGTATGATCCGCCGACATTTACCGCGCATTAAGACCTAAGGCCTGATTATGAAGTCGAATATGACCCAGAGCAAGGGGTGTCAGCGGCCATGGCCCTCCTGATCCGTAATCTTTTGAGTGAGATTGACCATATGGCCGAACATCGGCTGTATGGGCGCGTCACCAGCGTCCAGGGGATGCTGGTGGAAATCGGCGGGGCGCGGGGCGCGCTGTCCGTCGGGGATCGCTGCACCCTGATCGCCCGCGGTGATCGGCATGTGCTGTGCGAGGTGGTGGGCTTCCGCGAGGGGCGGGTCCTTTTGATGCCGTTCGAGGCGCTGGACGGCGTCGGGCTCGGCTGTCGCGCCGAGGTGGCCGAGTCCCAGCCCGCCATCTATCCCGACCAGGGCTGGCTCGGCCGGGTGATCAACGCCATGGGCGAGCCCATCGACAGCCAGGGACCGCTGCCGACGGGGTCGGTCGCCTATCCGATCCGCAACCGCCCGCCGCCGGCCCACACCCGCCGCCGGGTCGCCGGCAAGATCGATCTCGGCGTGCGGGCGATCAACACCTTCCTCACCTGCTGCAAGGGGCAGCGCATGGGCATCTTCGCCGGCTCGGGCGTGGGCAAGTCGTCGCTGATGTCGATGATGGCGCGCCACTCCACCGCCGACGTCAACGTGCTGGGTCTGGTGGGCGAGCGTGGCCGCGAGGGTCGCGAGTTCATCGAGGACGATCTCGGCATCGAGGGCCTGGCCCGCAGCGTGGTGGTGATGGCCACCTCCGACGAGAGTCCGCTGATGCGCCGCCAGGCTGCCTACGTCACCCTGGCCGTCGCCGAGTACTTCCGCGACCAGGGGCAGGACGTGGTGTGCATGATGGACAGCGTCACCCGCTTCGCCATGGCCCAGCGCGAAATCAGCCTGGCGGCGGGCGAGCCGCCGGCCACCAAGGGCTATACCCCGACGGTGTTCGCCGAACTGCCGAAGCTCCTGGAGCGGGCCGGTCCCGGCACCGAACGCGACCGCGGCAGCATCACCGGGCTGTTCACCGTGCTGGTGGACGGCGACGACCACAACGAGCCCATCGCCGACGCGGTGCGCAGCATCCTCGACGGCCACATCGTGCTGGAACGATCCATCGGCGAGCGCGGCCGCTACCCGGCCATCAACATCCTGCGCAGCGTGTCGCGAACCATGCCGGCCTGCAACACCGCCGAGGAGAACGATCTGGTCGGCACGGCGCGGCGTCTTTTGTCCACCTACGAGGACATGGCCGAGCTGATCCGCCTCGGCGCCTATCGCCGCGGCAGCAATCCCGAAGTGGACACCGCCATCTACTACTACCCGGCGCTGGAGAATTTCCTCGGCCAGCGCAAGGCGGAAAAGACCGATCTCGCCATGGGCTACCAGATGCTGGCGGAGATCCTCGTTCCGCCAGGGGGCTAGGGGGCTAGAGGGCTAAGCCGTGGGCAAGGACCTGAAATCGCTGATCCGCTTCAGCAAGTGGGGCGTGGACGAAAAGCGCCGGGCGCTGGGTGAGATGTTGCGGCGCGAGGCCGAGGTGGTGGAGGCCCAGGACCAGCTCGAGGCGGAGCTGCGCCACGAACAGCAGGTGGCGGCGGCGGACATGGAGGGCATCGGCATGGTGTACAGCGCCTATGCCCACCGCTACATGGCCCGGCGCGAGGACCTGGCCCAGACCCTCGCCAACGTCCAGGGCCTGATCGCCAAGGCCCAGGACGAGCTGGCCGAGGCCTATCGCGAACTCAAGACCTACGAAATCAGCCAGGCCAACCGCGAAAAGCGCCAGCGCGAGGAGGAGGGCCGCCGCGACCAAGCCG
Organism: Alphaproteobacteria bacterium; assembly: GCA_039908285.1. GTDB lineage: Bacteria > Pseudomonadota > Alphaproteobacteria > Rhodospirillales > Rhodospirillaceae > JAMOBE01. Next base: position 12,784 of record JAMOBE010000030.1, read on the forward strand.
TCCTGGACGAAATCGGCCTCAACCTCCACCGCCGCCGCCAACTGGCCGAAACCCGCGAGCGCGAAGAGTGATGGTGGGGCTGGAACGCGGTGGGGCACAAAGCCAATGACCGCGAAACACGACGCCGCCACGACACCCCGTGTCGCGTCATTTTTCTCAAAGCCCGGACGGAGTAGGGTCGCGTGAGTCGATCTTTCCATTCGCCGGGATCACTCCCCGACGCCGGCCTGGCGCAGGACCTCGTGGAGTTCGGCCGGATCGAACGGCTTGCCGAGAAACGCGAGGGGGTGGGTGGCCTCGGCGCGGGCGAGGGTCTTCGGATCGCGTGAGCCGCTGATGAAGATGCTGCCGACGTCAAGGCGCTCGCGCAGCACCTCCGCCACCGCGACGCCGTCCATGATGCCGTCGAGGGTTATGTCCACCAGCGCCACGCTGGGGTGCTCCTGTTCCGCCGTCTCCACCGCCTCCTGACCCGATGCGACGATGCCGACGACGTCATAGCCCCAGCTTTCGAGAAGCATTTCGAGGCCAAGGGCGACCATCGCCTCGTCCTCGACGATCATGACGCGACCGCTCTCTTCACCGTTCATTGGTTTGCCATGCTGCTGATGGGAAAGCGCAACGTGATCCTCGTCCCGGTGTCCATGGAGATGTCGAGGGTCGCCTTGGCCTGACGGGCCAGGGCGCCGATCATCTTCATCCCGAATCCGCCATGCCGGTGGGTCGGTGCTGCGCCGACCACGAAGCCGACACCGTTGTCGTGGATGGTCAGCAGTGCCTCGTCGTCCGACAGCGGACGCAGGATGATGTCGATGCGGGGATGCTCCACGCCACGGAACGCATGTTTCAGGCAATTGAGGATGATTTCGTTCGCCGCCAGGCCGAGCGAGATGGCCTTGTCCACCGGTACCGACAGCGGCACCACGTCGACGGTCGCCGTGACGTCGATTCCCTCCGTCATCGTGCGGGCCAGCAGGCGGAGATAGGCGCCCAGATCCACCCGCGTCAGGTCGCCGGACCGGTAGAGCTGGTCCTGCATCATCGCGATCGACCGGACCCGGCTCGCCACCTCCAGGAGTACCTGCCGGTCGGCGTCGTCGTGCATCCTTGGACCCGCGCCCTGGATGAAGGTCAGAATGACCTGGAGGTTGTTGTTGACGCGGTGATACAGTTCATGAAGAAGAATCTCCTTCTCCTTGATGGTGGTCTCGAGATTGAACTGTGTCCGCTTCTGCTGCGTTATCTCGGCAAAGACGCACTCGAAGGACTGGAGCCCGCCGCCGCTGCTCTGCACCTTTTGCAGCTTCGCCAGCAGCCATCCGTTCTCCTCTCCACGGACCTGGACTTCCACCGCCGCGCTTCCGATCATCAGATCGCCGATATCGCCATGAATGTATTCACTCAAGGCGTGGCCGCGGGCGGTGCCGGCGTGAACCAGATGGCTGAACGTCGGGTTCGCTTCGAGGATGATCCCGTCGGGCGTACAATGGCAGACGCCGACCGGGACCCGGTCGAACAGGCGGACATAGAGTTCCGGCGCCACCAGGCTGGCATTGATCCGTTGCTTGCGAGCGACGTTCTGCGCCACGGTCGCACCGAGGAGGCCATGCCAGCCGCCCTTCTTCATCAGGTAATCGTCGAGGCCGGCCTTCATGGCCTCCACGGCCACATCCTCCCCCACCACGCCACTCACCATCACCACGGCGCAGCCCGGATAGCACACCTTGATCCGCGGCAGCAGCTCGGTCCCCCGCGCCCAGCCCAGGGCGTAATCAATGACCGCGGCATCGTATCCCGGTCGCCTGAGGGCCTCGTCGAACTCACCGCTCGCCCCCACCTCGACGACGGTCGCTCCCGCCAGCTCACGCCGCAGCTCACGCGCCATCAGCAACCGATCAGTCTCGTTGTCGTCAACGAGCAGAATGTCCATCACCGACTCCGCTACCGAGCCCACTCCCTCGATATGTAATGTCGGAGGAAAAAGACAATATGCCCAGTCGGCGCCGCAACTGAAGCGCGCATATCTTTCGTGCGCGGTAATTCTATCCAGGATGGCAGGCTGTATTATTCCCACCGTGTCGTGAAGTGATAATCAGCGTGTCCGCCCAAAGAAAGAAGGCGCAACACGGATTAACACGGATATCCACGGATAAACACGGATGGCAGCGGAGTTTGACATAGGCTTACGTGAGACGCATGTAAACATCGTGCTTTATTAATTATTATTAATAACACATGGTCACGGGTAAAGCTGGGGCAGCTTCCTGGTATTCTGCATCCGTGTTCATCCGTGGATATCCGTGTTTATCCGTGTTGCGCCTTTTTTCTCAAAGCCAGCACACTGGTGACCGGCTCATGTCATTGATGTCGTGAGCCAACCATTACGCTTGACGGCATCACTGGATCGGCCACAGGGGCAGGGTCATGGTGACGGTGGTGCCGTGATCGAGTTCGCTCTCGATTTCGAGGGTGCCGCCGTGCATCCGGGTCAGGGAGCGGCTGAGGGAGAGGCCGAGGCCGGTTCCTTCCTGGGGCGTATTCCTCTCGCGCTCCACCTGGACGAAGGGCTCGAAGACCCGGGACAGGTGCTCGGGCGCGATGCCGATGCCGGTGTCGGCCACCGCCACCGACACGCAGCCGTCCGCCACCCAGGCGCTGACCGTCACCGTCCCGCCCCGGTGGGTGAACTTGACGGCGTTGGTCATGAGGTTGGTGATCACCTGCTTGATCGCCCGATGGTCGGCCACCAGCGGCGGAAGGTGGGAGGGCAGCTCGTTGCGCAGGGTCAGGCCGCCCTCGGCCGCCCGGCCCGCCACCAGGGTCAGGACGTCCTTCACCAGTTCCCTGAGGTCGATCTTTTCCTGGTGCAGGTCGAACTTTCCCGCCTCGATCTTCGACATGTCGAGAATGTCATTGATCAGGCTCAGGAGGTGCTCGCCGCTGACGTGGATGTGGTCGGCGTATTCATAGTACTTGGGCGACCCCAGCGGACCGAAGGTCTCATGCCGGTACATGTCGGAAAAGCCCATGATGGCGTTGAGGGGCGTGCGCAGTTCATGGCTCATGTTGGCGAGAAACTGGGACTTGGCCACGTTGGCGGCATTGGCGCGATCCCGTTCGATCTCCAGTTCCTCGGCGAACTGGGCGAGCTGGCGGGCGTTGGCGTCCAGTTCGGCCAGCGACACGGTCAGCGACAGCTCCCGCTCCGCCAGGTTGCGCAGGGCGATGGTCGAGGCGGTGATGTCGGTGCAGATGCCGACGACCCCCCCATCGCTGGTGCGCCGGTTGCTGAGGGAGACCCAGCGGCCGTCACAGAAGGCCACCTCCAGGAACCCGTCGCAGCTCTCGTGCGCCGCGATGAGACGCCGGAACCACTCTTCCGGCGAGGCGCCCTCCAGCATGTACTGGCTGCGTTCGATGGCGTGGCGGACGATCTTGGCGTGGCTGACGCCGGGGAGCAGGTCGTCGGCGATGGTGGAATGGAGGCTCCGGTAGTTCCGGTTGCACAGCACCAGCCGATTGTAGGCGTCCCACAGGACGAAGCCGTCGGGAATGTTCTCGATGGCGTCCAGCAGCCGCTGTTCGGCCAGGCGCAGGCGCGCCTCGGAGGTGCGCAGGGCATTCTCGACCCGGCGGCGCCCGGTGATGTCCTGACCCACCGCCTGGAACTCCACCAGTTGTCCGGCGTCGTCGAAGATGGCGCGGTCGCGCCACCACATCCAGTGCACGCTGCCGTCGGGGAGGGTCATTTCATGCTCCCACTCGCGGACCGGCACGTCGGTGGTGAACGACGCGTAGAAGGCCAGGGCCTCGGCCCGCTGGTCATCGGGCAGGCAATGGGCGAAGCAGTGGCCGACCACGTCCTCCCGCGAGCGGCCGACGAACCGCACGTAGGCGTCGTTGACATAGGTCAGCGTCGTGTCCGGGCGGAATCGGCAGATGAGCTCCGTCTGGTCCTCGACGATGGAGCGGTAGCGCTGCTCGCTGGCGGCCAGACGGTCCCGGGTCCGCCGGTGTTCGGCCAGTTCGGCGACCAGCGCCCGGGTCCGCTCCTCGACTCGGGCGTCCAGGGTATCCCGCGCCTCCGCCAGTTCCCGCTGCTTGGTCAGCAACTGGCCGAAGGTGGATTTGGTGCGACGGAGCAACGGCAGAAAGATCAACAGGCTTTCGAGAACCAGAACACCCAGGATCAGGATGAACGCCGCCGTCGCCGTATGGGTGAGTTGCGCGAAATCCCGTCTGGCATCGGCGGTGATCCCCTGAACGTCGCGGTCCAGGGCGGAAACGAGCCCGTCGACGTTGTTCTGAAGATGGAGATAGTCGGGATTGCCGTGGTTCAGCATTGCGGGCGTGGCGCGGCTGAGGCCGATGGCGGCGGCAAGGAAGCGGTGTACCGCATCCTCCAGGGCATCGGGAGTCGGATCGGCGCGCCGGTGGGCGCGATCGTAGAAGACCCCGTCGTGAACGGTGTTCAGCTCGGCGGTGAACCCCTCGAGTTCCTGGCGGAAGCGCTCCCGCGCCACGGGATCCGGCGCGTCCACCATCCGGTCGGCCAGCAGGGCGATGCGGGTGACGATCATCCGCTGGCGCCCGCCCTCGTTGACCAGATCGGTGCGGCCTTCGTTCTTGGCGATCACCATGGTGATGGTGGTGTAGGATGCCGTGACCAGAATCGCGACAAGCACCAGCGCCACCACGTAGCCGATGATGAGCGGGCGCGTGTAGCGACTCACCGCCGTCGCGCCGTCTTCCCCGTTTCCAACCGGCCCCGCTCCAACCGGCAGTGATGGCGAACCGTCATCCATTGCGGTCACTCCACCCCCGGAGCCGGGGTGCCATCGCAGGCGAAGACGTCATCCCGGCAGGTTACCATCTGATCCTTGCCGCGCTGTTTGGCGACGTACATGCGCCGGTCCGCCCGTTCCACCAGAAGCTGCCAGGACTCGACGCCGTCGGCGGCGCGCTCGGCGATGCCGACGCTCGCGGTCTGGCGGCGGCCGTCGGGCCGATTACCAAGCCCGGTGGCGCACAGCCGCCGCAGGGCCACCGCCGCGCCGTCGCAGTCGGTGAACGGCATCACCACCAGGAACTCTTCGCCGCCCCAGCGGATCAGCAGGTCGTTGCGCCGCAGTTCCCCCCGCAGCATCTCCGCCGCAACCCGCAGCGTCCGGTCGCCCTCCTCGTGGCCGTAGAGGTCGTTGACGGACTTGAAGTTGTCGAGGTCGAAGAACGCGACGGAGATCGGCCTGTCGGCACGGCTGCAGGCGATGAACATGAGGTCCAGCAGTTCCTCGCCGTTGCGTCGCGTGTAGGCCCGGGTCAGGAGATCATGGGCCGACTGGTTCACCAGGGCCGTCATGAAGTGAAGCTGGCTCATCCCCGCCACCGTCGACGCGATCGCCAGCAGCAGCAGCAGCCAGATGGCGCCGATGAAGGAGTTGAACGGCAGGGTCGAGTAGCTGGCGAGGGCACTGCTCAGCATCGCCAGCAGCATCGGCGCCGAGAACAGCGCGCCCTCCAGCAGGGTGATGGGGAAGACGCTGAGACCGACCACCATCACGTAGGGCAGGAACTCGTACCCGGCGGCCATGGTGCCGGCGATGCCGTCATGGGGATACTGGTTCAGCAGGGCGAGCGATGCCATGAAGAACAGGGTCGGGATGGCCTGCAACACCGCGAGTCCGCGCAGGGCGCTGCCCACGTCGTCGGTCTGGTGGAGCCCGATGGCCACGGCGACGAAGGCCATGCTGGTCACGAGGCGCAGAGCCGTAAGCCAACCCCACAACGGCCAGGCGAAGACAAGGATGTCGACGACGATCCACAGTGGCGTGAGGATGGCAAGGGTGGTGGCGATGAGACGGACTCGGGACACGATGAGCCCGGCCCGCCGCTGCCGGACCAGGAGCGAATGTCGCCCAGGCAGCAGCAGTCCGATGAGAACTTCGGCCGACAGATCTCCGGCCATCTGTCCAAGGACCGTTCCTGCAGCAGCCGTGAAACCGCGCACGTGCCACCCCCTCTGCACCTTCCCCGGAACTATGACAGGACCGGGGGCCGTTGTGGATGCGAATTCGCGTCCGACAGCACGATTGCGGGGCTGGACGCGAATATCAGGCAGAACCCTCCCACCAGAGGTTCTGGTGCTCCCCAGAGGCGGCCGGACACCGCAGGCTTGTGCGGGGTTGACTCTCGCGTCACGCCCGGTATAAAGGCCGGTCAATTCCCGAGAATGCGGGTGATGAGCCACGCCCGCGGCCATGTTCGGCGCGCAGGGACTATCGGGACAATAATCCGGCCAACGAGCCGGTCCATGTAAGGACGAGACATGACCAAACGCCATTCCTGCAAGTACAAGATCGATCGCCGCCTGGGCGTCAATCTGTGGGGCCGTCCGAAGAGCCCGATCATCGATCGCGAGCACGGTCCCGGACAGCACGGCCAGCGCCGCCGCAAGCCGTCCGACTACGGCACCCAGCTCATGGCGAAGCAGAAGCTCAAGGGATATTACGGCAACGTCAGCGAGAAGCAGTTCCGGCGTTACTACGCCGAAGCCGTCCGCCGCCGTGGCGACACCTCGGAGAATCTCATCGACATCCTGGAGCGCCGACTCGACGCCGTGGTCTATCGCATGAAGTTCGTGCCCACCGTCTTCGCCGCCCGCCAGCTGGTCAACCACGGTCACATCAACGTCAACGGCCGCCGGGTCACCATCCCCTCCTATCAGGTGAGCGACGGCGACCTGATCGAGGTGCGGCCGCGCTCGCGCCAGATGCCCCTGATCCTGGAAGCCGTGGACTCCAAGGAACGCGACATCCCCGACTACCTCGAGGTGGATGCCAAGGCCCTCAAGGGCAAGTTCACCCGCGCGCCGAAGCTCGCCGACGTGCCCTATCCGGTGCAGATGGACCCCAATCTTGTCGTCGAGTTCTACTCGCGCTAAACTGAGCACGTCGAGTTCTACTCGCGCTAAACTGAGCACGTCGAGTTCTACTCGCGTCAGGCGAGTTATACGGGTTCCAGGAAGTCCGAAGACTTTCTGGAGCCCGTTTACTTCGCGAGGTGGTGGCGGATCCGTTCCCTCAGCAGTTCGGGATGGACCGGCTTGAGGATGTAATCGACCGCACCGACGTCAATCCCGAGCTGCTCGTTCGCCTTGTCGGTCAGCGTGGTCATGAACAGCACCGGAATATTGGCGGTCGCTGGGTTGGCCTTGAGCTTTTTGCAGACCTCATAGCCATTGATGTTCGGCATGACGATGTCGAGCAGGATCAGGTCCGGCTGCTGACTTTCGGCGACATCCAGCGCCGCACCCGGGTCCACGGCCAGCAGGACCCTATGCTCCGGCGTAAGTATCTCCTTGATAATGTAGAGATTCTCCGAAGCGTCATCGATCGCCAGGATCGTCGTCTTCTTTTGGTTTTCTGCCAGGGCCATAACGCCTCCTGCGATCTTATTCCGCTGAACGGAAAGCTCGACTCAAGATATCAACCCTCGGGGCCATCACTCTCCCCACCCAACTTTGCGACGTGTTCGAGCAGGGTGTCAAGGGCCACGCCAGCGCCGAGGAAATCGTATTGCGCGACAAGGCGATGCAGCGCCAGCAGGGCGTCGGTCAGAGCCGGGTCGGAGACCTGGTCCATGATCGACGATAGAATATCCTCGGCCTCCGAGTCGTAGCACGACAGCAATTTACGCAAGTCTCGGAGTCGTGGAATGATCTCTTTGGTTGAGATCGTGCCGGGGGCTGGCGGGGCGGTTGGCTGCAGGGTGGCCTGGATCATGGACGCCACGCGGTCCAGTTCGGCGCCGACGGTTGCAATCAATTTATCAAGCGGCGCCGTGTCCCCGGTTTTCAGGGCCACTTCCAGGTCATGGGCCACCTGCTGCAGCGACGTCGCACCGATATTGCCGGCCACTCCCTTCAGGGTATGGGCAAGGCGCACGGCCAGTTCGCCGTTGCCACGGTCCACCGCCATGCGGATTTGGGCCGCCGTGTTGGCCTGATTGTCCGCGAATTTGAGGAGGAGCTTGCGGTAGGCGTCCGTCTTGCCCGCCATCCGGGCCAGGCCAGCGGCAGTATCGAGTCCCGGCAGATCCGGAAGCCCCACGTCGGTGGCGCCGTATGCAGCCGACTCGGCTTCCCTCTCCGGCAGGGGCCGTTCTCCGGGCGGAATCCACTTCAGGAGCGCCCCAAACAGGTCCTGCGGCCTGATGGGTTTGGCGATGTGATCGTTCATGCCGGCGTCATGGGTCCGCCGACGATCCTCAACCATGGCGTTGGCGGTCATGGCGAGGATGGGCAGGTCGGCGAAGCGGTCGTCGCCGCGGATCCGGCGCGTCGCCTCCAGTCCATCCATGACCGGCATCTGCACATCCATCAATACGCAGTCATATGGGGTGGATGCTACCATGTCGAGTGCCTCCCGGCCATGCCTGGCGACCTCCACCACCAGCCGCGCCTGCCGCAGGAGTTCGCAGGCGATCTGCTGGTTGACCTCATTGTCCTCCACCAGCAGGATGCGCGCCCCCTGGATCGGACGCAGCGTCTCCTCGTCCGGCTCGCCTGCCGAGCCGATGTGGGACGGATGAGATGGCGTTGCGCCAAATGCTTCCAGGATGGCGTTCAGCAGCAGCGAGGGATTGATCGGTTTGCCGAGGATATTGTCCAGGCATTCGACGCCCGGGATGTGGGAGATGTTTTCCCGCTCGGAGGCGGTGATCAGGATGATCTTCGGTGGCCGATCTGCAAGCACCTCCGTCTTGATCCGCTGCGCCGCCTGCACGCCGTCGATGCCCGGCATGCGCCAATCCATCAGAATCAGGTCGACCGTGATTCCCCCGCTCGCAAGCGTGGCGATGGCCTCTTCGCCGGACCGGCAGACGGTGACGTCGAGAGAAAAGGCCTCAAGGTAGCTCTTGTGAATATTCGTGGATGCGACGTTGTCGTCCACGACCATGACGCGACGTCCGTGCAGAGCCGGATGCACTTCGACCACCTTGGACTCGTCGCGTTCCGACACCCCCAGCAGGACATCGAACGTGAACGTGCTGCCGCGGCCGGGCTCGCTGTCCACCCGGATGCTTCCCCCCATCATTTCCACGAGTTGCCGGGCGATGGCGAGGCCAAGGCCGGTGCCACCGAACCGCCGCGTTGTCGAGCTGTCGGCCTGGGAGAAGGGCTTGAACAGCCGCCGCTGCTGTTCGGGTGTCATGCCGATGCCGGTATCACGCACCGCGAATTCGAGCCGGACCGAGTCGGTCGTCCTGGAGACGACCCTGATGGAAACGACGATCTCTCCGGTTTCGGTGAATTTGACCGCGTTGTTGGCCAGGTTCGTCAGGATCTGCCCGAGACGTAGCGGGTCACCGATCAGGTGAAGTGGCACGTCAGGGGGACGGAAGAACAGAAGTTCCAGGGATTTCCGCGCGGCCTTGATCGATATGAGGGCGGAAAGGTTGTCCATGACATGATCGAGATCGAACGGAACGGTCTCGATATCCAGCTTGCCGGCCTCGATCTTCGAGAAGTCGAGAATGTCGTTGATGATACCCAGCAGGGACTCGGCCGCGGCGAGGGTCTTGTTCAGATAATCACGCTGCTTCGCCGTCAGCCCCGTCTTCATGCATAGCCCGGTGAGGCCGATGATGGCATTCATGGGGGTGCGGATCTCATGGCTCATGTTGGCGAGGAAGTCGCTCTTCGCCCGCGTGGCCGCATTGGCGACGTCGAGGGCGGCGGCCAATTCCTCCTCCATTCTTTTCCGTTCCGTGATGTCCGTGCGGATGGAAATGTACTTGAACGGCTTGCCCTGGTCGTTCAGGAAGGGAACGATGGTGGCCCGGACCCAGTAATGGCCGCCATCCTTCTTGGCGTTCTTGACCTCGCCTTGCCACACCTTGCCCCTGGCGATGGTTCGCCACATGGTACGGTAGAACTCCCTGGAGTGTTCTCCGGACTTGATGATCCGGTGGTTCTGTCCCAGCAGTTCGTCGGGCGTGTGGCCACTGATCATGCAGAATCGGTCGTTCACATAGGTAATGCGTCCCTTGACGTCGGTGGCGCTGACGATCGCATGCTCGTCGAGGGCAAAGATCAGGAAGTTCAGGCTGTCGTTGGCCGACCGCAGTTCCTGGGTGCGATCCTCGACCCGTCGTTCCAGGCTGTAATGCATCGCCCACAGCTCGGCCGTCCGTCTATCGAATGCGCTGGCCAGCTCTTCCAGCTCATCGTTGGTACCCACCGGGCTGCACACGATCGCACGGTCCTCCACCCCCGGCTGGGTAATCTTTCGGCAGAGATCGAGGATGGGGCGGGCGATCCCGTTGCCGATGCGCACGGCCACCAGCATGGCCGCACCGGTGGCCAGTACGCTCAAAAGAATAAACTTTACGATTGTTTCCCGTATTGGAGCGTAGTGGACATCTTTGAGAACTCCGACGTCCAGGCGGATGTTGAGATTGCGGAGGTAGGGCGTCGTCGTATCCGGAATGACGGAGGTGATGAGGTAATCTTCGCGGCTCGCCGTCATCCGGGAAAAAGGAATACGTTGTCTCCCCGCGTTGTCGGTGACCACGATCTGCTCGAAATGGCCATCATCTTCTGAAAAGACGCGCCGGGCCAGAGAGTCCAGATTGTAGGAAATGATGAGCGCGCCCTGGGTCGTGTTGTAATACTTGATTGGCGCGACCACGATCATCTGGTTCCCGGATGGTGCCAGGATGACACTGTTGTGACCCATGGCCAGGGCCTGGCGAAGCGGGGTGAAGTCGTTGAAACTCGGCAGTTTTTCGTCGACGGCGAAGACCGAGGCGCCGTCGAAGTCGACCAGGGAGATGCCGGCGACGTCCCGGTTGGCCTTGAAATTGTCGATCAGCTTGGGCAGGTAGGTCTGCCGTCCGGCCGGGTCGATCAGGCCGTTGGAGACGAGCGGATTCTCCGCCAGGCGGTCCACCGTTTCCAGCAGGTAGGCGATGCGCTGCTCGAGGCGCATCAACTCGTGGACACCGGTTTCCCTCACCGCGTCCCGTCGCGTGGTGTCGATGTGGCGCGCCATGAGGCCGATCACGATCGAGGTCACCACCAGCAGGGACGCGGCCACCACGGCGGCAATCTGCCACGCGAGTCGCCGCTTCAGGCTCTTGCGCGGCATAGTCACGGCATTCCTCGCCGTCATGGGGAGGATGGACCCATGGAGCGAACCGGAACGATGATGCCATCGGAATCGTAGCGGCCCAGGTGGTAGTCGTTCGCCGACAGGGCCTCATGCCGCTCCGGGGTGAAGGGGGGGGTGTAGGTCTTGATCAGCCCGGCGTAGGTCTCGATGCGCTCCAGGGCGTCGCGCACGGCCTCCCGGTCGGTGGTGCCGGCGGCGGTGATCGCCAGTGCCAGCAGATGCACCAGGTCGTAGGCCTGAGCCGTGCCGGCCGGGACCAGGATGTCGCCGACCGACGGCACGTCGAAGGTGGACTTGTAGCGCCGGATCACCTCCTCGGTTTTCGGCGTCGGCGTCTGGAAGGAAAATGTCTGGATGAAGGTCAGGTCGACCTTGGCCAGGGCGGAACGCACCTCTTCACGCATGTCGCCGCTCGTCACGCCCCAGTGCGACACCATGGGCAGTGGACGAGGCCGGTCGGCCATGGAGGTGATGAATCGAAGGCTTTCCGGCGCGCTGGCCACGACCACCACCACATCGGCGCCGGCTGCCTCGATCCGGGACAGATGGGCCGTGAAATCGCGTTCGCCGTTGTTGAACCACTCCACGGCAACCGGAGCCAGGCCGTGCCGTTCGAGCGCCCTGGTCAGGGCGAGGTGATTTTCCCGTCCCCACACGGTTTTGGTCAACAGCAGGGCCAGCCGGCGTCCCTTGGTGACGGCGTGGTCGATGAGGAACGGGCTGCTGTCACGATCGGAGACCGACAGGCGGAAAACGAAATTCGGCGATCGTCCATTGTCGACGATGCTGGCGGCGGCCGCCCAGGGCACCAGCAGCGGCACCCTGGCCTGATGGACGGCATCGATCTCGTTCAGTATCACATGGCTGTTTACGCCGCCGAGAACCGCGACCAGATTTGGACGGGCGGTCAGGTCCCGGATGTTCCTCTCTCCGCGCTCGGGCAGGGAGCGATGGTCTTTGGCCACCAGGGCCAGCCTGCGGCCCAGCACGCCGCCGCGGTCATTGATCTCGTCGATGGCGATCATGGCGCCGCGCTTGAGGGCGAGACCGGCAAGGGCTGCGCCGGCCGAAAGGTCGGCATCCAGGCCGATCAGGATGTCGGTGTCGGCTCGACCACCGAGACGTTGGTCACGCATGAGTTCTTCGGTCTTCGACACGATGTCGGCGCCGATCACGCCCTCGAACTGGTGCGGAATATGCGCGGTGATGGCGGCGAATCTCTCTCTTTGCTCGGGCGTCAGTTCGTGAATGGTGACGCCGGCGCGACGGATGGTGTCGACAAACCCGGCCTCGCGGCGCCGGGTCTCCTCCCGCTCGAAGGGAGTGAGACGGCGGGCGACATCGATCAGGAGCGCGCCGATGTCGTTCGGCAGCGACTGGAACACCTTCCGGCTGATGACGAACGCATAGCCGAGATAGCCGTGGTTGCTGAGCGTGAGGTGCGGCTGCACCTCGTAAAAGCCCATGTTGACGATGGCCGTGAGAGGGTTCTCCTGACCGTCGACCACCCCGTCCCGCAACGCATCGCGAGTGGAGAAGAAGTCGATCGACCGCGTCTGGGCGCCGAAGGCCTGGAACTGGTCCATGATGATGCGGCTTTTCATCACCCGCATCCTGAGGTTCTTGAAGTCCTCCGGTTCGCGAATCGGCCGGTTGGCGGTGAACTGCTTGAAGCCGTTCTCCCAGAACGTGGCGCCGACCAGATCGATGGCGCTGAGCTTTTCCAGCAGCAGCCGGCCCGGCTCGCCGTCGAGCATCCGGTACGCCTCCTCGCGGTCCCGGAAGAAGAACGGCAGGTCGGCATATTGCATGGCGGGCACGGCCGGGCTGAGCTTGGCCGTCGGCACCAGCATCATGTCGAGCGTGCCGTCGCGGGTCATCTCGATCATCTGGTCGTCGGTGCCGAGCTGCTGGGCCGGATGAACCGTGACCTCGACGCGGCCACTGGTCTCGCGCCGTACCGTGTCGGCAAATGCTTCCGCCGCCTGGTGAAGCGCGCTGGTGACGTGGAAGTTGTGGCCGAAACGAAGATGCAGGGTCGCGGCGGCCGGCCCGGCCGGCGGAGGCTCGTCGGTGCGTGACTGGCCGTGGAGCCAGAAGGCTCCCCCGCCAAGACCGCCCACGACCACGAGCGCCACGAGAGCACTTTTAAGCCCTCTCCCCCCCCTTCGGGGGGAGAGGGTTGGGTGAGGGGGGTGCTGAAGCTCTCGGGATGGTGCCGCCTGCCCCACCCCCTCACCCCGGCCCTCTCCCCCTCGAGGGGGAGAGGGAGTATCTGTTGCTCGTGTGTTCGATGGCTTCAAAGCCTACACTCTTTCACCCGTTTGCCCTGCCGTCTCCCCTCCTCTACGCGGCGTCCTGCTCGGCACTATCCGTCCGGATGTGGTGCCCGGGGTTGATCTTGGACTCGGCCTTGGCGACGTACATCAGGGCGTCGGCGTTCCGGACGAGCTGGTTCATGTCGATGAACGTGGCCGGTCCGGTCTCGGCGATGCCGAGGCTGAAGGTGACGTTCCGGGTGGGCTTGCCATCGAACCGTTCGATCAGTCGCTGGCAGAGTCCCCGCGCCTCGGCGGTTCTGGTTCGCGGCAGGATGATGCAGAACTCGTCGCCGCCATAGCGACAGGCCCAATCGCCCTCGCGCACCACCTCGCGGAGGGTGGCCGCCACCAGTTCCAGCAGGGCGTCTCCCGTCTTGTGTCCCTCGCTGTCGTTGACCTTCTTGAAACCGTTGAGGTCGAAATAGACCAGGGACACGGGGTGCTGACCGCGTTCCGCCACCGCCAGTTCCCGGCGCAGGCTCTCATAGAAGGTTCGCTGATTGTACAGGCCGGTCAGGGGGTCGCGGGAGGACAGTTCGGACAATTGCCGCGTGCGGAGCGCCACCTTCTCTTCCAGACTGGTCGCATAATCCTCCACATCGCTTTTCGCCGACTCGAGTTCCGACATCAGGCTGCCGATGTAGGTGTCGAACACGAGCTGGGTGTCAAAGAGTATCAGCTTCTGCAGGGCCAGGCGCTGATCCTGACAGGCGCTGCACGCGTGTTTCTGCGCGGAGTCCCGCTCGACGTATCGCGTCAGGATGGACTGCAGGAGGCGGATGGCTGACATGTACAGCTTCGGCGTGACGCCGATCCGCTTGTGGATCTTGCCGACGCGCAGCCGCTTGTTGACGTATTCGGCGTCGTAGTACCCTTCGAACAGCTCGACGATATAGCGACGCATCGACGCCTTCAGGCGATTCAGCGTCTCGGCATCACCGATGACCAGCGCCACCTCGGGGTGGGAGACCTGAATGGCGTAGAACTCATCGACGATCGCATCGAGATTTTCGGCGACCCGTTCCTTGCACGCCACCAGATGCGCGACATCCTTGTCCGTGAAATCGAACAGGCGCTTGCGCATTTCGATTTCACGGTCGGTTATGTGCATCTGCTCCAGCAGGGTCTGGTTCGTGATGTTGACCATCGTCTCACCCCTTGGTGTGACGAGCGATAAGCTGGTCCAGATAGAACATGACGGGGATGGACGCCGCGCCGGCATAGCCCACGTTCTCCAGGGCGCCATGGATGTCGCCGCTCTGGAACTTCCTGGCCGCCTCGATGCCGAGCGCGTGCACGTCGCGATGGGGACCCTCCAGCGCCTTGAAGGCCGGGTGCTGGCGAATGTCGCCCTCGGGGATCGCGTCGTACCACTTGCCAAGCCGGCAGTGGTGGTGATCGGCGAGTTCGTTGGGGTTGAGCTTGACCTTGCCCACCACCATCTGCGCCAGCTTGCGGCGCCAGATCATGTGGTCGGACTTGGCCACGTGCACGGTCTTGTCGGTGATCTCGAGCTTCATCAGCTCCGGCACCGCGTTGGTGATGGTGACGTCGGCCTCGGCCAGCACGTCCATCACGGCGCTGATCATCCGGACGTTCTCGGCCGCATCGTCGGCGATGGCGACGATGCCCTGCGCCACTTCGCCAGAGGCGGAACTCTGCTGGGTGAGGATGGCCGAGATGTCGCCGATCTTCTCCGACGCCTGCTGAATCTCGCGGGTCACCTCGCGGATGCCCTCGCCGGTGGCGATGATCACCTCCTGCCCCTTTTCCACCATCCGGGCGCTCTCCTGCATCGAGGCGACGATGGAGCCCATTTCCGAGCGCAGGGTCTCGATGCGGGTGCGGATGTCCACGGTGGCCCGCCCGGTCTGGTTGGCCAGGTTCTTGACCTCGCCGGCCACCACGGCGAAGCCCTTGCCGGCCTCGCCGGCGCGGGCGGCCTCGATGGTGGCGTTGAGGGCGAGGAGGTTGGTCTGCTTGGCGATCGCCTCGATCTGGTCGATGATGGTGCCGATCTGGGCGCTGGCCTCGGCCAGGGTGTCCACCTTGCCGGCCGCCTCATCCACGGAGCGGGAAATGGCTGCCATGGTGTCCACCGCCCGGCCGGCCGACTCCTGGCTCGACCGCGCCGACTGCTGCACCGCGGCGGCATCGCCGGCGGCCGACTCGGCCCGGCTCGCGATCTCGCGCACCGAGGCCACCAGTTCCTCGGCCGCGGTCGCGACACCCTGGCTGCGGTGGTTGGTGTCGGACACCGACCGCATCATGCTGGCGACGTCGTTGACACCCTGGTTGGAGATGATCGACATGGCCACCAGATCCTTGAGGTGCGCCAGTCCACGCCGTTCCATGACCCTGCCCAGTTCGGCGATCTTGCGGTCGATCGGGTCGTCACCGGCGGGAATGGACTGGAAGCGTCCCTCGATCAGCAGGTCGAGAAGTCGGATGATCTCGGCCTGTTTCGCCTCCCATCCCGGTCCGGGGCCGTCAGAAACGGTCGGCACCCGCACATCGCTCCGCGAAAACAGCTTCCCCATGTCCCCCTCTCCATACGAAAACGCCTACAACCAGCCTCAGGCGTAACTATATCGTCGGAAGGGCTCGGTTGTCATCCGTGATGGTGTCTAGTTTTCCGGCCATGGCTCGATGACGACCACGGACAGCGAGTTCTTCGGACTGCCCTCCACCAGCTTGTCCGACCAGACGAGGTAGATGACCGTGTTCCGTCTGGCATCATAGAGGCGCGTCACCTGCACCGTCTTGAAAATGGGCGAGGTTTTGGCCTTGAATACCTGGGCGCCGTGCTCACCCACCTCCCTCGCGAGGCGACCCCGCAGGTCGGGCGTCAGGGCGATCGGCCCGCGCTGGCGGCAGGCGATGGAGGCGTTGGACGGGTCCTCCGCCAGCCCCACCGCGCCCGAGACCCCGCCCGTCACCGGCCGGCTGACCCAGCAGGAAATGTTCGGAATGTCGGGATCGTCGAAGGCCTCGACGATGATCTTGTGGTTGGGGCCGATCATCTTGAACACGGTGCTGACGGCGCCGATTTCCTCGGCCCTCGTCGGGGCGGCGCCGAGCAGGACAAAAACCGCGAGCATAAACGCAATGATGCGAGGCATGGCAAGCCCTCCGGTAGGTGTGATTGACGATCGGATCATGAATCCGTCCGCCGCGAAAGTCCCTCAAGCATTCGTCGTATACAGTCACATCCTCACACACTCATTATACAGCGTCGCCACGTTGATTGCTCACCGCCATATTGCAGTGCGGCATCGCGCTCCGTGCCCCCCCGCCCGAGAGAAGGAATTTTTCTCATGTAGACCATGGTCATACCCGTTTGGAGTTGTTATATTGTGGAATTGGTGGCTATGGCAATGCGCCCCGGACAGGGATTTTTTGATGAACACGATACAGCGGCCGTACACGCATGTCCTTGACCGGCTCCGCACCGTCGGGCTGCGGCCCACGCGGCAGAGATTGGCGCTCGCCCGGCTGCTGTTCGATCACGGCGACCGCCACCTCACGGCCGAGCACCTGCACAGCGAGGCGCTGCACGCCAGCATCCGGGTTTCCCTGGCCACCGTCTACAACACCCTGCACCAGTTCACCGCCGCCGGTCTCCTGCGCGAGATCGTGGTGGACGCCGGGCGGTCCTATTTCGACACCAACACCAGTCTCCACCACCACTTCTTCAACGACAACACCGGCAAGCTCGAGGACATCCACGGCGACGTGGTGGTGGCCAACCTGCCGCAGGCCCCGCCCGGACACGTCATCACCCGGGTGGATGTGATCGTGCGCATCACCACCGTCTGACGCCACGGCGGGTGGTAGCCGGCGCGGATTTCTGCTAACGTCCCCGGACCGCAGCAACCGATATGGTTGAAGAAAGGGGGATGAAACGAGCATGACCGCGCAAACGACCGCCCAGACCGTCGCCACCACGCCCTTCGCCGGCCAGAAACCCGGGACATCGGGACTCCGCAAGAAGGTCACGGTGTTCCAGCAGCCGCACTACCTGGAGAACTTCGTCCAGTCCGTTTTCGATTCGCTCGAGGGGTTCGCGGGCCAGACGCTGGTCGTCGGCGGCGACGGCCGCTTTTTGAACCGTCACGCCATCCAGGTGATCCTGAAGATGGCGGCGGCCAACGGCTTTGGCCGGGTGCTGGTCGGGCAGGGGGGCATCCTGTCGACTCCGGCGGCGTCCTGCGTCATCCGCAAGCACAAGGCCTTCGGTGGCCTGGTGCTCTCCGCCAGCCACAATCCCGGCGGTCCGACCGAGGACTTCGGCATCAAGTACAACATCTCCGCCGGCGGCCCGGCCCCGGAGAAGGTCACCGACGCCATCTACGCCCGTAGCCAGAAGATCGACTCCTACCGCATCCTCGTCGCCGGCGACGTGGACATCGACCGGCTGGGGGAGACGCGACTCGGGGGCATGAGCGTGCAGGTGATCGACCCGGTCGCCGACTATGCCGAGCTGATGGAGACCCTGTTCGACTTCGGCCGCATCCGCGAGCTGTTCGCCTCCGGGTTCCGCATCTGCTTCGACGCCATGAGCGCGGTGACCGGCCCCTACGCCCGGGCGATCATCGAGGGGCGTCTCGGGGCGGCGGCGGGGAGCGTCATCAACGGCACCCCGCTCGAGGACTTCGGCGGCCATCACCCCGATCCCAATCTGGTCCATGCCCATGACCTGGTGGAGGCGATGAACGGCCCGAACGCCCCCGATCTCGGCGCCGCCTCGGATGGCGACGGCGACCGCAACATGATCCTCGGGCGCAATTTCTATGTGACGCCGAGCGACAGCCTGGCGGTGCTGGCGGCCAACGCCCGCCTGGCTCCCGGCTATGCACGGGGCCTGGCCGGCATCGCCCGCTCCATGCCCACCAGCCAGGCGCCCGACCGGGTGGCGGCCAGGCTCGGCATCGGCAGCTACGAGACCCCGACCGGCTGGAAGTTCTTCGGCAACCTCTTGGACGCCGGCAAGGCCACCCTGTGCGGCGAGGAGAGCTTCGGCACCGGCTCCGACCATGTGCGCGAGAAGGACGGCCTGTGGGCGGTGCTGATGTGGCTCAACGTGCTGGCGGTGCGCCGCGAGTCCGTCGCCGCCATCGTCACCGCCCATTGGCGCGAGTATGGCCGCAACTTCTACTCCCGCCACGACTACGAGGCGCTGGACACGGCGGCGGCGGAGGGGCTGATCGACCACCTGCGGGCCATCGTTCCGGGGCTTAAAGGGAAGAAACTCGGCGCCTACGAGGTGGCCCTTGGCGATGACTTCAGCTACACCGATCCGGTGGACGCCAGCGTCAGCGCCAGACAGGGCATCCGGGTGATCTTCGCCGACGGGTCGCGCATCGTCTATCGCCTGTCCGGCACCGGCACCGAGGGCGCCACGTTGCGGGTCTATATCGAGCGCTACGAGCCCGATCCGGCCCGCCACGACGCCGACACCCAGAAGACCCTGGCCGACCTGATCGCCATCGCCGGCGACCTGGCCGACATCAGGGGCCGCACCGGGCGGGCGGCGCCGACCGTCATCACCTGATACGGGAGCATCATGATCGACCACCACGTCTTCCACTCCTCGGTCCTGCGCGAGTACGACATCCGGGGCATCGTCGGTGAGACCCTGCATGCCGCCGATGCCCTGGCCATCGGTCGCGGCTTCGCCACCGCCGTCGCCGAGGCCGGGGGGCGGACGGTGTGCGTCGGTTTTGATGGGCGCCTCAGCTCTCCCGCCCTGGAGGCGGCGGTGGTGGAGGGGCTGACCGCCGCCGGCATCGACGCCGTCCGCATCGGTCGCGGACCGACGCCGATGCTGTACTTCGCCACCAAGGTCCTGGAGGCCGACGGCGGCGTGATGATCACCGGGTCCCACAATCCGCCCGATCACAACGGCTTCAAGATGCTGCTGAAAAACCGGCCCTTCTTCGGGCCGGACATCCGCCGCCTCGGCGAGGTGGCGGCTGGAGGCGGCTTCGTCGCGGGGGAGGGACGGGCGACCACGCGCGCGGTGCTGGACGAGTACGTGGCGCGGCTGCTTCAGGACTACGACGGCGGGCGGCCCCTGTCGGTGGTGTGGGACTCGGGCAACGGGGCGGCGGGCGAGGTCCTCACGGCCCTGACGGCGCGGCTGCCGGGGACGCACATCCTCCTCAACGCCACCATCGACGGCACCTTCCCGAACCACCACCCCGATCCCACCGAGCCCCGCAACATGGAGCAACTGCAAAGCGCGGTGCTGGCGGCAAAGGCCGATCTCGGCATCGCCTTCGACGGCGACGCCGACCGCATCGGCGTGGTGGACGATCGGGGGCGCCTGCTGTGGGGCGACCAGATCCTGGTGATCCTGGCCGAGGACCTGCTGAAGACTCATCCTGGAGCCACCATCATCGCCGACGTCAAGGCCAGCCAGATGCTGTTCGACGAGGTGGAGCGCATGGGGGGGCGGCCGCTGATGTGGCGCACCGGCCACTCCCTGATCAAGAGCAAGATGGCCGAGGTGGGGGCGCCGCTCGCCGGCGAGATGAGCGGCCATATCTTTTATGGCGATCGCTATTATGGCTTCGACGACGCCCTCTATGCCGCGGTTCGCCTGCTCGGCATCGTCAGCCGGGGAACCGGCAGCCTGGCGGACCGCCGCGACCGCATGCCGACTCTGGTCAACACGCCGGAGCTGCGCTTCCCCTGCGACGAGGAGCGCAAGTTCGCCGTCATCGACGAGGTGAAGGAGAGACTCCGCCCGGAGGTGGCGGCGGGCCGGGCGTCGGTGGTGGATATCGACGGGGTGCGGGTGCGCACCAGGGATGGCTGGTGGCTATTGCGGGCCTCCAACACCCAGGCGGTCCTGGTGGCTCGCGCCGAGGCGGCCACCGAGGCGGGCCTGGTGGTCCTGAAGGCCGCCGTCGCGGCGCAGCTGCGGGCGAGCGGTCTCGACCTGCCCGAGGAGTGAGACCCTCCACCACGTCCGCGACGCGACCATTGACGACGGTGGCGGCGGGCTCCTATAGTGGCGGCGGCGGTTCCCCGCATGGGGACCAATAGGGAACGCGGTGCGGAGGAGCGGTGCAGGCCGGTCGTCCTATTCCGTGGCTGCCCCCGCAACTGTAAGCGGCGAGTCGACCCCCGTCATCGGGCCACTGGGCAACCGGGAAGGCCAGGGGAGAGACGTCGAGCCGCGAGCCAGGAGACCTGCCGCCAACCGTGTCAGCGCGATTCGCCCGGGCGGGGTGCCCCGGAGGTGTCGACGTGGTCCGTCCGGACCGCCGCCGTTCGCGATGACAGGGGTGCCCGGGACATCGGGTGCCTGGGTTCGGGAGCGGACGGAGGCGGCGTGGTGCATATCATGGAAGGCTATCTGCCGGCGGCGCACGCGGCGGTGTGGACCGCGATCGCGGCGCCCTTCGTCGTCCACGGGGCGCGGCGGCTGACCCGTCTGACGGCGGAGCGGCCGCAGGTCCGGCTGCTGGTGGCGGCCGGGGGCGCCTATGCCTTCGTGCTGTCGGCCCTGAAGCTGCCCTCGGTCACCGGGAGCTGTTCCCATCCCACCGGCACCGGCCTCGGCGCCGTGCTGTTCGGTCCGCCGGTGATGGCCCTCATGGGGGCCGTGGTGCTGCTGTTCCAGGCGTTGCTGCTGGCCCACGGCGGCCTGACTACCCTCGGTGCCAACGTGATGTCGATGGCGGTGGCCGGGCCGTGGGCGGCGTACCTGTCGTTCAGGGGAGTCCGCGCCCTCAGGGGCTCTCGATCCCTGGCCGTGTTCATGGCGGCCGTGGTCGGCAACATGGTCACCTACGCCGTGACCTCGACCCAGCTCGCGCTGGCCTTTCCCGATCCGGCTGGCGGGGTTTGGGCGGCGCTGGTCAAGTTCCTCGGCATATTCGCCGTCACCCAGGTGCCCCTGGCGGTGATGGAGGGATTGCTGACCGTCGTCGCCATGAACCTGCTCACCGCCCACAGTGGCGACGACCTGGCGGAACTCGCGACCATGAGGGAGGGCGCGCGATGATGGCCCGCAACCTCATGCTGCTGGCGGGGGCGGTCCTGATCGGGGTGGCGCCGTTCCTCATGACGTTCGAGACGCCTCCGACCTTCGACGGCACCGATAACCGGGGGCGTGAGGCGATCCGCCGCGACCATCCCGACTACCGGCCGTGGACGCAGGTCCTGTGGACGCCGCCCAGTCCCGAGATCGAGAGTCTGCTGTTCGCGCTCCAGGCGGCGATCGGCGCCGGGGTGATCGGCTACTATGTCGGCCTCAGTCAGGGCCGGGCGCAGCGGCGTGATGCGGGCGCCGACGCCCGGTCGACTGACACCCGGCCGAAGGTCCCGCATGCATCGTGTTGACCGGCTGGCCCACGACAACCGCCTGAGCCAGCGCCATCCGGTGGAGAAACTGGCCCTGGCGGGGGGCATGCTGTGTCTCGGCCTGGTGCTGCCGCCCTGGCCGGGAGCGGCGATCGTCGCCGTGGTGATGGCGGCGGCTGCGCTCGGGCCGGCGGGCGTCGCGGTGGGTGACTACCTGAGGGTCCTGGCGGTGCCGGCCGGGTTCCTGGCGGCGGGGCTGGCGGTGCTGCCGCTGGCGCTGGACCTGGGGCCCGGGGGGCCGTCGCTCAGTCTGTCACCGGAGGGACTCGCCCTGGCCGTCGGCACCGGGCTGCGGGCGCTGGCCGGGGTGTCGTGCCTGACCTTCCTCGCGGTGACGACGCCGCCGGCCGACCTGGTGTGGGTGCTGCGGCGGCTGAGGGTATCTCCGGCGGTGATCGACATCATGCTGCTGACCTATCGATTCGTGATGTGCATGACCGAGGTGGCGGCCCGGGGCATGATCGCCCAGCAGGCGCGGCTGGGCTGGAGTTCGGTGCCGCGGCGGGTGCGCTCGGCCGGGATGCTGGCGGCGGCGCTGCTGCCGCGGACCCTGGATCGGGCGCGGCGGCTTGAGCTTGGATTGGCGGCCCGCGGCTACGACGGCGTGCTGGCCGTGCCGGTGGAGCGGCCGGGGCCGTCGCCGGTCGTGCTGCTGGCCATCGGTCTGGTGGAGGCCGTGGTGGCGCTGGCGGCGCAGTGGCCGTCATGACCATCCTGGAGGCGCGCGGTCTCGATTACGCCTACCCCGGCGGGGTGGCGGCCCTTCGGGGGCTCGACCTCGAGGTCGCCGCCGGAACCCGCCTCGCCATCCTGGGCGCCAATGGGGCGGGCAAGAGCACCCTGCTGCTGCATCTCAACGGCACCCTGCGGCCGGCGACGGGACTGGTGCGTCTCGATGGCGCGCCGGTGGCCTATGACCGGCGCTTTCTCGCCCACTGGCGGGGCACGGTGGGACTCGCCATGCAGGACCCGGACGACCAGCTGTTCGCCGGGACGGTGCTGGAGGACGTCGCCTTCGGTCCCCTCAACCAGGGACTGACCGAGGCGGCGGCGCGGGCGCGGGCGACGGCGGCCCTGGAGGCCATGGGCATCGCCGGCCTGGCCGCCCGCCCCACCCACCGCCTGAGCTTCGGCCAGAAGAAGCGCGCGGTCCTCGCCGGGCTTCTGGCCATGGAGCCCCGGGTGCTGCTGCTGGACGAGCCCACCGCCGGCCTCGACGGCGCTGGCGTCGCCGGGCTGCTGGCGGTGCTGGATCGGCTGGTGGAGGGCGGGACGACGCTGGTCTTCGCCACCCATGACGTCGATCTGGCCTGCGGCTGGGCCGATGCCGTGGCCGTGTTTCACGACGGCCGCACCCTGCGCCAGGGGCCGCCGGCCGAGGTCCTGGCCGACGAGGAGCTGATCCGCGCCGCCCGCCTGCGCCTGCCGTGGATGCTGGAGGTGGGCCTGGAGGCCCGCCGGCTCGGGCTGCTTCCCCCGGGCCAGGATCTGCCGCGCACCCGCGGGCAGGTCCTGGCGATGCTGGAAGGGCTTTCTCCCGGAGGTCGAAAACCGTTATACTCCCGCCATGCGATAGGCGCAGACGACCCATCGCGCCACTGCATGGGTCGGTATCGCGCTGGAGGCAGATTGCCATGCGGGACGCCGATTCGCGTGGCGGTGCGCGGGAGGAACGGACCCCCGGTGGGCGCTCGGTCGCCGTGGAGCCCGGGGGTGCCGCTTTTTTTGTGTTGACAGTCGGACCGGAATCCGAATAGTTCGGTGTTCCCGTCGGGCGGATTTTCGTCGTGACGGCGCGGAGGGGTGCCCGAGTGGTTAAAGGGGACGGACTGTAAATCCGTTGGCTCAGCCTACGTTGGTTCGAATCCAACCCCCTCCACCAGACGATGCCAAAGGGCCAGTACCGATGGGGTTCCGGTCCCAGTGGAGTTTCGGATGGTCGGGGAGCGCGAACCGGGCGGGTGTAGCTCAATGGTAGAGCAGAAGCCTTCCAAGCTTACGACGAGGGTTCGATTCCCTTCACCCGCTCCAATCAATTGCGTCGATTGCGCTGGACGTCATTCAACGGCCGCGGCCGGCAAGGCAAAGTAGAAGGTTCCAGACCATGGGCAAGGAAAAGTTCGAACGCAACAAGCCGCACTGCAACGTCGGGACGATCGGGCACGTGGACCACGGCAAGACGTCGCTGACGGCCGCGATCACCAAGATTCTGGCCGAGACGGG
>JAMOBE010000031.1:0-36510 GCA_039908285.1 Alphaproteobacteria bacterium
CGTGGTGACCTCCGGAAGGGGGCCGAAGTGATAGGCGCCATCGGTGCGGCGCCACAGCCCGGGCTCAGGCCGCAGGACTCCCCGCCCACCGGTCGGACAACCGCAGGCCTCGACGCGCCACCCCAGCATCTCGAGAACCCCGCGGGACAGCTCCCCGTCCCCCTGGACGGCGGACTCGAGCGCGGCGACCAGGGACTCCGACGGCGGGGTCAGCCCTGGCGGGCCTTGTAGCGGGGGTTCTTCTTGTTGATGACGTAGACGCGGCCCTTGCGGCGGACGACGCGGCAGTCCTTGTCCCGGAGCTTGGCCGACTTGAGCGAATTGCGGATCTTCATTGAGTCCATCTTTCTCGCGGCCACGCGGCCGGTTTGCGAACGAGCCGGCAATCTAAGGGGGAGCGGCCCCTCCTGTCAACGTCTCTGCAACGGCGTATAGCCAAGGTTGCCGTTTGTAGATGAGGGCGCGCAATGAGGGATTGAAAAGAGCGAATGAGTCTCTATGGGAGTTGCATGACCAATGTCATGCCGATTGGTCTTTACATCCATGGTCACAAAGCCATACGATATAGGCTGTATTGAATGGTGACGAAAGACATAGACTATCGCAGTGTCCATGTCTGTACCGGTGGGATCGCCGAAGGTTTTCCGGATGTCTATCCCCGGGGGGGGCGAGCAACATGCTGCTGAGGACCCGCATTTCGCTCGTGGCTTTGGGCATAATCTTCCTCGCTGGCGTAATGCTGGTTACCGCTGGGAGAATGGTTGAAAGAGAGTTGTCCGACCGCCTTAGGCAGACGACCGTCAGTGGTACGGCGGCCCTGTGGTCGAAAACCATCGCCCAGACGCTGGATCGGATGGAGGCGGATACGACCGGCGTGACACGAAATTCCGAGTCCATTCATGCAACGGACGAGGAGCAGCCACTGGCTCTCGACACAAGTCTTGACAACGTTTTCAATCGTCTGAACGCCATGAACGTGGCGACGAATCTGAGGATCATCGGAACCGATGGACTCGTCCTGCATGCGGCCGAGGGCGAAGAGGGAGCATATACGGACAGGCCCCTGATCCGCCAATCGCTGAAGGAGTGTGTCGTCACCCGGGGTGTGGAACGGGACGACGATGGTCGGCTGGTGGCGGCACTGGTGTTTCCGCTCCTGCTGCATCGCCGGGTGGTTGGCGTTGCCGTCTATGAAAAACGGCTGGACGACATCGTCGCCGACATGAAACTCACCAGTGGCGCCGAGGTCTTCGTCGTCGGTCTGGACGGCGTTCCGGAAAGCGCCACCGATCCGGACCTCTATGGTCGGTTGCAGCCCAGGCTACCGGCGCCTGGTGGGCAGTCGTTCGATACGCGGACCGTCGCAACCCCGGTTTCGTGGGACCTGGCCGCCTTCATGAGTATGGAGTTCGGCCGGGGAGCGATCGATGCCGTGGCCCATTCGGTGACCGTGTTGCCGATCCGGGGCAATGACGGCTCGCCGCTGGCTCATCTCGTCAGCATCAGGGATGGGACGGAAAGCTATCTGCTGCAGCAGCGCACCACCGTCACGATGTATGGTCTTGGGGGGATCGTCGTCCTGGGCTCCATGGGCGGTCTCTACCTCTACCTGGCCTTCGCGTTCAAGCCGCTGACCGGGGCGGTGGCCGAGTTGCACTCCATGTCGCACGATGATGAGGCGGCCAACGCGCCCGCGGCGTCCCTCCCCCCTGGCAACGAGATCGAGTCGGTGGCGGCGGCAATCCACCAGTTCCGGAGGAATGCCGCCACCATCGAGCGATTCCGGGGCGAACGCGAGCAGGCCCGCGACCTTATGGAAGCGACACTACGCCAGAGCCATGATCGTTTGCGCGCGATCACCTCCAATCTGGCCGAAGCCATCATTCTCATGGACGAGAGTGGACACGTGGCCTTCGCCAACCCGGCCGCCCAGCGACTGGTTCTCGGCGATCCGGCCGAGTCGCTGGTCGGCCGGGATCTTCGTGATATCCTTGAGGCCAGAGCGGGCTGCGACCATGGGGGGCAATTTATCGTCCCATTCGACTGTTCAAGTGACACCATAAGATGCCGCGATGTTGTCTTCGTCAACCGCCTGTCGGGGTCGACCTTCAACGTCGCCTGTTCGTGCGCTCCGTTCGTCGAGGGCGAACGCGTTCAGGGCAAGATCATCTCCTTCTATTCGATCGATTCACTGAAGCAGGCCCAATGGGAAGCGTCCCAGGCGGCGCGTCTGGCGAGTCTCGGCCGACTGGCGGCCGGGATTGCCCATGAGATCAACACTCCCGTTCAGTACATCAGCGGCAACATCAATTTTCTCCAAGGTGCGTTCAACGATATATCAAGTATTATTGACGAATACGAGAAATACTGTGTATGTTGCAGAAACGATGGGTTGCTCATTGATAAACTTGATGAGATATCATCACTCTGTGAGAAGCATGATCTGCCATTTCTGCGCTCGGAAATACCGGCGGCGCTGACCCAGTCCATGATAGGTGTCTCACAGGTATCGCGTATCGTTCTGTCGATGAAGGAGTTCTCCCATCCCGGAACCATGGCAAAGAGTGCCGTCGACCTCAATCGGGCCATCAGAAACACGGTGGTCGTCTCCCGCAACGAATGGAAGACTTCCGCCGAAGTCTTTTTTGAACTGGCGGACGATCTCCCTCTGGTTTCATGCCGGCTGGCAGAAATCAATCAAGTGATTATGAATCTGATCTCGAACGCGTCGCAGGCCATTGCCAGCTGTGGTAAAGGTCTGGGACGAATAACGATTGCTACGGCCCGTAATGGCGATTATGTGGAGATACGAGTGACCGACACGGGGCCAGGTGTGCCGATGGAAATTCGCGAACGGATTTTCGAGCCCTTCTTCACCACCAAGGGAGTGGGCGAGGGAACCGGTCAGGGATTGGCCATCAGCCATGATGTGGTGACCGTGAAGCACGGAGGGCGTATCTTCGTCGTCGGAGAGCCTGGCAGTGGCGCGACATTCGTCGTCCGCCTACCAATAGACTCCCCGGGAGGACAGCCTGATGAGTGAGTCCGCGACCCACATTCTGTTCGTTGACGATGATCCTCTGATTCTACAGGCAACCCGGCGCCAACTCCGCGGCAGGCGGGTGGCATGGGCTGCCGACTTCGCCGAAAGTGGCGACTCCGCTCTTCTCATGATGAGGGATCGGCCGTTCGACGTGGTGGTGACCGACATGCACATGCCGGGAATGGATGGCGCCACGCTTCTTGCCCAGGTCAAGAACAGGTATCCGGCCACCGTCCGGATCATCCTGTCCGGCTATTCCGATGAGGAAACCGTCCTGCGCACGGTGGGGCCGGCCCATCAGTATGTGGCCAAGCCCTGTGATCCGGATGCACTGTTCAATACGATCGAGCGCGCGATCGTGTTGCGGAAACTGTTGGCGAACGAGCCACTTCGGCGGCTCGTGGCGGGACTCGGCAATCTTCCGACGCCGCCCACCGTCTATACCCAGTTGGTCGAGGAGTTGAAGTCCAATACGGCGTCGCCGGCTTCCGTGGCGAAGATCATTTCCCAGGACGTCGCCATGACGGCGCAGATTCTCAAACTCACCAATACATCGTTCTTTTCCGTCAGCTTCCATGTGTCCTCGGTCTTGCAGGCCGTGCGGTTGCTCGGTTTCGAGACGGTACAGTCACTGGTCCTGAAACTGGGCGTCTTTCGACAACTGAAAGGCGGGAAAAGAATCGAGGGTGTTCTGGATAGGATCAATAAGCAGAGTCTGCTGATCGGAAGTGTGGCCAGGGATATCGCTCTGTCGGAGAACCTCGGTTCAAACGTTGCGGACCTGGCCTTCTGCGCCGGAATGCTGTCGCAGATCGGGTCCGTGGTGCTGATTGATTGGGATGCGGACCGGTTCCTTTCGGTGATTGGCAAATGCCCATTCGACAACGGTGCCGCCGACCATGCGGCGAAGGCCGTCGGCGCGTGCCACACGCAGCTTGGGGGATACCTGCTTGGCCTGTGGGGATTCAGCGATCCGGTCGTGGAGGCCGTGACCTGTCAGTTGCGGCCCGAGTACTGTGCCGGCGATGGTCTTTCCGTTCTTGCCGTGCTGCACGCCGCCCAGGCCCTGGCCGCGCCGATGTTCTCCGGCGTGCCCCTGTTCGCACCGCTCAATCTGGACTATTTGAGCCGGTTGGGATATGCGGACCAAGTCGAGCACTGGAAAAAGATCGCCGAAACCAGGAGTGGAGAGGTCGATCGTGACGGGGGAGCGCCGTGAACCAGAAGATTCTATTCGTCGATGATGATACCAATCTGCTGGCATCCATGAAGCGGCAACTGCGCAGGCAGCACGTGATCGAAACGGCCAGCAGTGGGCTGGATGCCCTGTTCATCATCAAGAGCCAGCCGGCATTCGCGGTGGTGGTGTCCGACATGAGAATGCCGGGGATGAACGGCATCGAGTTCCTCAAGGCCGTCAAGGAGGTGTCGCCGTCCACCGTCAGGATGCTGCTGACCGGGCATGCGGACCTGCAGACGGCCGTGGATGCGGTGAACGAGGGAAGCATCTTCCGCATTCTCTCCAAGCCGTGCCAGATGGAGCTGCTCGAGTCCAACATCAATGCGGCCCTGGAACAGCATCGTCTGGTCACCGCCGAGCGTGTCCTGCTTGAGAGGACTCTGGTCGGCAGCGTTTCAATCATGTTCCAGATCCTGTCGATGACCGTGCCGGAGGCGTTTGGACGGGCCAATCTGGTGCGGGACTGGGTCCGCAGATTGCCGGATGGCCTTGTGGGAAACGTCTGGCAGCTTGAGATTGCCGCCATGCTGGCCCCGCTCGGCATGGCGACGATTCCCGGGGATGTGGTGACGGCCGCCGAGCTTGGCGGCATCCTGAGCGAAAAGAACAAGAGAATCCTGGCCGGTGCGCCGCAGGTTGCCCACGATCTGATCGTCAAGATCCCGCGCCTTGAGAGCGTCGCCGAAATCGTCCTGTTGCAGGACAAGGGGTTCGACGGGTCCGGTTACCCGCCGGAAGGTCCGGAGGGGGTGGAGATCCCCACGAGCGCCCGTATCCTGAAGATTCTTCAGGACCTCAGCAAGGCGACCGTCGGCTTCAGTCCGGCGTCCGACGCGTTCGCACAGCTTGAAGCGCGGCAGGAACTTTATGATCCCGTCCTGCTGCAATCAATCCGGCAGTGTCTGGAAGTACTACCGGGAGAGGGGGAAAGCAAGGGTGGTGTCGTGTGGGAAATCCCCTTCGCCCGTCTTTCCGTTGACGACATTCTTGCCGCCAATCTCGAGCTGGTGGATGGCCAGGTGGTCCTGTCGGCGGGAACGCGAATAAACGCGTCGACGCTCGATCGACTGAGTCAGCTTGGCAAAGTGCGCACCATCAGGGAGCCGGTCAAGATCAAGGCGCCCCAGCCGGACGCCGAGGCCGAGGCGGAGACGGAGCGGGAAAAGGCCGAACGCCGGGCGGCGGAAGAGGCCGCAGCAGCGTCGCAGAAGCAGGTCGCCGCCCTGCTCGATCGACAGGCCCATGAGCGGGACGATGCCGGTCCGGGGTAATTGTTCATCCCCCCCCGAGTCGCACCGCCAATATCACTCCCTCTCCCCCTCGAGGGAGAGAGGGCCGGGATGAGGGGGTGGGGCAAGCGGCACCATCTCGGGAATTTTGGCCCCCCCTCACCCAACCTCCCCCCCCGGAAGAGGGAGGAGAGGGCTGTTGATCAGGTTCACCCGATTGCCCTGATGCGCGATTTGACCGTGGGGGATTTTCCTGCTAGCCTCGTGTGAACTGGCGTCAGCGGGATTGCACAGCATGTCGAATGTTCACCACCTTCGGAATGTCGCGCAGGGAGCGGGACGGTGGAACACATGGCGAAAGCAGGAGCCAAACGTCCAACCCGATCTGGCGCAGGCTGATTTGCGCGGCGCCGACCTCGCAGGTCTCGATCTCGACAAGGCCATCCTGTCGCTGGCCAACCTGAAGAAGGCCGACCTCAGCGGGGCCAACCTCAAGGACGCCAATCTGGCCGGGGCCAACCTCGAAGAGGTCAACCTGGCCGGGGCAAACCTCGAGGGTGCCAACATCGCCGGCGCCTACCTGCTGCGGGCCAATTTCTCCGGCTGCAATCTGAAGCGGGTCAATCTGGCCGGGGCCGGCCTGGTCGGCAAGGTCCTCATGGCCGGGGCCGACCTGTCGGGGGCCAACCTGGCCGGGGCGCGTCTGGTCGGAGCCAAGCTGTCGGGGGCCAACCTGACCCGGGCCAATCTGGCCGGAGCCGACCTGCGGGATGCCGATCTCAGCGGCGCCAACCTGACCGATGCCGAAACCAGCGGCACCCGATTCGACGGAGCCGACCTGAGCGGCACCATGCTGCAAAGTTCCCGCTCCCGCAGCCGCTCCGACATGGCGGCTCTCGGGGCGGCGGACGGCGATGGCGCGGACGACGCGCGGGACATGGCGGACGAGGAACCACCCCCTCGCGAGGCCGTGCGCCCGAAGGCCGAGATCATCAAGCCTGAGCCTGAGCCCGAACCTCCGGCGGTTGCCGAGGCTGGGCCGTCCGAAGAGGACCTCGTCGCCGCCGAGGCCGAGTCGCTGATCGCCGAGGCCGAGGCCCTGATGGACCAGGACGACGCGCTCGCCGACGACGACTCGGAGAATGATTTCGTCATCACCGATGTCGAGCCGCCCGGCGCGGAACTGGAGCCGGAGCAGGAACCTGAGGAAAGCGCTGCGGTCGAGGAGGAAGAAGAGGCCCCGGTTGTCGAGGACGCGGCGCCTGAGGCGCCACCGCCGGCCCCGCGGATCGTGGATGACGAGACCCTCTTCTTTACTTACGAGACGAGGGAGTTTGCCGTTCTCTCCCTTCACCTGAGTGGCCTGTCGGAAAAGACGGCCGAGGACCGGCACGACCTTCTCGATCTGTTGAGCCGCTACAACAAGTATTTCCTGGACCAGGGCTCGACCGTGTATCTGGCGGCCAGGACCAATGCCATCGTCGCCGCCTTCGATACTCCGACCGACGCGTTGCGCAGTGCCGATCGCTACCTGTTCGTCCTCAAGGGTCTGAACGTCGATGCCCATATCGGCGTCAACTGGGGCACCGCCACCATTCGCCGCAATGATGCCCACGGGCTGGACGAACTGATCGTCAATTCCATCAGCCCGGCGGCCCGCCTCGAGCCCATGGCCAATTCCGGCGAGGTGGTCGTGCTGGAGGAAATCCGTACCCACCCGAAGACCGACAAGAGCCAGTTCGAGTTCGCCCGCGTGACCCGCAAGTGGAAGCGCGACGTGGACCACGAAGGTGCCGGCGTTGACGTCGTCTGCTACCTGGTGACGGTGCGCGGCGCTCACGCCTGAACGAGGACGTGAATGGAATGGCCCCGGGGGGTGAGAGATCCCCTGGGGCCGCGTCGTCTTCGGGTCTGCGAACATATCCCCCGGCCATCGGTTCATAGATTGCGGTGGAAAACGACCGCAAAGGCGTATATCGTTCGCCCGCCCTGGTCTATGAGCGGAAGGCGGAGAAGGTTTCATGCAGGATGTTACTCCGACCAGTCCGGCGCCCGTTGCCGGTCAGCAGTTGCTGCTGGGAATCGACCTCGGGACGTCGCGGACGGCCATCATGTCGAGTCGCGGCACCAGGGAGACGATTCGATCGGTGGTCGGGTATCCCAAGGACCTGATCGGCATCAAGCTGCTGGGCGCCGCCAGCGTGGTGGGCGACGAAGCCTTTGAGAAGCGGTCCTTCCTCGATCTCCGCTATCCCCTGGAGGATGGCGTGCTGCGGGAATACGGGCAGCGCGACATCGATGTGGCCCGCGACCTGATGACCTATGTGATCAGCCGGGCGAATCCCCGTTCCGACGACACCATCTGCGCCGTGATCGGGGTGCCCGCCCGCGCGTCGATGGCCAACAAGGCGTCGCTTTTGCGCATGGCCCAGGAAGTCGTGGATGTGGCCCTGGTCGTGTCCGAGCCGTTCATGGTGGCCTATGGCCAGAACAAGCTGTTGAATTCCCTGGTCATCGACATCGGGGCCGGAACCGCCGATATCTGTGGTCTCAAGGGCACCATGCCCGGGCCTGAGGATCAGGTGACGCTCACCAAGGCCGGCAACTTCGTGGACGAGCGGCTGCTGGCGGCCATCCTCGAGCAGTATCCCGATGTCCAGATGAACCTCAACGTCGCCTGCGCCATCAAGGAGGAGCACGCCTTCGTCGGCGCGAGCCCCGGGCCGATCAATGTCAACCTGCGGGCCGGCGGCAAGCCGGTGGTCCATGACGTGAGCCAGCAGATCAAGGCGGCCTGCGAGGCGATCCTGCCGGACATCATCGAGAACGTGAAAATCCTGATCGAGAACTTCCCGCCGGAGGACCAGGCCACCGTCCTGCGCAACATCGTCCTGGCCGGGGGCGGCTCGCAGATGAAGGGGCTGGCCGAGGTCGTCACCGCCAAGCTCGCCGATTACGGGGATGTCCGGGTGACCAGGGTCGGTGATCCGACCTATGACGGATGCAGTGGCGCGCTGAAGCTGGCGCAGGAGTTGCCGCCGAAGTACTGGAGCCAGCTCGGCGACATGATTGGTCTTTGATCGGGCGAGGGAAGCAGGGAATGCCGGTCGTCGATCTTGAGATCGCCAACGAGTTGTCGATGGTGGTGGCCGTCCGGAAAATGGACCATATCCTGACGACGGCCCGGTCGGAGGAGGGCAATCTGCTCTCCGGGATGGCCTTCGATCGTCAGGGCAATGTCTTCGTGGTCTCGGGGACGATCAGGAATACCAAGGTGTCGGGCCGGATAACGATGCTCGATCGCATGGTGAAGATCAACCTCACATTGCCGGTGACGGCAATCGCTTACCAGGGTGCCGCAGAGCGAACCATTCGGGAGTACCTGGAAAGCCGTCTGATCTGAGGGTGCTTGAAGGGGGCGTCGGTTGGCCATCTGCCGGATGTGGTTCGGGGAATTCTGTGGCAGCATTTGTAGTATATGTCCTGTTCGTTGCATTTGTGGTGCTTTTTGCGTCACAAAACCTGCACCTTGTGCCGGTCTATTTGTTGATTTCATTTCAAGCGCCATTGGTTCTTGTCGTGGGCATCTCGTTCTTCGTCGGCTTCGCCGCGGCGATACTCGGGGTCGTTCTGCAAGCAGTCATGCGCCGCAAGAAGCGGACCGACGTGGTCGTGCGTCAGCGCCGGCCATGATCATCCGCTGGGACCCACGACTTATACGAGTTATGCGAGCGGGATCGGCCGATGCGATTTGAAAAATGCATGTCCTGTTCACGGACCATCGGCTGGGTGGGGCTGACCACCAACCTGGTGCTGATGGTGATGAAGGCCTTCGTCGGGCTGGTGTCCGGCTCGCAGGCCATGCTGGTCGATACCATGTATTCGGCCAAGGACGTGGTGACGTCGCTCCTGGTCATCGTCGGCATGGCCGTGTCCGACAAGCCACTGGACGAAAAGCATCCCTACGGTCACGGCAAGATCGAGTTCGTCCTTTCCCTCATCGTCAGCGTCGTCTTCCTTCTGGTGACCGGCTATCTCCTGATTCACGCCGTGCAGATCCTCATCGATCCGGAGAAGCACAAGACGCCGCACCTGATCGCCCTGTGGGCCGCCCTGGTGTCCGTCGGCGTCAATCTGTTCATGTACTCCTACGCGCGGTGTGTCGCCAACGAGACCAATAGCCCGATGGTGCGCACGCTCGCCAGGCACAGCCACTCGGACGCGGTGGCCTCGGGAGTGGTGGCGGGCGGCATCCTCGGGGCGCACTACCTTGGTCTGTCGTGGCTCGACACGGTGATCGCCATCTTCGAGACCGTGGACCTGCTGTATCTCGGCGGGGGCGTGTTCTGGGATGCCTACAAGGGGTTGATGGATCGCAGCGTCAGCTCGACGTTGCGCGACAAGATTCTCGCCCTGGCGGTGTCGGTGACCGGGGTCGTCGAAGTCAAGCAGCTGCGCTCCCGCCTTGTCGGTCAGGAGATCTGGATCGACATGGTGATCGGCGTCGATGGCGATCTGTCGGTCGAGCAGGCCCACGCGATCTGCGAGGCGGTGAAGGCGCTCGTCAGCGGCAAGGTCGCCCATGTCGGCGCCCTGCACGTCAGCGCCGAAACCCGGCGTGCGGCGGGCGCCGCGCCGAAGCGGGAGGCCGAGACCGACGACCTGGTCGCCGAACTCAAGGCCTGAGAGAGTGCGAATGCATCGGCACCACGACCATCAAAAGCCCTCTCCCCCCTTGAGGGCTATCGTAAGCACACAAGTTTCCCGCAAACTAAAGCCCTCCCCCTCGATGGGGGAGGGTTTGGGTGGGGGTGGCAGCGAAGAGCGCACAGACAGCAGTGAGTTCGCACAAAAGCTGAATATTTTGGCTTGTCCAGATGTATCTACGTGCTTCACCATCACCCCCACCCAACCCTCCCCCATCAAGGGGGAGGGCTTTTTTCTGCGGGAAACGGATAGTTTCTACAGCGAAACTCCTTCAGCGCAGTCTGCCCAAACTTGTGTGCATACGGTAGCCCCCTCGAGGGGGAGAGGGGGTAAGAGTTCCGGATACATTTCGTCCCCTCCCGCCCTCCATCCAGGCGCTGACGCGTGAATGCGGTGATCGCCATCGCCGTCTATGCGGCCGTGTTTGCGCTGATCTATCGCGGCACGGTCGATCGTAGCTGGGCAGTACTCGGCGGCGGTGCGGTGATGATGCTCTATGGCGTGGCGGACGGGTTCTACCCGTTGTCGGCGGCCCTCGGCGCCATCTATTTCGAGACCCTGGCGCTGATTTTCGGCATGTCGCTGGTGTCATCGCTGCTGGCGCGCTCGGGTTTTTTTACTCACATGGCCGCGCGGACGGTGGCGGCATCCCTCGGCAATGGCTGGTGGGTGCTGGTCGTCCTGACGCTGACGACCTATGCCATTTCCCTGTTCGTCAACAATCTGACGACCATCGTCATCGTCCTGCCGCTGACCCTGACCGCCTGCCGGCAGATGCGCCTCAATCCGGTGCCGCTGACCATCGCCGAGATCGTCGCCTCCAATCTCGGGGGGGCGTCGACGATGATCGGCGACTTTCCAAACATGATCATCGCCTCGGCCGGCAAGCTGGCCTTCATGGACTTCATCGGCGGCATGATGGCGCCCTGTCTCGTTCTGCTGGCGGCGTTCCTGGTGTTCTTCAACTGGGCGCGTCCGGCCCTGCGCATCGGCGGCGATGGATCGCGACTCGATATCGGCGAGGCGGAGGCGGTGCTGGCGGCGGGCGTCGGCAATCCCCGCCTGGCCAGCGTGGGCCTGTGGCTTCTCGGCCTGACGCTGCTCGGATTTCTGCTGTCGGACGCGCTTCACCTCCGTCCGTCGTGGATCGCCCTGATCGCCGGCAGTCTCGCCCTGCTGCTGGGGGAGTTCCGCGAGGACGAGTTGCCGGCGGCCTGCGGCGTCAGCGACATCCTCTTCTTCACCGGCCTGTTCGTGATGGTGGGCGGGCTGGTGGCGGCCGGAGTCGGCGAGGCGCTGCTCGGCTTCGTCGAGGCGGCGAGCGGGGGGCACGATCTGCTCCGCCTATTGGTCCTGATGTGGCTGTCCGCGTTCGTCACCATCTTCCTCAACGCCGGACCGACCGCGGCCCTGTTCGTGCCGGTGGCGGCGGCGACCCACATGGCGCTGGGCGATCCCACGGTGTGGTGGGCGCTGTCCCTTGGCGTGCTGGCCGGATCCTCGGCCGACCTGACCGGCGCGACGGCGGGAACGGTGGCGGCCACCCATCTTGAGAGGTTCATGCGGGATCATCCAGAGATGAGCGCCGTCACGTGGCCGCGCACCGGCCTCAGTTTCAAGGGATACCTGCGCTGGGGGCTGCCGGTGATGACCATGTTCCTGGTCCTGTCCAGCCTTTACATCATCGTCGTGGCAGGATAGAAAACAGCCTGGGACGCTCGGGGTGGTCCCTTTGATCTGCGGCGCCGGAGCCGAAGCCTGGCTTTGCGTGAGTGACCTTATGGCAAGTGGTAGCGAGCTTTCACCGAACACGATGGCCTTTTGCGTGCGCCCCTGGCAGCCCTTTGCCGCGGCGCTGGCCGTCCTGGTGTTCGCGACCTTCGCCTGGGGGTTCTATATCCTCGACCATTTCAAGGAAGACACCGTCTTTTCGGGGATTGACGACCTTTCCATCACCGCCTTTCTGTTCCGGGACGTGGCCTCCCCACCCGATGCCCAGCGCCTGCTCGACGTGGTGCCGCCGGCGGTGGTGGGGATCAGCGGCCGGGGCGTCAATTCCAGCGTGGTGGCCTCGGGCGCGATCGTCGGCGCCAACGGCTATGTGCTCACCACCCTGCATTCGGTGACGCCCCTTCCCGACATCGACGTCCACGTCCGCACGTCGACCGGGGTCAGGCGCTATCAGGCGCAGGTCGTCAAGTCCGAGCCGGCCCACGATCTCGCCCTGCTGAAGATGCGGACCACCGACCGCTTCCTGTTCTTCGTCATCGGCGATGCCCAGGGACTGTCGGCGACGGCACCGGTGTTCGGTTTCGGCCATGGCCTGCGCGGCAACACGGTGTTCCGGGCGGGGCGAATCGTCGGCAGCAACGTTTCGCTGATGGCGGATGGCGGTCCCATCTCCAACCTGCTGGCCAGCGACGCCATCTACGCCTGGGAGCAGAACGGGGGACCGCTGGTCAACGCCAATGGCGAGTTGATCGGCATCGGCATCGCCCTCACTGGCCCCACCGGGCAGATCCAGGGCTATGCCGTCCCATCGCAGGTGATTTCCACCCACTTCCAGGACGTGGTGAAGTTCAAGCAGGCGCCCGTGGCGGCGGTGGCTGACGTGGCGGCGGTTGCGGCGGCCGCACCGGCCGGGGTCCCCGTCATGCCCTATGCCGCGCCGGTGGCCATGGCCCCGCCTGGTGTGCCATCGTCTGGTGTGTCACCGGTGGCCGATGCGCCGGGCTCGGCGTCATGGTGGGCGATGGCCAGGGCGCAGGTAGCCCGTGAGAACGAGACCCTCGGGGTCAATGTGGCGGTGCCCAATGGGCCGGCACCCAATGGGCCGGTGCCCAATGTGGCTGTGCCGGGAGTGGGGACTGCACCGGCGCCGACGGTGCCACCTGTGGCCGCGCGACCGGGTGTCACGCCTCCATCTCCCGCCATGGTCCCGTCGCCGGCGGCACCAAGGGTCGCGCCGGTACGGCCGATCTTTTCCGTCCCGAACGTCGATCCCGACCACGGGTTCGGGGTGACCATCGGCGGCTATCAGATCGGCAATATCCTGGGTCTGGCGGCTCTGGCGCTGGTGGCGGGGATCGTCGGCGGCATGATGACCATGGGAGGCGGTGTCGTCCAGGTGGCCGGCATGATGGTCTTCTTCGGCTACGGCATGTATCTGATCCGGCCGGTGGCCTACCTGACCAATGTCTTCGTCTATGGTGCGGCGGCGCTGCGCAATGACCGCTCCGGCCTGGTGGTGTGGGAGAATGTCCGCGCCCTGGCGCCGTGGGGTGTCGCCGGCGTGGTCATCGGCTACTTCATCGGCAATGCCATCGACGACACCATCGTGGCCATCGTCCTCGGCGTGTTCGCCATGCTGATGGCGATGAAGGGACTTCACGAAATTTTCTACGACCGCAAGGACGAGGAGATCCTGGTGGCCAGGGGTGTCGGCACGCGCAAGCCCGCCGCCAGCGGCCTGGATGTGGACGCGTTGTTCGATGAGACCCGGCAGCGTCACCCCCGGCCCGAACCGCGGCTTGACCATGTCCACAATGCCGGACTCGGCCTCCCCATGGGCTTGATCAGCGGCATCCTCGGCATCAGCGGTGGCGTGGTCGAGGTGCCGCTGCAGCGCTTCTTCGGCGGCATGTCGCTGCAGAACGCCATCGCCAACAGCTCGGTTCTGGTGTTCTGGGCCTCGGTAGGCGGGGCAGCGGTGGCCTTCATCCATGGGATCACCACCGGCCTGATCGACTGGCAGGCGCCATTGTCCCTGGCCCTGATCATGATCCCGGGCGCCTATGTCGGTGGTCTCATCGGCGCCCAGGTGATGAAGGTGCTGCCACAGATTGCCTTGAAGTGGATATACACCGCCATCATGCTGGCGACCTCGATCAAACTGCTGTCGGTCAGCTAGCTCTCCGGCAGCTCGCTCTCCGGATCGCCTGGGAAAAGACAGCCATGACCGTTCGTTGACGGGGAAGGTTCGATGCGGATAGGGTTCTGGCGTCTGGTGGCCTCCGCCATGGTCGCGGCGATGGGTGTCGCGATCATGTGTCCGGCCGTCGGCGACGCCGCATCGCCGGAGCCGCTGGTCCAGCTTGCCCGCTATCGTCAGCCGCAGATTCCGGCCGGCGACGGCGGGGCGGGGGGGCCGGCGGAGCCGCCCAACTACGTTCCCCGGATGGTGCAGCTGTTCGAGGCTCACTGGCAGGGGCTGGACGGCAGGCTGATGACGGAGGAACTGCGCCGCAAGTTGAAATTTCCGCCGGGGCTGCAGGGAATTCTGGTGGGCGAGGTCACGTTGAACGCGGCGGCGGCCGGCATCCTGGCCGGCGACGTCATCATCAGGGTGGAGGACGCCGCGGTCGCCACGATCGAGGAGTTTCAGCACCAGACCCGGAGGGTCAAGGATCGTCCCCAGGCGGCGGTCACCCTGCTGCGCAAGGGCAGGGCCGATACCGGCGGAGGCGTGGCCATGTCGCAGCTGACCGTGCTCCTGCGTGGGGAACCCGACCTTGGCTTCGCCCAGGTGGAAGGGGCGCCGATGATTCTGCCGGGGGCGGAGCGGCCGCATCCGTATCGCGGGGCCTGCACCAACTGTCATCCGATCGGCCGTGGTTTCGAGTTGACGCCTGATCCCGATCTGATCACCCTGCCTCCGCCGCCCATTACGGCGGACGCCGCGGCCCGGGGGATGCGACCGCACGAGGATCATGGCCCGTGCGAGGCGTGTCATGTGATCATGCGCCAGGATATTCGAGGGAACTAGGGGAAAAAGATGGGACGCAGGATGGACGTCATAGAAACCGTGGGCCTGTACGCGCAGTTCAGCGCAATGATTGCCAGGCGGATTGCCAGCAATCTGGTCGATGGCTTCCAGTCGGTGTTCACCATCGACGAGGATACTCGCCGGGGCTTCTTCCGCGAGCGGGGCATTGAACATGCCAGGCAAGGCCGGTATTCCAGCGCGGTCTCCATCCTGGAGCCGATCCACGCGGCGAAGCCGGATGACGCCGAGGTCACGCTTCATCTCGGCCTCTCGTGTCTGAAGACGGGGCGGCAGGCGGATGGGCTGACTCTCCTGGAAAAGGCCTACGCCGCAAGCGGGGACGTGAAGTCCGCGACGGTGCTCGGCATCGCCTACAGCCAGGCCGGACTGAACGACAAGGCCATTCCGCTGTTGCAGATCGCCGCCGAGGCCAACGACAACAATTACAACGTCCGCTACCGGCTGGGCGTCGCCTTCGACAACATCGGCCAGCACGACAAGGCCATCGAGTACCTGCTGGAGGCTCTCGAGTTGCGCCCGGAGGACCCGCGGGCCTATCGCTCCATCGCCTTCGCCTACGAGCAGAAGGGCGATCACGAGACCGCCGTCGGTTACTTCAAGCGTGCGAGCGAACTGGAGGAGACACGCGAGCAGTCCTGACCGGTGCCCGTATGACGGGTGCCGCGGATCGGCAGTGAGGAACAGGGACGATGGCTGACCAGAACAAGGAGCGGTGGGAGACGGAAGGGGCCAGCACGCACCGCGTGCGGCAGTCCGATGCGCTCCTCGTCCAGCTCTATCGGGACGCGGTGGACTCCGACTCCCGGGTTCCGGCGGTGCGGGGGCTCAAGATCATTCTTTTCGTGTCTCTGGTTTCGCTGATCGCGTTCTCGGCGACGCTGTTCTACAACTACAACACCTTCGTGATCCTGCGTGAAGACGTCCTGACCAGGAGCGGCAACCTCGAGTCCGCCATCCAGCGTCGGGCCAACCTGTTTTCCAACCTGGTCAAGCTCACCCTGAACCATGCGGCCCTCGAGCACGCCATCTACTCCCATGCCGCGGAGATGCGCACCGAGATCATCAAGAAGAGCAATCTTCCCGAGGCCGTCGCCGAAGGCATCATCGCCAAGGCCGGGGAAGGAGCCGGGGAGGGCAAGGAAGGGGGGCCGGACTTCAACAAGATCCTGCAGGCGCTGGCCGGCGATCAGAACATGGAGAGTTCGCTTGGGCGTCTCCTGGCGGTGGTCGAGCAGTATCCGAACGTCCGCTCGTCGGAGACCTACAAGGATCTGATGACGGCCCTCGTCGAAATGGAAGACCGGATCGTCAAGTCTCGTGAGGATTACAATACGTCAGCCCGTGAATACAATACGGCTGTGACGAAGTTCCCGTGGTACATGTTGGCGAAATGGGCCGATTTTGACCGTGCAAAGTACTTCGACGGTCAAGGCATCGCCTCACCGGTCGTTTCTCCTGCGCTTTTTGAGGAGCTTGTTCCGTTGGTCCCAACAAAGGGAGAAGGCAAATGATTTGGACGATCATCCTTCGCAGCGGTACCGTTCTCGCACTGGCCACCGCGATGTGGGATGTCTATGACCGCCTCCTTCGCGAGGTGGCTCCGCATCGCATCTATTCCTCAACCGAGGTGGCACGCTACCTCGGCGTCGATCGCAACCAGGTGATCGACCTGATCCGGAACAAGCAGTTGCAGGCCAAGCTCCTCAACGGGAACTATCGCATTCCCGGACAGAGCGTACTGGAATTTCTCAACAAATGAAGCACATCAACTGCGGGGAATGCCGCGAGGAAGTGATCTGGTGGGCCGTGTCCGTCAACATGGCCATGATGCTGTTCAAGGCCCTGCTGGGTCTGATGAGCGGCAGCGCCGCCCTTATCGCCGATGCCCTGCACTCGGGCGCCGATGTGGTGGCGAGCGGCGTCGTCCTCCTGTCGGTGAAGCTTTCCAACCGCAAGCCGAACGAGAATTATCCGTTTGGCTATGGCAATATCCAGTTCATCTCGTCGGCCGTGGTCGGGCTGATCCTGTTCTTCGGCGCCCTGCTTCTCCTCTATCATTCGGTGATGAAGATCCTCGCCGGCGACCTGACCGCACCAAGCGTCGTCGCGGCCCTGGGGGCGGCGGCCTCCATCGTCACCAACGAGTTGATGTACCGCTACCAAAGCTGTGTCGGGAAGGAAAACAACAGCCCGGCCATCACCGCCAACGCCTGGGACAACCGGTCCGATGCGCTGTCCTCGGCCGGCGTTCTGGTCGGCATCCTGGCCTCGGTGGCCGGATATCCGATCGCCGACACCCTGGCGGCCATCTTCGTCGCCATCCTCGTCGCCAAGATCGGCATCGAGTTGAACATCGATGCCCTGAAGGGACTGATCGATTCGTCGATCGAAATGGACATCCTGCGCCTCGTCTACCAGATCGCCGTCGAGTGCCCCGGCGTCGAGGGCGTGCGCAGTCTGCGCGGCCGCTATGTCGGTGAGGACCTGCACATCGACATCAACGTCTATGTCCACGGCGATCTCAGGATTCAGGAGAGCGATGCCATCATCGACCTGCTACGGGATGACATCATCGCCGAGGTGGCCCACGCCCGTGACATCCGCGTGTCGGTGACGCCGTCGCCAGACTCCCGGGCACGGCGGCCGAAGGGGCGGGAACTGATGATCGCGGCGCCGCAGTGACATGCGGCGCCCAGACTGACGGGGGATAGGGTGAGGGCGGAACACGGGATTCTCGGCATTGGCGCCGCTTTCATCCTGGTCGTCGTCGGCATGGCGATGATTCCCGATGATGTGTGGGAGCGCGACCATGCGGAAACGGGCGCAGTGATCGCCGGCGCGGTGGGAGCGGGTGGTGGGATCACCAACCCGGCGCTGATCAATCCAAACGCCCTCGGTGACGTCATGGCGGCGCCACAGGCGGCGCCTCCACAGCCACAGCCACTCCCGCAGGCGCAGGGGGCGGGGGCGGCCTGGGGGCGCAATGCGGCCATGCCAGGCCTCATCCCCTTCACCCGGGCCGCCAGCCAGAAGTTTCAGGGCCGGGTGACCTCGGTGGTCGCCCTGGGCAGCGATATCGGCTGGGGCCAGGTGCACATCTGGGTTGCCGATGGCACCAATCCTTTGCAGGAAATCTCCCTGGCCCCCGACTGGTACCTGAGCTATCTCGGCTGCGCGGTGACGGAAAACATCCGCGTCGAGGGCGTCGCCTTCAAGTTCGATCAGGTGCAGTCCAACGTCGAGCTGTATGCCAAGACCATCACCGTCAATGGCGTTCTGTGTGGTCTTCGCAATGACGAGGGATTCGCCCTCTGGTCGAACCAGTTGAAGTAGGCCGGACACCGTGGATCGTGGCAGGTTCCCCTTTCGAGAGTGGTTGGCTCGTCTCGGCCGCGGCAGGGGAATCGCCAGTGTCATTCTGGTGATCATCGGCGCGGGGGTGCTGTGGGAGACCTACGGCAACACCTATTTCGGGCTGGCGCCGCACTTTTCCGCCCGGGTTGCCGAGGGCCAGTTCGTCGGTCGGCTGGGGGGACCGACGGAGCCGTCGCTGTTCGGCTCCCTGGCCGAGCTGGTGGCGCCGAAGCCCCGCTTCAAGCTGATGACGATCCGCCACATTCCCCGCATCAAGAAGGGGGTGCCGATGCCCCATCCGTTCGTCGGCGCCTGTCTCAACTGCCATCTCTATTTCGGCGGCCCGGGTCCTGGGACTCAATTCAAGACTCCGGTGGGGGCCGTGCTGGAAGAATTGTCCAAGGTGAAAAAACTGGGCCCCCCGCTGCTGCCGACCTCCCAGATTCCCCACCCGCCGGCCGGACGCTGCATCAAATGCCACGACATCGTCGTCAAGGTGCCGGTCGACCCGAAGAACGGCTTCCTGTGGAGCCTGTAGGGAACGGGTTGCGTTTTCGGATGATACGGGGTGTCCATGGACGAGAATGACCTGCGGCAGGTGATCGCGCAACACGAGGCCGATCGTGTCGAGTTCACGATCTCGACCACGAACACCGACAAGTTCTCCGAGGCGGTCTGTGCCTTCGCCAACGACCTGCCAAACTCTGGCCAACCCGGGTACCTGATCGTGGGCGTTGACGACAAGGGACGTTCGGGTGGGGTGCAGATTACGGACGAGGTGCTGAGAAATCTCGGTGGCTTGCGTGACGACGGCAACATCCAGCCCCTTCCCAGCCTGACGGTGGAAAAGGTTCCATACGGTGGCGACATCGTGGCGGTCGTCACGGTTCTTCCCGCACCGATGCCGCCCGTGCGCTACAAGGGTCGCGTCTGCATCCGCACCGGTCCTCGGCGAGGGTATGCGACCGAGCAGGAGGAGCGTCGTCTCATCGAGCGGCGTGTGGCGCAGGCGAGGACCTTCGACGCCGAGCCCTGTCTCGACGGCACGGTCGCGGATTTGTCACTGCCGGTATTCCTGACCGGCTACCGTCAGCAGGCCATAGCAGCCGAGGTGATCGAGGAAAACCATCGCCCGGTCGAGCAGCAACTGGCTTCCCTGCGATTTTTTGACCTGAAGCGCGGCTGCCCGACCCATGCGGGAGTGCTGCTCTTTGGGCAGGATGTGCGCCAATGGCTTCCTGGCGCCTACATCCAGTTTCTGCGTATCGGCGGAACGTCTCTGGATGCCCCCGTCATCAATGATCGCGAACTGGAGGGAGACCTCCTGACGGTGCTGCGTGAGCTTGATGCCCTCATCAATGCCCATAGCGTACAGTTTCCGGTCGCGGAGAGCGCTCTCAGGGAGCGAATGGTGGAGGCCTATCCAGGGGTCGCCGTGCGAGAACTGGTCATGAATGCCGTGATGCATCGCGATTACGCTTCCACGGCTCCCCTGCGCCTGACCTGGTTTGACGACCGTCTGGAGATTCAGAGCCCCGGCGGACTCTATGGTGAAGCATCCCCGGAAAACTTCCCCCGGCAAACCAGCTACCGCAATCCCGTCGTCGCCGAATCACTCAAGGCCCTTGGCTATGTCAATCGTTATGGCCGAGGCGTCCTGCGGGCGCAGGAGGCGTTGGCCAGGAACGCCAGCCCCCCGGCGGAGTTTTCCTTCGATGCCGGTTACGTGCTGGCCATCATCCGGAGGCGGGCATGAAGACGATTGCCTTCTTCAACAACAAAGGTGGTGTTGGCAAGACCACGCTGGTTTATCACCTGGCGATGATGCTGTCCGAGCGCGGCGCACGGGTATTGGCCGTCGATCTTGATCCTCAGGCCAATCTCACGAGTATGTTTCTGTCGGAGGATAGGCTCGAAGAGCTATGGCCAGACGGAGAGCATCCCCGGACGATATTCGGTGCCTTGCGGCCAATCATCCGTGGTCTCGGCGACGTCAATACACCCCATGTCGAAGAGATCAAAGACAGACTTGGTCTTGTCGTTGGCGATCTCGCCCTGTCGACATTCGAGGACAAACTTTCCGATGCCTGGCCGCGGTGCCACAATCGGGACGAATCGGCCTACCGGACGATGACGGCCTTT
The DNA here is from genome assembly GCA_039908285.1 of Alphaproteobacteria bacterium. GTDB lineage: Bacteria > Pseudomonadota > Alphaproteobacteria > Rhodospirillales > Rhodospirillaceae > JAMOBE01. The sequence goes on from JAMOBE010000031.1 coordinate 20,502, forward strand.
TATCGCGGTATCCGACAGGCGGCGGCCACCGTGAGGGCCGACTGGGTCCTGGTCGATGTCGGTCCGAACCTGGGGGCGATCAATCGTGCGGCCCTGATCGCCAGCGAGCACGTCGTGATTCCATTGGGCCCCGATCTGTTTTCGTTGCAGGGCCTGCGCAACCTTGGACCGTCCCTGCGCTCATGGCGAGATAGTTGGAAAGACCTGACTGGCAAGACCCCGGACCCGCACCTGGAGTTGCCATCCGGTCTCATCGCTCCGTTGGGCTACGTGGTCATGCAGCATGGCATCCGCGATAAAAGACCACCGAAGGCCTACCAGAGGTGGATCGAGAAATTTCCAGGGGAGTATCGCGAATCCGTGCTGGACGAGACGCCTCAGTCGTGTCCAACCGCAGCTCAGGATCCCTATTGCCTCGCCATGCTGAAGCACTACCGCAGCCTGATGCCGATGGCCATGGAGGCGCACAAGCCGGTCTTTGCCCTGAAGCCCGCCGATGGGGCCATCGGTGCCCACGGCGAGGCGGTGCGAAACGCATACGTCGATTTCCTGAAGTTGGCGAGAAGTATTGCCAATCGGTGCGGAGAGGTCGTCGATTGAGTGTTGTTATGCCCCCTCCCCTCCCCTCAACGTCACCGCTCCGGAAAGCCGAAGAAGCGCACGCTGTCCACCATATGGGGCGGCAGCGGCGCCACGACCCGCAGCACGCCCTGGCCACGGCGCGGCAGTTCGATCAGGCGGGCGTGCAGGTGCAGTTGACGGCTGAGGTCCGCCCCCGGCACCTGGGCGGCGGCGCCGCCGTACTTGCCGTCGCCGACGATGGGCGTGCCGAGCAGGGCGCAGTGGGCGCGAAGCTGATGGGTGCGACCGGTCAGGGGCCGTAGCTCGAGCCACGCCACCCGTCCTCCCGCCGCGTTGAGGATGCGCCATTCGGTGACCGCGGGGCGGCCCTCGTCCTCGTCCACCATCATGCGTTCGCCGGCGCGGCCGGGGACCTTGGCGAGCGGGGCCGACACCCGGCCCTCGGAGGTCTTCGGCACCCCCGCCACCAGGGCCCAGTAGACCTTGCGGGCCGCGCGGTCCTTGAACGCCGCGGCGAGTTCGGCGGCGGCGGCGGCGTGGCGGGCCAGCAGCAGAACACCGCTGGTGTCCCGGTCCAGCCGGTGCACGAGGCGAGGCCGCTCGGGCGCGCCGAAGCGCAGGGCATCCAGCATGCCGTCCAGGTGCCGGGTGGTGCCGGTCCCCCCCTGCACGGCGAGTCCCGGGGGCTTGTTGATGGCGATGACGTCATCGTCCCGATAGAGCACCATGGCCCGCAACGCCGCGGCGTCCCGCTCCGACGGCGGAGGTGGCGCTGTCGGCCGGCGGTTTTCGGTCTCGGCCGGTGGCGGCGGCAGCGGCGGCACCCGCACCGTCTGGCCGGGCTCCAGCCGCTGGCCCGCCTGGGCGCGGTGGCCATCCACCCGGATCTGGCCGGTGCGCAGGAGTTTCTCCAGCCGGCCATGGGTCAGGTCGGGGAACCGCCGCCGGAACCAGCGGTCGAGGCGAAGGCCGGCCTCGTCGGCGACCACGGGAGTCAGGGTCACGTCGCTCATTTACAACACCGCGCGAGTCAAATGCATACCGGCGTAGAGGGCCGACACCCCGATCACCACGGAACCGACGATGTAGGCCAGGGCGGAAGGCATGGCGCCACGCTGAATCAGATAGGCGACGTCCAGGGTGAATGTCGAGAAGGTGGTGAAGCCCCCCAGAATGCCGACCACCAGCATGGCCCGGGTTTCCTCCTGCACCTGCCATTTCAGCGCGAAACCCTCGATCAGCACGCCCATGACCAGGGACCCGAGCACGTTGACCACCATGGTCCCCCAGGGAAAGTCGCCGCCGAAGAGACGAGCGACGGCGATCATCGTCAGGTAGCGCATGGCCGAGCCGGTGGCGCCCCCGCCGGCGACGACGATCAGCATCTTGGCAGTGATCACGCGTCTTCCCCCTGACCATCGTTGCCCGGGCTACCGGCGTTCCGGCGTGCCCGCAGCTTGTCCCAGTAGGCGAGGCGCTTGACGATCTCCCGCTCGAACCCCCGCTCGGGTGGAGAATAGTACCTCTGGCGCGCCATGCCGTCGGGAAAATAGGTCTGCCCGGAAAAACCCTCGGCGGTGTCGTGGTCGTATTCATACCCCCGACCATAACCCAGGTCCTTCATCAGCCGGGTGGGAGCATTGAGGATGTGACTGGGCGGCGCCAGGGACCCGGTCTCCCTGGCCGCCTTCATCGCCGCTTTGAAGGCCATGTAGGCGGCGTTGGACTTGGGCGCCGTGCCGAGAAAGATCACGAGTTGGGCGATGGCCAGTTCACCCTCGGGACTGCCCAGGCGCTCAAAGGTGTCCCAGGCCGCCAGGGCCTGGACGATGGCCTGCGGGTCGGCCAGGCCCACGTCCTCGACCGCGAATCGAGTCAGGCGCCGCAGCAGATACAGCGGATCCTCGCCGCCGGCCAGCATGCGCGCCATCCAGTACAGCGCCGCGTCGGTGTCCGACCCGCGCAGCGACTTGTGCAGGGCACTGATGAGGTTGTAGTGCCCCTCGCGGTCCTTGTCATAGACCGGAGCGCGCCGCTGCACCACCCGGGCCAGGCCCGCCGGGTCGAGCGGCGGCCCCAGCGGCTGCGCCAGCAGGTCTTCGGCGATGTTGAGGATATAGCGTCCGTCGCCGTCGGCCATGGCCCGCAGCGCCGCCCGCGCGTCGGCATCGAGGGGCAGTGGCCGGCCGGCGGCCGCCTCGGCCCGGCGGCACAGCTCCTCCTGCGCCCGATCGTCGAGCCGGTTCAGCACCATGACCTGACAGCGCGACAGCAGCGCCGCGTTCAGCTCGAAGGAGGGGTTCTCGGTGGTCGCGCCCACCAGGACGACGGTGCCGTCCTCCACATAGGGCAGGAACGCGTCCTGCTGCGAGCGGTTGAAGCGGTGGATCTCGTCCACGAACAGCAGGGTACCCTGGCCGGCGGCCCGCCGCTTGCGGGCGGTCTCGAACACCCGGCGCAGGTCGGCCACCCCCGAAAACACGGCCGAGAGCGGCTCGAAGTGCAGACTGGTGTCATTGGCCAGCAGGCGGGCGATGGTGGTCTTGCCGCAACCCGGCGGCCCCCACAGGATGATGGAGGCCAGCCGTCCGCCGCGCACCATGCGGCCGATCGGCCCGTCGGCGCCGATCAGGTGGTCCTGTCCCACCACCTCGGCAAGGGTCGCCGGCCGCAGCCGGTCGGCCAGGGGGTGGGGCGCCTGGTCGTCGAAGAGAGAGGGTGTCATGTTATGCTCTCTGGAAATACTCGGGGCTATCGCCCCGAACCCCATTTGGGGCTATGCCCCAAACCCCCTTTGATTCTATCAACTTCGACAGTCGAAGAACCTTACCATAGGCGGGAACGGTGTCGGGGTGTCAAATCATACGGGAGGAAAGACGATGACTGCCAGGGTCGTCTGGATCACCGGCCTGTCGGGGGCCGGCAAGACCACGGTGGCGGAGAAACTCGCCCAACAGCTGCGCCAGGCCGGCATTCCCTTCGTCGGTCTCGACGGCGACCGCCTGCGGGCCATCTTCGGCGAGGATCTCGGCCACTCGCCGGCCGAGAGGTTGCGTCTCGCCCTGCGCTATGCCCGCCTGTGCCGCGAACTGGCGTCGCAGGATCTGACGGTGGTGTGCGCCACCATCTCGCTGTTCCACGAGGTCCACCGCTGGAACCGGGAGAACATCCCCGGCTATTGCGAGGTCTATCTGCGGGTGCCGCTCGCCGAATGCGCCCGCCGCGATCCCAAGGGACTCTACGCCCGCCGCGGCGCCAACGAAATTACCGACCTGGTGGGATTGGACAGCCGGCCGGAGGAACCGCTTGCCGCCGACCTGGTCATCGACAACCACGGCGGCATCGGCCCCGACGAGGCGGCGGACATGATCTGGCAGGCGATATCTGCTGCATGAGTTAGTGCTTTGGGCTACAGTATGCCATACGGTCAGGTGGCGGGCCGTGGTACCGAGATGACGGGTGTCCGTGCGGCAGGGGTGGGGGCGGAGATGGTCGGACTCGTCACGCCGGAAAGCATCGACATATATAGAATTCGTCAGCGTCTCCTCGTTCCCTTCGTCATCGGTATCGCCGCAATCGTCGTGCTGTTCGCCAGCTATCTCATTCTTCATGCCAGTTCAGAGACAAAAGCGACGCTGGTTGAGCGACGCAGCACCGTTGAGCATATATTCAACCAGCAAATCAGATTGGCCACGGAAACTCTTCGTCACGAGATATCGGCAGTCGCCAATGATGAACAGTTGATGTCTGCATTCAATAATGAGGACAGGGAGCAGCTTCTAACCCTGTCGTCGCCAATATTTAACATGCTGAAGGCTGAGCACAAGATAACTCATTTCTATTTTACGGGTGCGGATCGAGTGAATGTTCTGCGGGTGCATCAGCCGGACCGCTACGGTGATGTCATTTCGCGAACATCGAGTCTCGTGGCCGAGAAAACCGGCGAGGTGGCGGCGGGTGTCGAGCTGGGGCCCCTGGGAACCTATACATTGCGGATGGTGATGCCGTGGCGCGACAAAGGCCTCGTCATCGGGTACCTGGAACTTGGAATAGAAGTCGAGCATATCGTCAGGGATATCAGCCGCGTCCTCGATATAAACATGCTTGTTCTTGTAAACAAGGAGCTACTGCGACGCGACGACTGGGTCGTCGGCATGAATATGCTTGGACGGAACAGTGACTGGGATATGTTCCGTGACCGCATCGTTTTCTCATACGCGGGCGATGACTTCTCTGAAGAACTCATTGCCATGCTCAAGGGCAATGACGCGTTCCTGCAGGGAGAGCGCGACGTCGAGAGCGACGGCAAGATTTTTCATGCCGCGCAGATCCCTCTTCACGACATGCAGGGACGTGTGGTCGGAAAGATCGTTGGGTTGATGGATATAACCAGGATGAGGGATGTTTACCAGAGAATACTGATACCTGGTGTTCTTGCAAGCCTTTCCATTGGCGCCGTCGTCTTCGTGTTCTTTTTCAGCGTTCTTGGCCGGGTGGAGAAGCAGTGCAGAGAGGACCAGCATGCAAAAAATCGCATGTTCGCCGAGTCCGAGGAGCAGAACAGGCAACTGCATCGCCACATGATCGAGCAGGAAATCATCGCCTCGATCCTTCAACTGTCGCTTTCGGGGGCGCCGATCGATGACATTCTCTCCCAGTCCCTGAAGCTGATGCTGACCACCCACGACCTCGATCTTCTGTCCCGGGGCAGCATATTCCTGCGCGAGGGCGACAGGCTGCGGATGGTGACCGAGCAGGGGCTGCACAAGCATCTGCTGACCGCCTGCGCCAACATACCCTTCGGCTTTTGCCTGTGCGGCCGGGCGGCCGCGACCGGCGCGGTGGTCTTCGCCGACAGCGTCGACGACCGGCACGACGTCCAGTTTCCGGAAATGACGGCGCACGGCCATTACTGCATGCCGATCATAAGCGACGACGAGGTCCTCGGCGTGCTGAACCTTTATGTTCCGGCGAGCCATGCGGGGAGTGAGCATGAAATGCGCTTCGTCCGCATCGTCGCCGACACGCTGTCCACCGTGATCCGACGCAGCCAGGTCGAGGACGCGTTGCGGCGGAGCGAGGAGCGCCAGCGCAGCCTGGTGGACAACGCCAGCGACAGCATGCTGGTCCATGACTTCGATGGCCGGATCGTCAGTGCCAACCGCCGCGCCTGTGAGTTCCTGGGCTACTCGCAGGAGGAACTGGCGCGGATGGATCTGGCGGACATCGACGCCGATTTCGACGCCGCCGCCTACGCCGGCCGCTGGTCGACGATGGCACCCGGCGTGCCGGTGGTGACGGAAAGTCGCTACCGCCACAAGGACGGTCACCTGTCTCCGGTGGAGATTCACCTGGGCTACTATGAAACCGGCAAGCAGCCGCTGGTGATCGTCCTGGCCCACGACATCACGGAACGGCGCAGGGCCGAGGAGCAGATCCGCCACCTCGCCACTCACGACGCCCTGACCGGCCTCCCCAACCGGATGTTGTTCCTCGACCGCCTGTCGATGGCGGTGACGGCGGCGCGGCGGTCCGGCAACCACATCGCCCTCCTGTTCATCGATCTCGACGGCTTCAAGGCGATCAACGACACGATGGGCCACGCCGCCGGCGACGCCCTTCTCAGGATGGTATCGAGCAGGCTTTCGACCTGCGCGCGGGAAATGGACACCATCGCCCGGCTGGGCGGCGACGAATTCACCATCCTGCTGGCCAACGTCACCGACCCATCGGCCGGTGTCCGTGTCGCCCAGCAGGTGATTTCGCTGTTGGCGGAGCCCTTTTCCATCGACGGCGCCATCGCCTTGATCGGCGTCAGCATCGGCATCGCCCAGTATCCGGAGGACGGCACCACGTCCGAGGCGCTCCTGGCCGCCGCCGACCGGGCCATGTACGAAGTCAAGAAAAACGGCAAGAACAACTTCCTTCGAGCATCGAGTGTTCCGCTGGAGTGCGTGTAGGGGGGGCGTCGCCGTCGCGGCGCCTCGCGCCGCCAGAAATAGCTTGCGCCGGAGCGCAATTTCGATATAAAATCGCACATGCGCATCGATATACGCTGAGTGAGCGAGCACCCGTTTCATGGGTTGGCTCGGCCGTCGCCCGTTTGGTCGAATGGAGCGTGCGTGTCCAGCGAACGTATCCGTATTGTGTCGGTGGCACCTGAGAATATGCCCATCGAAAAGGGGCCGTCTTCCGCTCGCACCAGCTTCCATGGTGAGGGACGGGGGTGACGTTGTAATTGGGGGGACCAAGACGTGTCGCTGAAGACCATCACATTGATTTCCGTTGGCGCCCTGGCCGTTGTGGCGGCCGTGTCCACCGTGTTTACCATCCGTAGCCTGAACGAGCAGCGCACGCTGGTGGCCGAGGTTGGTACGGGGGCTCGCGCGGTCGGAGGGGACTATCTCCACCTGGTTCAGGACGTGAACACCATCAAGTACGACGTGGCCCAGGTCCAGCAGTGGCTGAGCGACATCTCCGCGACCCGCGGCCTGGATGGCCTGGACGACGGCACGAAGAAGGCCGAGGAGTTCGCAAAGGATTTTGCCGAGACTCTGTCCGCCACTCGGAAGAGGAGCGATGGTCTCGGGCTGAAGGAACTGACCGCGTCCCTCGGGGACGTGGATCGGGCGTTCACTCCCTATTATGCGACGGGCAAGCGCATGGCCGCGGCCTTCATCGAGTCCGGCCCGGCGGGTGGCAACAAGCTCATGGCTGAGTTCGACAAGGCCGCCGAAGCCATGCAGGTCAACCTCGATCGCATGAACAAGCTGTCCGAAACCGCGGTCGGCGCCGCGGTCGACGGCATGGAGACCAGTCTTGCCAGCATCGACCGATCGGGAGAGGAGCTTTACCGCGCCAGCCTGGCCTCCGGGGTGATCTTGCTCGGCGTCATCGCCGCCATCGCGTTTGTTCTTCTGCGGCTGGTCATCGCACCGCTCGGTGGCATGACCGAGGTCATGCACCGTCTCGCCGCCGGCGAGAAGGACGTGACCATCCCAGCCACGGAAAAGAGGGACGAGATCGGCAACATGGCCAAGGCAGTCCAGGTGTTCAAGGAAAATGCCATCAAGGTCGACCGCATGACCGCCGAGGCGGAGGAGCAGAAGAAGCGGGCTGAGATCGAGAAGAAGACGGCGATGAACACCCTTGCCGACAGCTTCGATATCAACGTCAAGGGGGTGGTGGACGGCGTATCCTCGGCGTCAACCGAGTTGCAGGCCACGGCCCAGTCCATGTCGTCAATCTCCGACCAGGCCAGCCGACAGGCCATGGCAGTGGCGGCGGCGGCCGAGCAGGCGTCGGCCAACGTGCAGACCGTGTCGGCGGCCGCCGAAGAATTGACGGCGTCGATCGCCGAGATCGCCCGGCAGGTTGGCCAGGCGGCGAAGATCGCTTCAAACGCGGTTGGACAGGCGAACCAGACCAACGACATGGTCCGGGGACTGGCCACCACGGCCGACCGCATCAGCGAGGTCGTCAAGCTCATCAACGACATCGCCAGCCAGACCAACCTGCTGGCGCTCAACGCCACCATCGAGGCGGCGCGGGCCGGCGAGGCCGGCAAGGGCTTCGCCGTGGTCGCCAACGAGGTGAAAAACCTCGCCAATCAGACGGCCAAGGCCACCGGCGACATCAGCGAGCAGATCGCCGCCGTCCAGACCGCAACCAGGGCGGCGGTCAGCGCCATTCAGGGCATCGCTGGAACCATCTCCGAAATCAACGAGATCTCGTCCTCGATCGCCTCCGCCGTCGAGCAGCAGGGGGCGGCAACCAGGGAAATCGCCCGCAACGTCGAGCAGGCGGCCGCAGGCACACAGGACGTGTCGAGCAACATCTCCGGGGTGACGGCGGCGGCCGAAGAGGCCGGCGAGTCGGCGAAACAGGTGCTGACCGCGGCCAGCGACCTTTCCCGCCAGTCGGAGGCACTGCGGTCGCAGGTCGACGGCTTCATCGCCCGCATCCGCGTGTCCTGACCCTCAATCAGAGAATAGCATCAACGTCACGGATGGTGGAGCAGCAGCTCTAATTATGGCCATCTGGAGAAAAATTAGCGGGCTTCCGCCCGCACCCGACCGGGGATCGGGGCGATCGGGGCGGTAGCCCCGGAAGTCGTCTGGCGGCTCATAATTTGAACTGCTGATGGTGGAGAGTCCGGGCAAACACTTTATCCTAGACCGCATTTCTCACCGGGACCCGGAATGATGGCGCAGAGATTTGATTCGCCTATGATTTTTCCGACCGCCGGCAATACTGGTTGTATTGGCTAGGGAGGAAAGATCATAGGCGGATCAAGGATCAAGCCAGCATCCGTCGGACCGGTGAGAAATGCGGGCTAAATCCGGCAGTCAAACTTGGAGTTGCCGCCCCAAACCCCGTCATTCACCCTTCGGGTGAGCCGAGAGTTGCTGCAACACATTGATCAGCATTGAAAATTTCATTCTAACTGCCGTATTTTTGGTTGACACACCAGAAAGAAGCGTGCTCTGCCCGCACCTGCCGTCATGCCAAAGGCATGCGTTCCGCATGAAGACCTGAGAGTGTGACAATGTATCGATTCGGGAACGATGCGGGACCACCGCACTGAGCCACGGTGAGTCGACTTGAACGGGGAACGAAATACGAGGAGAAGTGAATGCCCAAGATGCAGCAGTCAAAGGTGTATACTCTGCAACTAATGCGATCATTGATGCTGGCTGGCTTCGTGTCTCTCGTTCCCACCATCGATTCCGCTCAAGCCGAGACGTTGCACTTGACCTTTCTTCATGTCAACGACGTATACGAATATGCACCACGCAATGGATGGGGGGGGCTGGCTGAGCTGGCGACCCTGATTGATGCCGAGCGCGTCAGGAATTCAAATACCCTTTTCACCTTCGGCGGAGATCTCCTGTCGCCCTCGATTGCTTCGAACATGACCAAGGGGCGTCACATGATCGAATTCATGAATGCCCTTGGCGCTGACGCGGCGGTCCTTGGCAATCATGAGTTCGACTTCGGCGCCGCCAACCTCCGGGAGCGTATCGGGGAATCGAAATTTCCCTGGCTTGGCGCCAATGTGACCTATGGTGGAACGGGCATTCCCGGGGTCCTTCCTCACATCATCCGGGATATGGGAGGCGTCAAGGTCGGACTTTTCGGCATCCTGACGGCGGAGACGTCACACCTGGCTGCCGATCCGCGGCTGACCCTGGAACCTGAGATTTCCAAGTCCCACGAGATGGTGGCAAAGCTCCGGCATGAGGGAGCCGACATCGTGGTCGCGATCACTCACCTTGATCTGGCCCAGGATCTGCGGCTTGCCCGCGAGGTAAAGGGCGTCGATCTGATCCTCGGTGGCCACGACCACGATCCCGCTGGCATGGTCGAGAACGGGGTGCTGGTATTGAGGGCCGGATCAGACGCTCACTGGTTGGCCGTGATCGATCTGCTCGTTGACAAAACGGCGGGAGAGGGAGCCGTTCGCATCCGACCGCCCGAATGGCGTTTTCTCTCGACCGCCGGCATCGCCGCCAGCCCACGACTGGCCGGTCTCGTGCGCAAGCATGACGACGCCATGGGTGGAGCCCTCAGTCAGCCGCTCGGACGTCTGACAACCCCCATCGACAGTCGCACGGCGCTCGTCAGATCGGAGGAAACCGCTATCGGCAACCTCTTCGCCGATGCTCTGCGGTCCCGACTTGCGTCGGATGTCGCCCTGATCAATGGAGGGGGATTCCGTGCCAACCGGCAGTATCCGGCGGGAACAGCCCTGACCCTCCGGGACCTTCTGGCGGAAATGCCCTTTGGCAACATCGTTGTGGCTGTCGAGGTCTCCGGCGCGCAAATCCTCGAGCTTCTTGAACACGGCCTGGCCGCCATCGAGAATAAGGCGGGCCGTTTCCCGCAGATCTCCGGCATGACCGTGACCTACGACCCGAAGGCTCCCCCCGGCAAGCGCGTCGGAACGGTCACCATTGGCGGTCGCCCGCTGGACCGCATCGCAAACTACCGGCTTGCGACCACTGATTATCTCGCAAGGGGGGGGGATGGTTACTCCGCATTGCCGCGGGCTCGGGTCCTGGTGGATGCGGCGGGAGGTCCGCTCCTTGCGAATGTCGTCGCCGACTTCATCACGCAACACCACGCCATCGCGCCGAAGGTCGATGGACGTCTCAAGCCAATCACTGGCGCCGATGGCCACCGAAAAGAATAGCGAGCCCGACCTCGTGCATCGGCCACCGTCGCCTCTCCCTTCAGAGCCTGAAAATGTTTCAACACACGAGGACAATTCGGGGCTACCGCCCCGATCCCCGTTTGGGGCTATGCCCCAAACCCCCTTTTTCTCAATAAATTCAAAGGGGGTCCGGGGCATAGCCCCGGGCAGGGTTCGGGGCGACAGCCCCGCATCGCTCCCGAATCAATACATTTTTACCCTCAGGGGATATTCCTGGCTTATTGACGGGCATCGACGCTGAACCCCTTGCCATCGTCGCGCAGCCAGACGTAGATGGCCGGGATGACGAGGAGCGTCAGCGCGGTGGATGACGCGAGCCCGAACACCATCGAAATCGCCAACCCCTGGAAAATCGGGTCGGCAAGGATGAAGGCCGCACCGATCACCGCCGCCACGGCCGTCAGGAAGATCGGCTTGAAGCGGGTCGCCCCGGCATCGACCAGGGCATCCCGCAGAGTGCCCCCCTGGGTTCGCCGGTGGTTGATGAAATCGACCAGCAGGATCGAATTGCGGACGATGATCCCCGCCAGGGCAATAAAGCCAATCATCGATGTGGCCGTGAAGGGAGCGCCAAACGCCCAGTGCCCGAGGACGATGCCGATCAAGGTGAGCGGGACAGGCACCAGAATCACCAGCGGAAGCTTGAACGAGCCGAACTGACCGACCACCAGAAGGTAGATGGCCAGGACAGCCACGGCGAACGCAGCACCCATGTCGCGGAAGGTGATATAGGTGATTTCCCACTCGCCATCCCACAGCACGCTCGGCTTGCTCTCGTCCTCGGGCTGTCCGTTGTAGCGCACGGCAGGCATGCCGCCACTGGCACTCCAGTCCATGGCCGCCATTTCCTTCTCGACGGCGAGCATGCCGTAGATCGGGGCCTCGTACCGACCCGACATTTCGGCCGTGACCATGTCGGCGAAGTGTCCGTCCCGCCGGAATATGGTGAAGGAAGCGGGCTCGTGGCGCATCGACACCACATCGCCCAGTTCAACCACACGGCCATCATCGCCGGCCGGACCCGTCGCCGGAATGGGTGTGGACAGTATCCGCTGGCTGGGGAACAGGTCCTGCTTGCCCAACTGAACGGAGATTTCTATGGGATTGGCGCCGTGGCCCCGGTGAGAGTAGCCAAGCCTGGCCCCCCCCAGCAGGGTGCGCAGCGAATCATAGACGTGCGACTCCTGCACCCCATAGAACTCGAGCGATTCCTGGTTGATGGCAAAACGCAGCCGTTCATGGGGTGTATGGAAGGTGTCATCGACATCGACGATATAGTCAACCCGCTCGAAAGCGTCTCGCACCTTGCCGGCGATGGCGCGCCGCGTCGTTGCGTCCGGACCATAGATTTCAGCCAGCAGGGTAGACATCACCGGCGGCCCGGGCGGCACCTCGACGATCTTGACCGTCGTGCCGGGGGGCACCTCCAACCCCTTCAGCCGGGCACGCACGTCGAGCGCCACCTGGTGGCTGGTGCGATCGCGGGCATGCTTGGGTGTCAGGTTGATCTGCAGATCGCCCATTTCCGGGCTGCCGCGCAGATAGGTGTGGCGCACGAGGCCGCTGAAGTTGAACGGCGCGGCGGTGCCGGCATAGAGCTGGATGCTGGTCAGCTCGGGGAGCCCGTGCATGCGCGTCGCCGCCGCCATCAGCACCCGTTCGGTCATCTCGACCGGCGAACCATACGGCAGGTCGACCACCACCTGCATCTCCGACTTGTTGTCGAAGGGCAGGAGTTTGACCGTCACATGCCGTGTATAGAACAATACGCAGACAGCCACGGTGGCGACCGCGGTGACCAGCAGCAGAACCTTGGAGGTAACGCGCCCGGTCAGCACGAAACCGGCAACCCGCCGGTAGAACCGCTCCATGACGCCTTCCTGGTCGTGGCCGTGACCGCTCTCGGCCATCGCGGCGGCCCTGCCTCCGGCCAACACCATCAACAGCCATGGCGTCAGGGTCATGGCCACGAAGAACGAAAAGATCATCGCCGTCGACGCGTTCGCCGGAATCGGACTCATGTACGGTCCCATCAGGCCCGACACGAACATCATCGGCAGCAGGGCGGCAACGATGGTCAACGTCGCGATGATGGTCGGATTGCCGACCTCGGCCACGCCCTCGATCGCCTTGGTCAGCACCGAGCGCCCGTCCTTCATCGACCAATGGCGGACGATGTTTTCGACGACGACGATGGCGTCATCGACCAGGATGCCGATGGAAAAGATCAGAGCGAACAGGCTGACCCGGTTGATGGTGTAGCCCATCAGATACGCCGCGAACAGAGTCAGCAGAATGGTGATGGGAATCACGACCATCACCACCATGCCCTCGCGCCACCCCACCACCAGGGTGATCAGAATCACGATGGATACGGTCGCCAGCCCGAGATGAAACAAAAGCTCGTTGGCCTTCTCCAGGGCGGTTTCGCCATAGTCGCGGGTAACCTCGACCTGCAGATCCTCCGGCACCAGGCGGCCATGGACGAGATCAAGCTGGCGGATGATGGCATGCGAGACCTCGACGGCGTTCGCCCCCTTGCGCTTGGCGATGGCGATCGAGATGGCCGGCTGGCCCTTGGCAAAACCATTCTTGTCGAAGGTGAGCTGCCGCACGCGACTGTCCTTTGGATCCCCGCCGACGACGACATCGGCGACGTCGCGCACGTAAACGGCACGGCCGTCGCGCGTGGTGAGAAGCAGCATGCCGATATCGGCGACGCCCTGTAGGGTCTGCCCGGCCGCCACCTCCACGCTGGCGTTGGTCTCGCGCATGGTTCCGACCAGGAACGAACGGTTGGCCTGCTCGACCTTGTTCATCAGCTGCTGGAGCGTCACGCCGTAAAGGGTCAGTTTTTCGGGATTGGGCTCTATGCGAATCCGGCTCGGGTGACCGCCGACGATGAACGACAGGCCGACGTTGCGCACCTTCATCAACTCGGGCAGAAGCTGGTCGGCGACCTGGAACAGGCCGTTGTCGTCCCAGAACTCCTCGCGGCCAGGCTTGGCGCTCATGGTCAGGACGACGATGGGAACGTCATTGATGCCCCGGCCGACGATCAACGGTTCGGGAATGCCTCGCGGCAGGGCATCCATGTGGGCGCGAATCTTTTCGTGAACACGCAGGATCGCCGTGTCCTGATCCGTGCCCACCAGGAACCTGACGGTCACCGCCACCCGATCATCGCGGGTCTGGGAATAGACATGCTCGACGGCATCGATCCCCTTGACGATGCTTTCAAGCGGCTTGGTCACCAGACCGATGGCATCCTCGGCGCGCAGGCCGTCGGCGTTGATCAGGATATCGACCATCGGCACCGAGATTTGCGGCTCCTCCTCGCGGGCGAGGGCGAACAGGGCCAGCGACCCGACGGCCAGTGCCGCCAGCAGCAGAAGCGGTGTCAGCGGTGACCGGATGAAGGCTTTGGTGATCGTTCCCGAAATGCCCAGGTTCATGGCGTCACCACCACGTCGTTGTCCTTCAGGCCGGACAGGATCTCGATGCCGCCCTCGACCGGCTGGCCGGGCTGAACCACGACCTCGGCTCCGGTCTTCAGCCGGACATAGGTGACGCCGAACCGGCGGTAGAGGTACTCCGGAGGCACGACGTAGGCATCGCGTGTTCCCGCCGTGACATAGACCAGCGCCCGCTCGCCGACGAAATAGTCGCCAAGGCCGTCCACGTCCATGTCGGCGACCACGCGCCCGCGGTCCATGCGGGGATAGACCAGAACCACCTTGCCCTGGCGCATGGACTCGGGGCGCACATCCTCAAGATCGCGCGGCCCCACGAACACGGGCGCGCCGACCTTGATGAACCTGGCGTTGCGCTCGGGCATGTTCATGCGCAGCACGTAGCTTTCCCGGGCGATCACGGCGATCACATCCCCCGGCATGACCACCGAGCCATTGACGATGTTGACCTTCAGGACCCGTCCCGCCGTGGGCGCATCGACGCTGCCCTCCTTGGATCGCGTGCTGGCCACGTCGCGCTCGGCCCGCATGGCGGCAAGCTGGCGCTCGGCGACGTTGAGGCGGGTCTGTGCCTCATCAAGCTTCGCCCGGGCCATCACGCCCTTGTCCACCAGATCCTTGACGCGCCGGAAATCGATCTGGGCCTGGTTCACCTCGGCCCCAAGGGAGGACGCGCGGGCATCGACGGCGGAAACTTCAAAAGACAATTTGCGATCACCGACGACGGCGATGGTCTGCCCCTCATTCACCCAGTCGCCTTCGCGCACGGTAAGGCGGCCGACCGTGCCACCGATTCTCGCCCGAGCATCCAGAGCCTGAGTCGCTTCGACCGTGGCAAAACCAGCCTTCAGGTCGTTGACACTGCGACGGACGACCGTGTGCTCGGCGGCAAGCACGGATCCGGCGGCAAGGCAGAGTACGGCTGCCATCGCCGATACCAACGCGATTCGACCAAGCCCCGCACCGAACGAACGTCTCCCGCCCTCTGCTCTGGCAGGATCGCATTGGCATGAACGTCGCATGCACTGCCCCCTCACATATCCCACATGAGTTGAGTATAATTGGATGGTGATCCGTCTCTCAAGATATTTTATTGCATTGTGTCGTGCAGTTTATGATTCGATTTTTTGGTTGAATTGCCTCAACGATAAACATTCTGCAGAGGACCCTTTCCATCATGGGCATTATAATATGGCTATAAATAGTTGTGTTCCGTGAGGGCTTATGGCTGTTTACTGGAGTGAACGCGTGCTGGGGAACTTCCGCTTGAGTCCGGGAACAACGCGGATTGACCGCCGACCCCATGGAAATGTCGGTCCGGCGGGGGGGGGCGCCGGGCCAGCGCTGGAGCGTCGGCCGCAGGCGCAACGTGGTTCTGCGGCTCCTGCGCGGCGAGTCCGTGGATCCGCTGTCCCGAGAGCTTGAGGCCTGGCGGAACTGGATCAGGCGCCGCGGAGTTTTGCAAGATCCTCAAACTGCCGGATTTGGGTTCATGGATTTCCAAAGGCCTCCGAACGTCATGCGAATGCATGCTTTTGGCATGACGGCGGGTGCGGGCAGAGCCCGCAAACAACGAGAACTGAACAGCCCTGCCACCCCACCCGATTGCCCTGGACATCCAGCAGTTCTAAATGACGGCAATGGTGGCGTTTTTTGGTCTTTGACGGTTTTCGGGAGGGTAAGGCCGGGCCGGCTGCGGCTCAGGGGGGTCGCGCCTTGGGATCGGTGATGGCGTTGA
>JAMOBE010000171.1:0-4115 GCA_039908285.1 Alphaproteobacteria bacterium
GCGCGACCCTCTTCCGCTCGCGCCTTGCCGAGGATGCCGAGTGGCGCCCACCCGCCGGCCCACCCGTACCCGTGCGGGTGATCGCGTCCACCCCGGATCGCACCCTTGAAGGCTTCGCCATGCCCCTCGTCACGGCCGTCCTGACCATCACCGTGAGGGTTGCCGACGTACCCGACCCCGAGGGCGGCGCCTTTCTCATTCGCGGAACCCCGTATTCCGTCCAGCCCGGCGCCAGGCGTGGGGTGACGGGATTGACCTGGACCATCGGGCTTGAGCCGATGGAGTGACGGGGGTATCGCCCCAGAGTGGGGTAGCGGCGTTGGTCGGTGAGTGGCCGCTACGGTAGAACCAACCCCGACAGCCGGCGGCCCGGGTACCTCCCCGGGCGCGGCCGGCATCCTTCTCTCCCCCCCCTCTGTGAACAGCTACACCCCCAGTTCGGGGAGGCAGCTTCCCCGGGCGCGGCCGGCATTCCCGCACTGGCCGGAAATGGCTCGGGCTTTCCTCCGTCTGCTGACACTGTGCTGACTCAAAGGAAAAGGGCTTAGCCGGTTTCCCTGCTAGAGCGTTTTCCGCCTGAGCGGAAACGCTCTAGAATTTGCCTCTGGCCGCTCAAGCGCCGCGCGGGCTTTTCGCAGTTTCCGCTTGAGCGGAAACTGCTCTAAGCCCTTGATTTTCTTGGTGCCGAAGCGGGGATTTGAACCCCGGACCTACTGATTACGAATAAGAAAATCTTGTATGCCACGGCGCGACAGAAATTGACAGTCCGTGACAATATCCCTTGAATTCCGCCGTTTTCCGGGCGTATCCTTGGACACGAGACGACATGACAGGACACAAGATGTAGTCCAGTCGGGTCCGCAGCAGGTCCGCTATGGGTCCGCGGACCCGGGGGCGGGGCGGAAATCAGTGGGTCCGGAAGGTGCATCATGAAGTTGACGCAACGCGCTATCGACAACCTGATTTGCGAGCCCGGACGGCGGGACCGGCTGGTGTTCGACGATGTGCAGAGAGGCCTTGCGGTTCGGGTGACGGCGGGTGGGGGAAAGAGCTTCCTCGCACAGTACGTCATCGGGGGGCAGAAGCGGCGGGTGCCGCTCGGGGCATGCAACGCCGTGGCGCTGGCCGATGCGCGGGAGGCCGTGAAGGCCATCATGGGGGACGTGGCCATGGGGCTCGATCCCGCCGCCGCCCGGAAGGAACAGGCCTCCGCCGCGCGTGCCAGGGCGGACAAGGAGCAGTTGACGCTGGCCGTGCTGGTGGAGACCTGGCGGACGCTGCACCTGGCGCACAGGCGGGAACGCTATGCCGTCGAGGCGGTGCGCGCCCTCCGCATCGGCTTCGCCCGACACTGGGAGCGGCCGGCGGAAGACCTTGACCGGGCCATGGTGGTCAACACCCTCGACGGCCTGGTGCGCGGGGGGAGTGTCGCCATGGCCGCGCGGACGGCCGCCTATGGGCGGGCCTGTTACTCGTGGGCCGTCAAGCGGGGCACGGTGAAGGGCAACCCGTTCGCGGATCTGCCCTCCGTCGGCATGGTACCGAAGCGGGACCGGGTGCTGACCGATGACGAGTGCGTCGCCCTCTGGCGCGCGGCCGTGGGTGCGCCCTATGGGGCGCTGGTGCGCTTCCTCCTGTTGACCGGACAGCGTCGCGAGGAAGTTGCCGGCATGACGTGGGCGGAACTCGACGAAGACCTGTCGGTGTGGACGATCCCCGGTGATCGCACCAAGAACGGCGCCCTGCATGTGGTGCCGTTGACGGAACCCGCGCGGGACATCCTCCGATCCCTGCGGCGTTGGTCCGACACCGCCTTTGCCGGCGACACTGGCGGACCCTTTCGCGGGTGGAGCAAGGCCAAGGTCCGGCTTGATGCGGCCTCCGGGGTGAGCGGGTGGCGACTGCACGACCTGCGGCGCACCCTGGCCACCGGACTCCAGCGGCTCGGGGTGCGGCTCGAAGTCACCGAAGCCGTGCTCAACCACGTCTCGGGCAGTCGGGCCGGCATCGTCGGCATCTATCAGCGGCACGACTGGGCCGCCGAGAAACGGGCAGCCCTGGACGCCTGGTCCGCGCACCTCATGGCCGCGCTCGAGGGGCGGGAGCCGGCGGGTAACGTGGTTGCCCTGCCGCAGCGGACGGGGTGACGGCTTGCACGATACCGCGATCAATACTATTCTGACGGAAGACGACACGCGATGACCAAGGCCGACAAGAGGCTGGCCGCCATGCGGGCCAATCCGCGCGACTGGCGGATTGAAGACCTGGAAGCGGTGGCGAAGCGGCATGGAGTGACCTGGGACCAACCGGGGACCAGTCACGTCACCTTTCGGGACCCGAACGGAAGCAAGGTGACGGTGCCTGCCCACAAGCCGATCAAGCCGGTCTACGTCGTTCGCTTCGTCGCCCTGATCGACGGCCTGGGAGCCAGAGGCGATGACTGACCTTGCATATCCCTTCACCGTCCGCCCCCTGACGGCAGACGAGGGCGGCGGGTGGCTGGTGGAGTTTCCCGACCTGCCCGGCTGCATGGCCGACGGCGAGACACCGGAGGGTGCCCTTCACGAGGCCTCCGACGCCGTGCGGTCCTGGATCGAGACCGCCCGGCTTCGTGGCGACCCGATCCCGCCGCCGTCCCGCACCGACGCGGCCGCCTACTCGGGCAAGTGGGTCCTGCGCACGCCGAAGAGCCTGCACAGGAAGCTGTCCGAGCGAGCGCGGGCCGAAGGGGTGAGCCTCAACATGCTGGCCGTGAGTCTGCTTGCCGAAGGGCTCGGTGAGCGCAAAGGAGAGGGAAGACGCTGATGCCTGAGCTTGATTTGTCTGATCTGGAAGGAATCGACATGACAAACCCCGAACCGCTGGCGCCTTCTCTTGGGCGAACGCTTGCGGCAGCAAAGTTGATTTCCGTCATGACGTGGCCGGACGATGAGACGGCTCGGAATCAGTTCATGGCCACACTTGCCGCGCTGGCCCCGAGCAAGATGTCGCCCCTTCCGCTCACTGACTTGCAGGGTCCCATTAGCCGTGCGATTGCCGAGGCCATCGTCCAGCCATTCATCAACGAAGCCGGTGGTAATGCGACGCTCGCGAACGCACCGGGCGTCGATGCGCTGAACAAAGCGGTCGAGAAAGCGTGGCCGAAATGGCGCTGGGTGGGGCAGATTCTCCAATACATCGTCGCGATCGAACAGACACAACAAGGCACGGGGAGTGTCCACAAGGCTGTGTTTTTGATTGAAAAAAACAGTAAACTATTGAATAAAAAAGGTCAACAATTGAGTATAAGAACAAGAATTATGGACGCATGGAGGGAATATAAATCGGTGTCACATTTGTGTTCAGCCATTCTGCACCTCACTGATGCGGAAGTTTATTTGCGCAATAGCGAAGATGAGTTCAAGGACGAACGGATTGATTCCTGGTTTCCATTCAAGGGTGGGCTTCACGTAACGTTGGCGCATGCTCGCGATTTTCAACTCTTTGCAACCACTTTCGTCCCGCACGGACAGAAGAAGCCGCTTCTGGAGCCTGCCACCCTCTGGTGTCTCCCAGAGGAAGGAATGTTTCCCCTTCCGGCAGGACGGGAATATCGCCCTCTCATTCTTTCAGATGATGACCGCGAAAAACTCGCAGAATACTGTGCACCGCAAGCGTATTGATTTCAATCGGTTAGACTAGGTCGGACTCGCTCCGACCTAGTGCGGATTGAATGAGGACCAATTACCGCCGCCGCTCAGCGGTGCCATCCTTTGCCGCGACACAAATCGCCGAAAGGATGGCTTACCATGAAAATCCTGTCTTACAATGAATGCGCTGCCCGAGCGGGCATCGTCCGTCGAACTTTCGAACGTATGCTTGCCGACGGCACCGGACCGGCCGTCGTGGACATCACTGCTCGCCGCCGTGGTGTTCTCGAAGACGACTTTGATGCTTGGCTGCTCTCCCGCCGCCGCCCAGCCCCTGCCTCGGTCCCCAGCGATCCGACCGCGCCCGCGAAGCGCGGTCCCGGTCGGCCGAGGAAGCTGCTTGGTGCGGAGTCCAATACATGAGCCGCGCAAGGGCACGGCTGGCGTGCGCGCGACTCCAGGAGCGCATTGCTGCGATGGTATCGG
>JAMOBE010000172.1:0-4054 GCA_039908285.1 Alphaproteobacteria bacterium
TCCCAACCATGCCGGAAATCCGCCTGCGTCCGCTGATGGAAGTGTTCTCGCGCTTTGTGGTTGAGCAAAAGACTTTCACTGAAACCTTTGCGGTGGTCTAAAATGAGGGGATGGCTGAGGACTCTGGCAGCCAGTTGCACGATTTCATTTCTATCCATGAGCCAATAACCCAAATGGTCGTTGGGGCTATACCAGGAACCGGACCCGCATGGTCCCATCGATGGTTTCCAGGTTCCGCCTGAGGTTGGCATCGTCCTCCAGTTCGCCATCCACGTCGACCACCACGTAGCCGATCTCTCCGTCGGTGCGCAGGTACTGACCGGCGATGTTCAGGCCGCGGCTGGCGAAGACGGCGTTGATCCGCGACAGCACGCCCGGCTCGTTGCGGTGGATGTGCATGAAGCGGGTGACCCGTCCCTGCACCGGCAGGGCCACCTCGGGGAAGTTGACCGCGCCCTGGGTGGAGCCGTTGTCGGAGTAGCGGACCAGCTTGTCGGCCACCTCGATGCCGATGTTGGCCTGGGCCTCCAGGGTGCTGCCGCCCACATGGGGGGTCAGGATCACGTTGGCGAGCCCCCGCAGCGGCGAGACGAACTCCTCGTCGCCGGAGGCCGGCTCCTCGGGGTGGACGTCGATGGCGGCGCCCGCCAGGTGGCCCGATTTCAGCGCCTCCACCAGGGCGGGGATGCGCACCACGTTGCCGCGGGCCGCATTGATCAGCAGCGACCCCGGCTTCATGGCGGCGATCTCCCGGGCGCCGATCAGGTCGCGGGTCTCCGGCGTCGCCGGCACATGGAGCGTGACCAGGTCCGCGGCGGACAAAAGCTCGCCCAGCGACCGGCAGGCGACGGCGTTGCCAAGCGGCAGCTTCTCGACGATGTCATGGTAGCAGACCCGCATGCCGAGCGACTCGGCCAGCACCGAAAGCTGCGAGCCGATGTGGCCATAGCCGACGATGCCCAGCACCTTACCGCGGGTTTCGTGGGCACCGGTCGCGGTCTTGCGCCACACCCCGGCATGGGCCTGGGTCGACTTCTCGAAGGTGCGGCGCAGCAGCATGATGATCTCGCCCATCACCATCTCGGCCACCGAGCGGGTGTTGGAGTAGGGCGCGTTGAAGACCGGAATCGCCGCTCCGCGGGCCGCCGCCAGGTCCACCTGGTTGGTGCCGATGCAAAAGCAGCCGACGCAGAACAGGCGGTGGGCGGCGCCGAGGACATCGGCGCTCAGCCTGGTCCGGGAGCGGATGCCGACGATGTGAACGTCGGCGATCAATCGTTTCAGCGTCTCGGCGTCCGGGGCATGGGGCAGACTTTCCACGGCGGCATAGCCATGGTCGGCAAACACGCGGACGGCGTTCGGGTGAATGCCTTCCAGCAGCAGAACGCGGATCTTGTCCTTAGACAGGGAGAGGGGCGACAGCGAGTGCGGGCTCAAGGTTCGGCTCCTCGGTGGTTCGTCAGGTGGGTAGACGACAACCCATACTGCCACAAGAGAAAAATCTTGTGACGCATCACCGTGTCTTTCCCCTACACTGCGCCACCATCCGACGGGGGAGAACGGACATGCCCGGCCGCATAGACTCAAGGCTGAAGAGCCTCGACATCACGCTTCCGCAGGCCGCCACCGCGGTCGGCAACTACGTGCCATGGGTGATGACGGGATCACTGGTGTTCGTCTCCGGGCAGATCACCCTCTGGGAAGGGACGTTGCGCCATGTCGGGCGTGTCGGCGAGTCCCTGACCCTGGACGATGGCTACCAGGCGGCCAGGCTGTGCGGCCTCAACATCATCGCCCAGGTCCGGGAGGCCTGCGGCGGCGACCTGGACCGGGTGCGGCGCGTCGTGCGCCTTGCCGGCTTCGTCAATTGCGTGCCGGGCTTCGAGGACCATCCCAAGGTTCTGAATGGCGCCTCCGACCTGATGGTCGAGGTGTTCGGCGACGCCGGCCGCCATGCGCGGGCGGCGGTCGGAGCCTCCTCCCTCCCCCGGGGTGTCGCCGTCGAGATCGAGGCCGTGGTGGACATCGGACCTGAAAATGTATCGGCAGCATGACCATAAAAGCCCTCTCCCCCCCCTTCAGGGGGGAGAGGGAGTAAAGGGTCCGAATACATTTTTCAGGCTCTGACTTCTGAACGGGACGGGTGTCGTGCTGGAAGCCATCATCTTCGACGTGGACGGGACCCTCGCCGAGACCGAGGAAACGCACCGGCGCGCCTTCAACGCCGCGTTCGCCGCCCACGGCCTGTCCTGGCACTGGGACGCCGACACCTATCGCGGGCTTCTCCACGTGGGCGGCGGGCGGGAGCGCATCCGTCACCATGCCCACGCCGTCTCTCCCGAAACCCCGGAGACCGTGATCCAGGCGGTGCACGAGCACAAGTCCCGCCTGTACGCCGCATGGGTCGAGGCCGGAGCCCTGACGCCGCGGCCTGGGGTGGTGCGGCTTTTGACCGAAGCCCAGGCCGCCGGCATTCCCGTGGCCTGCGCCACCTCGTCGCAGCGCACCGCGGTGGTCGCCCTGCTGCACTCGATTCTGGGGCCTGGGGCGGAGAACCTGTTCGCGGTGCTGGGCTGCGGCAACGACACGGCCCGCAAAAAGCCAGCCCCCGACATCTACCGGAGCGTCCTCGAGCGGCTCGGGCTGCCGGCGGATGCCTGCATCGCCATCGAGGACACGGCGGTGGGACTGACCTCCAGCCTGGCGGCCGACGTCCCCTCGGTCGTCGCCCTCAGCGACTACAGCGAGCCGGTGGACTTCGCGGGAGCCCTCGCGGTGGTCAGCGATCTCGGCGAGCCGGAGCGGCCGTTTTCCCTGATCCGGGGAGACGCGTTCGGCGGCGGGTGGGTGGATGTGACGCTGCTGCGCCGGTGGCACGACGTGAGAAAAAGATGACGCGGGTTCATGGAGGGCACCAGGGGATGCGGCCTCTGCCGGCGGAGCGGGCGTGGCCGGAGGTGAGGAGGGTGTGGGCCACGTTCTCGCCGGAG
This sequence comes from Alphaproteobacteria bacterium, assembly GCA_039908285.1. Classification (GTDB taxonomy): domain Bacteria; phylum Pseudomonadota; class Alphaproteobacteria; order Rhodospirillales; family Rhodospirillaceae; genus JAMOBE01. The sequence continues at coordinate 2,991 of JAMOBE010000172.1, forward strand.
GGCAGATGGAGGATGGCCAGGACGCGACCGCCGTACTTGTCCCGGCGGATGGCGGAGAGAAACACCGGGCCGGAGCCGATGAGACTCGCCAGGTGGTCACGGGCGGCGCGGGCGGCCTCGGGCTCGCCCTGGCATTTGCCGTGGAGTTCGGGGGCGTCGATGCCGGCCAGGCGAACGGCGATGGTCTGGTGGAGGCCAAGCCAGAGGTGGACCTTCGCCTCGACGGTGTCGCCGTCGACGACGCGAATGATCTCGGCCGAATAGGGACCGGCAAGCTCCTCCGCGGACGCCGGAGTCGCAAGCAGAATGGCCGCCACCAGGACGGCGGGATGAGCGGACACGGTCGGTGATGGCCGGACGGTCGGCAAAAACCGGCCGGGGGCCGGACGGGCGCGGATGCAACGGGCCGGGCCAGAACCAGACAAGCCGGGAAACCCGACCCGCCGGCGCCCGTCCTTCAGCCTCCGGACACACCCTTCCAATCAGCCGCCGCAACGTTCGGCGGGGCTGTGGTAATGGTGCGCTTTCGGTTATAGTCTTGAGCAGCCATGGCCTTGCTCTCCTAAAGCGAGGTTTTGGTCAGGGGAGGGGGGGTGGTGCAACACCCCTTTTCCCCGCTTACGCCCTTCACGGTGGATGGAACGCGCGGATAGTGTAGCGTGTTCCGGTGTTGCGCTCCACCACAAAATGGACAAGAATGGGACTCGGTTGTGTCCCCCTTTGCGAGAGGGTGGCTCCAATTGATCGTGGGGGTCCGGGGGACGCCGTGCGTGTCCCGGCTTGAGTCTCTCAGTCTGGGGGCGAGGGCTACCGTACGCACACAAGTCGGACGGATTGGGCTGTAGGATGTTCGCTGTAGAAACTATCCGTTTCCCGCAAGTAAAGCTTTCCCCGTCACGCCGCAGGCGTGCCTCCGGCCCGACGATGGGGGAGCAAACTTAAGCCCTCCCCCTCGATGGGGGAGCAAACTTAAGCCCTCCCCCTCGTTGGGGGAGGGTTGGGTGGGGGTGGGGGTGGCGGTGCGGCACGCAGTGGCATCTTGATGAGCCAGGCGATTCATCTTT
>JAMOBE010000032.1:0-35896 GCA_039908285.1 Alphaproteobacteria bacterium
GTCATCGCGAAGGGGAACAGCAATCGCGGATCGGTCGCGACATGTTTGTTTACGAGCGCACGGCGGCCGTGCGGGAACGTGACGCGCGGCGTCTCGCGGCGCTGCTTCAGTCCACGGAGGGGGCCGCCGCATGAAAATCGGAATGATCGGGCTCGGCAAGCTGGGGTTGCCCTGTGCCGTCGCCATGGCGCTCAAGGGGCATGACGTCATGGGCTATGACGTTCGTGCCGAACTGATGACCCGGGAGCCTCGCCCCTATCTCGAAACCGGCCCGGATGGCCGGGAGGCCTTCAATCCCTATCTGGAACGCAGCCCGCTGCGCTTCGGCTCCCTGGACGAGGTGGTGCGGCACGGGGATATCGTGTTCATCGCCGTTCAGACACCGCACGAGCCGATGTACGAGGGGATAACCCCGCTGACCGAAAGTCGCGCCGATTTCCGTTACGATTATCTGGTGGAAGCCTGTTCCCGGGTTGCCGAGGCCGCGACCCGTGACACCGTCGTCGTCATCATCTCCACCGTTCTGCCGGGGACGATCCGTCACCATGTTCTGCCGGTGCTGACCCCCCGGATTCGGCTTTGCTACAATCCGTTCTTTATCGCCATGGGGACGACCATGCGCGATTTTCTGAATCCGGAATTCGTGCTGTTCGGACGTCACGACCTGGAAGCTGCCGCCTTGGCCGAGACATTCTATCGCAGCATCACCGACGCGCCGTTTTTCGCCACGACACTGGAAAACGCGGAGCTGATCAAGGTCGCCTACAATACGTTTATCGGATTCAAGATCGTGTTCGCCAACACGATCATGGAAATTTGTCACAAACTTCCCGGCACCGATGTCGACAGCGTGATGAACTGCCTGAAACTGAGCGGGCAGCGCCTGATCAGCCCGCGCTATCTCGATGGTGGCATGGGGGATGGGGGCGGGTGTCACCCGCGGGACAATATCGCCATGTCATGGCTCGCCCGTCACCTGAACCTCAGCCATGACACCTTTGATTCCATCATGGTGGCCCGGCAGCGTCAGACCGAATGGCTGGCCGATCTGATGTGCGCCCATGATCTGCCGAAGATCATCCTGGGGTATGCCTTCAAGGAAAACTGCAATATTACGACGGGCAGCCCGGCCTTGTTGCTGCGGGCCCTGCTGGAGCAGCGCGGCGAGACGGTCACCCTGATCGACCCCCATGTTGCTCCCGGCTCCCTGACGGCGGAGGCGCTGCCGGTGGCGGTCTACCTGGTCGGCGTCCGGCACGCCGATTTTCGCGCGCTACGCTTTCCGGCGGGTGCGGTGGTCATCGACCCCTGGCGGTTCATTCCCACCGATCAGCCGGGAGTGACGGTGATCCCCGTCGGGGTCGGTCCCTATCCCCATTCCCATCTCGGAAATGGTCACGGCGACAGGGGAGAATAGGCGTGCGAACGTATGCTGTCTACCGGCCGCTTTATGGCGAGGACTTCATCCAGGAGTCAATTCTGTCGATCATCGATCACGTCGACCACGTTTTCTTCTGCTACACCGATATACCGCTGGCCGGCGTAACGACGGGTCGCTTTCAGGGGCGGGACTGGACATTTCCCCTGCGGCCGGGTCGGACCATGGATCAGGCCCTGGAAAAGGTGGAAGCGCTGCAACACCCCAAAATCACCTGCCATTATCAGGACGGACGGGTCAACATGGGGCAGTTTACCCGCCTGGTGAATGAAATCATCCTGCCCGGCTGGGAGCGCCCCGATACCATCTTCCTCATCGAACCCGACCAGGTGATGAAGGGCAGCGAGATCGTTCTGGCCCTGGAGGAGTTCCGGGCGCGGGATATTCCCTGTGCCACGACCCGGCAGGTGGAACTCTGGAAGACGCCGGACTGGGCTATTCCGATGCGGTCACGCTCGGCGACGGTGTTCTGGAACCTCCATCACGTGGATCAGATGCCGCCGACGGCCCGGGCTGCCGAGCCGCTGAACCAGCCATTGCCCGAACTGACGGCAATCACTCATAATTTCGGGTTCTGTATTTCGTGGAACGCCATGTTCTGGAAGCATGTTCTGGCCCTTGCCTTTTCCGCAGCCATCGGCGATTCCATTCCGGCTGAAGACTGGCTGGTTGAAACCTGGACCAAATGGGACCCGATCGCCAACAACAAGGATCTGGAAATTTCGGCCCGGCACCGCCATTTCATTCCCAGCGCGAGCCCCTACGATCGCAGTCTGCTGCCGGAGCTGATCCGCAAAAAATACGGATACGCGTGACGTCGGGCTTCTTCAGTGCAGCTTCGTCTGAACTACCAGGGGGCGGGAGTCAACAGGGTGGCTTTTGGCGTACACGACAGTTTGACACCCCCCCCGAAATGACGTTAACCTTGTAAGACTTGAGGAGATTCTTCAGGCGTGAACGGGTGACGTGTTGGGGTATCCGGCAGTGGAGTTTGCTTTCTGATGATTGTTCTTGGATTATCGTTTGACTTTCATGACGCATCCGCTGCGGTGCTCGTGGATGGCCGGGTTGTCGCCGCCGCGCATGAGGAACGGTTCAGCCGTCAAAAGCACGACGCGGAGTTTCCGGCGGCGGCCACCCGCTTTTGCCTCGACAAGGCCGGGGTGACGGCGGCCGAGCTGGATCAGGTCGTTTACTACGAACAGCCACTCAAGAAATTTGATCGCATTCTGTGGAGCACGGAACAATCCTATCCGGCCAGCGCCGGGTTTTTTCAGGATGCGCTGTATTCCTGGTTCCGGGCCGGCAAGTTTGACGTGCGCGATCGCATCGTGGCGGCGCTGGGCGTTCCTGCGGAAAAGATCACGTTCATCGACCACCACGACGCCCATATGGCGGCGGCTTTTTTCGGTTCGGACTTCGAGCGGGCTACCGTGGTGACCATCGACGGTGTCGGCGAGGGCCGCAACCGTGCGGAGGTGCGGGCCTGCGCGGCGATGTGCGACATCGACCACTTCAAGCGGGTCAACGACACCTACGGTCACCAGGCGGGTGACGCCGTGCTGCGCCGGGTGGGACAGGCCCTGCAGGACGGGGTGCGGCCCAATGATCGGGTCTACCGCTATGGCGGCGAGGAGTTCCTCGTCTATCTGGCGGGAGCGTCCATCGACGAGGCCGCCGGGGTGTGCGAGCGCCTCCGCCAGTCGGTGGAGCAGCTTTCGGTCGACGTCTCTTCGTCCGACCAGCCCGTCGTCGTCACCGCCTCCTTCGGCATCTCGGAGGCGACGAAGGGCCTGACCATCGACGATGTGGTCACCCGCTGCGATCTTGCCCTTTACGCCGCCAAAAATAATGGCCGCAATCGCGTGTACCTGTGGCAGAAAGGTGAACTGGTGGAGTCCACCCACGGAGTCCCGTTGGCGGCCTAGCCGAGGCAACCTGGAATTTTGAGTCATGACCACCGTCGCGGAGGCCTTTGCCGAGGCCGTCGACCATTACCGGGGGAACCGGCTCGACGAGGGGGAGGGCCTCTGCCGCCTGATCCTGGAGACGGTTCCGGACCAGCCCGGGGCCCTGTATCTTCTCAGTGTGATCCTGGTGCGGGCGAGGCGCCCGGCCGAGGCCGTGGAGCCGCTGTTTCGTCTGGGCGCGGTGCATCCGGACCACGCCGGGCCTCCGGGCCTCCTGGAGGAAGTTGGCTGCGCCCTGCTGGACCTTGGGCGCCACGGGGAGGCGGAAACCTGCTTCCGCCGGGCGCTCGATCTCCGTCCCGACCTGCGCACCATCCATGTCAATCTGGGCAACGCCCTGCTGGTCCAGAGTCGCTTCGACGAGGCCGAGGCCGCCTTCGCCCGCGGCGCCGAACGTCACCCCGACTATGCCGAGGCCTGGCACGGCGTGGGGGTGGCCAGGGCCCAGCGGGGACACCCCGACGCGGCGGTGGAGGCCCTGCGCCGGGCCGTCGCCCTGAATCCCGACCTGCACCCGGCTTATGCCCATCTGGGCTTCATCCTGCTTCAGCTTGGGCGGAATGCCGAGGCGGAGAAAGCCCTCGCCCGCGCCGTCAGCCTGGCGCCCGCCGATGGCGACTCCCATGTCCTCCGCGGCAAGGCCCAGGGCGCGCTGGTGCGCCTTGACGACGCGGCGGAGAGCTTCCGCCGGGCGCACGAGATACGGCCCGACGATACGGACACCCTGCTTCAGCTTGGCGACACCCTGGTCGAGCTGTCGCGCCTGGACGAGGCCCGGGAGGCCTATGGCCGCGCCATCGCCCTGCGTCCCGAGCGCCTGGGGTGGCGAGTCCGGTCCGCCCTGGCCCAGCCCCTGGTGCCCGCCTCGGCCGAGGAGATCGCCGCCACCCGGGCCAGGCTGACCGCGGCGCTGGACGACATTCGCGGCCGGTCCGGCACCATCGACGACCCGGTGGCCGAGGTGGGGCGGACCACCTTCGACCTCGCCTATCATGGCCTGGACGACCTGCCGTTCCAGCGGACCCTCGCCGAGATCTACCTAGCCGCCTGTCCCGACCTCGGATGGACGGCGCCCCACCTGCGTAATGGTCCGACACCCCGGGACACGACGCCCCGGAACCCGACACCCCGACCGGCGGGCGCGCGGATTCGCATCGGCTTCATCTCCGAGTACCTGTGGCACCACACCATCGGCAAGCTCAACCGGGGCTTCATCGCCCATCTGTCGCGGGAGTCCTTCGAGGTGCTGGTGCTGCGCCCGCCATCCCGCCGCGACGACACCGCCGATGCCATCGACCGCAGCGCCGACCGGGTGGTCCAGATCCCCGGGAACCTGGACGAGGCGCGGCGCGTCATCGCCGACCTGCGGCTCGACGCGCTGTTCTATCTCGACGTCGGCATGATGCTGTTCACCTATTTCCTGGCCTATTCCCGGCTGGCACCGGTGCAGGCGGCGATCTGGGGCCATCCCATGACCACCGGCAGCCCCAGCATGGACTACTTCCTGTCCGCAACCGATATGGAGACTCCGGATGGTCAGGCATACTACACCGAGCGGCTGATCCCTCTCCGCCACCTGCCCCATTTCCAGCGCCCGCCGATGCCTGAGCCCGGACCCAGGCCGGTCCGCGAGACGTTCGGGCTGCCCACCGATGCCCGGCTCTACGTCTGCCCGCAGAGCCTGTTCAAGTTCCACCCCGATTTCGACCGGACGCTGTCCGCCATCCTGCACGGCGACCCCAGGGGGCGCCTGGTGCTGATCGGCGCCCGCTACCCCCACTGGAACAGCATGCTGCTGGAGCGCTTTCGCATCACGTTCGGGGATGCCGTCGAGCGGGTGGTGTTTCTGCCCTATCTGCGCGAGGAGGACTTCCTGCGGCTGGTGGCCGATGCCGATGCCGTTCTCGACACCACGCCCTTCTGCGGCGGCAACTCGTCGCTGGAGACCTTTGCCATGGGGGCGCCCATCGTCACCTGGCCGACCCGGTTCCTGCGCGGCCGCATCACCACCGCCATCTACCGGGCGATGGGCATGGACGACCTGATCGTGGACAGCCACGAGGCCTACGTCGCCGCCGCCCTGCGCCTCGCCACCGATCCGGACTTCCAGGCCACCATGCGGGCCAGGGTGGTCGCGCGCGCTCCGGTGCTGTACGAGAACATGGACGCCGTGCGCGAGCTGGAGCGCTTCTTCACCGCCGCCGTCGCGGCCGCCGAACGCGGCGCCATCCTGCCGGGATGGCCGCTTGTGGAGTAGATAGGGAGCTTCGGTCGGCATGTCGCTGCGGATGACCACCCTGCGCAAGATCGTGGCGATCTTCGCCATTTCGAGCGGCATCGCCGTCGGACTGGTGGGGCTGTTCATCGACGGCGTCCTGGAGAAGATCGCCCTCGATCGGTGGCGCGCCGACCACGCCGTGCTGGCCCTTGTCCTCGCCGATCACGTGGACAAGGAAATCGCGGCGGCGCTCAACGACCTCGTCTTCATGTCGCGATTGCCGCAGTTCGCATCGTTCCCCGCGGCCGACCGCATCGACCCAGCCTTGAACGGCCTGCCCCAGGACCTGGAACCAGAGAAGCGGCGGATCCTCGAAACCCTGCGCAACAAGGACAATCGATTCTCCGTCCTGTTCCTGGCGTTGCCGGACGGGCGGTTCTATATCCATCACCCCTACAGCGTTCAACTGACGCTGAAGACCGACGGCATCGCCGAGCGGAGTTACTTCCGCGAGGCGCGCACCACCAAGGAACCGGTGATCTCCGACAGCTTCGTCGGCGCCAATGGCATGCTGGTAACGGTGATCGACGTGCCGATCCTCAATGCCGACGGCGCCATCGTCGCTCATCTTGGTGGCGTCTTCTATCTCGATCAGCTTTCGCGGCTGGTGGACCGGTTCCGCATCGGCCGCTTCGAGACCGGGTTCATCGTCGATCAGAACGGGCGCCTCATCGCCCACACCGACACGACGTTCCTGCAGGGCGAGGCCCGCAACAGCTTCCAGAACAGCCCCGTGGTGGCGGCCTTCCTCCGCCACGAGCCCGACGTGTCGCTGGGCGGCGTCCAGCGCGTGACCATGCGTTCGGAGGTGGACCCGGTGGACGGAGGGGAGCACCTGGTGGCCTTCGTGCCGCTCCGGGCTGGCTGGGGGCTGGGCCTGACCCGCCACCGCGCCGGCATCCTCGCCGAGACGCGTCCCGACCTGTGGCGCGCCGTCGCCCTTGTCGGGGGCATCCTGGCGCTCGTCGGTGGCATCGGCGTCGCGGCGTCGCTGAGCCTTGGCCGGCGCTGGGATGCGGCGGAGCGACAGCTCCGGGAGGCCCACGACGAGATGGAGGGGCGCATCGAGCGGCGCACGGCCGAACTGGCCGACGCCAACGACCGGCTGCGGACCGAGATCGACGAGCGGGGGCGGGCCGAGGCCGCCCTGGCCGAGCGGGAACGGGTTTTTCGCGCCATCTTCGACAATGCCTTCCAGTTCATCAACGTGCTGCGGTCGGACGGCACGATGGTCGAGGTCAACCGCACCGTCCTCGACTTCGCCGATGTCCGCCCACAGGAGGTTGTGGGGCGGCCATTCTGGACCGCCCCATGGCTGTCCAGCTCGCCGGAGCAGCAGCAGTCCCTCCGCCAGGCCATCACCCGGGCCGCCGGGGGGCACTTCGTGCGGATGGAAGTGATCCACGTCGGGGCGCGGGGCGGCGTCCACCACGTCGACTTCTCCCTCAATCCGGTATTCGACACCCGGGGGGTGACGGCGCTGCTGATCGCCGAGGGTCGCGACGTCACCGAGCGCAAGGCGGCGGAGCAGGTGGTACGGGACCTCAATGCCGAACTGGAGCGGCGGGTGGAGGAGCGCACCCGCGACCTTCGCGACCAGATCGCCGAGCGCGCCCGCGTCGAGGAGAATCTCCGCCGCAGTCACGAGCTTCTCGATTGCGTGACCCGGCTGCAGGCGCATTTCATCAACGAGGATGATCTGGTCCCGCTGTTCGACCGGCTGCTGCATGACATCCTGCGGCTCACCGGCAGCAGCTTCGGCTTCATCGCCGAACTGGTGGAGGACGAGGCGAAGGGGCGCTGCCTGGTGGGGCTCGCCATCTCCGACATCGCCTGGAACGAGGAGAGCCGGGGCCTCTTCAGGGAGCGTGGACCGGGCGGGCGACGCTTCTGCGACCTGGATCGCCTGTACGGCCAGGCCGTCCTTACCGGCGAGCCGGTGATCGCCAACGATCCCGAGACCCATCCGGCCTGGCGAGGCCTGCCGGAGGGGCATCCGTCCATACAGGCCTTCCTTGGCGTGCCGCTGTATCGGGGCGGGGCGATGATCGGTGCCATCAGCCTCGCCAACCGCGCCGGCGGGTACGACATGGACATCGTCACCTTCATGAGGCCGGTGCTGACCGCCTGCGCCCAGGTCATCGACGCCTATCGCAATCTGCGCGAATGGGACCGGGACCAGGAGGACCTGCGCCTGACCCTCGAGAGGCTGAGCCGGTCCAACGAGGAACTGGAGCGCTTCGCCTACATCGCCTCCCACGACCTCCAGGAGCCGCTGCGCAGCATTTCGCGGTTCTCCCAGCTATTGCACACCCGCTATGCCGGCCGCCTGGATGCCGAGGCCGACGAGATCATCGGCTACGTGGTCGATGGTGCCAAGCACATGAATGCCCTGATTCGCGACCTGCTGGCCTACTCGCGGGTCAACGCGGCGCCGGCACCAAGGGTCGCCGTGAATCTGGGCTGGGCGCTCGGGCGGGCGCTCGAGAGCCTGGCGGTGCCCATCACCGACACCGGTGCCGACATCACCAGCGACCCCCTGCCGACGCTGCCGGGCGACGAGGGGCAGCTTGCGCAGGTGTTCTCCCAGCTTCTCGACAACGCCATCCGGTTCCGCTCACCCGACCGGCCGCCGCGCATCCACGTCGGCGCCGAGCATCGGGACGACCACTGGCTGATCTCGGTCGAGGACAACGGCATCGGCATCGACCGGCGCTATTTCGATCAGATCTTCGTGATCTTCCGCCGGCTGCACACCCGGGACGCCTATCCGGGGACGGGGGTGGGCCTCGCCATCGTCAAGCGCATCGTCGAGTTGCACGGCGGCAGCGTCTCGGTGGACTCCGAGCCGGACCGCGGCACCGCCATCCGCTTCACCCTGCCCCACTGCCCCGTCGTCGAGGCCGGACAATCGGGTGAAGAAGAGAACGCCGCCATCTTCACTCCCTCTCCCCCCTCTTCGGGGGGAGAGGGCTATTGATAGGTTCACCCATTACCCGTCGTCGAGGCCGGGCTTGAACAACCCGTCTCCGCATCGTAATACCGTCCTGAAACTGTGGGAGCGCACATGAGCGGTACGATGTCTCGCCGGGGAACGGCCTCCGCCACTGGCCTTTCGGCCGATGTTCTGGTGATTGGCGCCGGCGTCACCGGTGGCGCCCTGGCCTGCGCTCTGGCCCAGGCCGGGGTGCGCGTGATCGCGGTGGATCGGGACCCTCCGAGCGTCGGCGTCTCGTTCCTGTCGCCGGTGAGCAGGCGCCTTCTCGAGGCGGTCGGGGTATGGGACGAGGTGGAGGCCGAGGCCGGAGCGATCCGCGACCTCCGGGTGGCCGACGGTGGGTCGCCCCTGTTCCTGCACGTCGGCCAGGCCGACACCGGCGGCGATCCCCTGGCCTGGAGCGTCGAGAGTCGGGTCGTCCGGCGGGCGCTGCGGCGGCGGATGGCGGCTCTCGACACCGCGACCCTGATCGCGCCCGCCGGCGTCACGTCGCTGCGGACCGAGGGAGACGGAGCCGTCGTCGTTCTCGAGGACGGACGGCAGGTCCGCGGCCGTCTCCTGGTGGCGGCGGATGGACGGGACTCGCCCACCCGGGCCGCCGCCGGCATCGGCGTCACCCGCCGGGCCAGCCGCCGGACCGCCATCGTCACCACCGTCGCCCACGGCTCTCCCCATGAGGGGGTGGCCTGCGAGCACTTCCTGGCCGGGGGACCGTTGGCCGTGCTGCCGCTGGCGGGCGATCGCTCGGCGATCCTGTGGACGGAGGACGAGGAGCGGGCGGCGACCCTGGTGGGACTGCGGGATGACGCCTTCCTGACCGAGCTGGCCCGGCACCTGGATGGCCGTCTCGGGCGGCTCCGGTCGCTCGGACCGCGCCGCGCCGATCCGCTGGTCGTGCAGGTCGCCGATCGCCACGTCGGCCGCCGCCTCGCCCTGGTGGGGGATGCCGCCCACGCCGTGCCGCCGGTGGCCGGTCAGGGCGTCACCCTCGGGCTGCGGGATGCCGCCATCCTGGCCGAACTGGTGGTGGAGACCAGCCGGCTTGGCCTCGATGTGGGCGACTCACCCCTCCTCGCCCGCTATCAGCGGCGGCGGCGGGGGGACACCGTGGCGACGGCGCTGCTGATCGACGGCGTGATGCGCCTGTTCACCAGCGACCGGGCGCTGCCGCGACTCGGTCGGGACATCGGGCTTGCGGTGGTGAACGCCCTGCCGCCGCTGAAGCAGCTCTGCCTGCGCCGTGTCCTGGAGGGGCCGGCCGATCTTCCCCGGCTGATGCGCGGCGAGGCACTTTGACAGGAGGAGAACGATGAGCAGCAATCACGACATGAACCCCGGCGACGAGGTTCCTCCCGGCACGCCCTACAGCGGCAACAACCTGTGCCACAGGTGCTCCGGCGAGGGAGAAAAGGAAGAGAAGCCCTGTATCTACTGCGGCGGGACCGGGCTGGTCATAACCATCGTCAGCGGCTGAGGCCATGACGAACCGCATGGTCGTCGTCGAGGGCGACATTACCACCGAGGCGGTGGATGCCATCGTCAATGCCGCCAACTCGTCGCTGCTCGGCGGCGGCGGCGTGGATGGCGCGATCCACCGCGCCGCGGGACCCGAGCTTCTGGCCGAGTGCCGGACCCTCGGCGGCTGTCCGACCGGCGAGGCCCGGTTGACCCGGGGCTATCGCCTGCCGGCCCGCTGGGTGGTGCACACCGTCGGGCCGGTCTGGCGCGGCGGCACCGCCAACGAGGAGGCGCTGCTGGCCTCGGCCTATCGTCGCTCGTTCGCGGTGGCGAAGGAGGCCGGCGCCAGGACCGTCGCCTTTCCCGCCATTTCCACCGGCGTCTACGCCTTTCCCATCGCTCCGGCGGCGCGCATCGCCGTCACCACCGTCGCCGAGGCGCTGCTCGGAGACGACTGGTTCGCCGAGGTGAGGTTCGTCTGCTTCGGCAGAGCCTCCGCCGATGCGCATAAATTGGCTTTGAGCGCCATTCTGTGATGCGGGTCACAGCGGCATGGTGGCCGGGTCGTCATAATGGTCCTCATCAACCCGGAGGACACGACCATGACGACACGCAGCGGAACTCTTCAGAAGATTTTTCGGATGTTCGGACTGGGCGGCGCGGTCGTCGAAAGCGCCGAGGCCATCATGGCCCGCCGGCTTGGTGCCTATGTGCTGATCGCCTGAGAGGCTGAAAATGGATCGGCACCGCGTTCATCAAAAACCCTCTCCCCCCCCTTCAGGGGGGAGAGGGTTGGGAGAGGGGGGCGCGAAGCTCGCTGAAATTGTGCCGGTTGCCCCACCCCCTCACCCCGACCCTCTCCCCCTCGAGAGGGAGAGGGAGTTCTGGTTCCGAATACATTTTCAGGCTCTGAGCCCAATCGAGAGGCGGCTCGGTTGATGATCGAGCGCCCCTCGCCCAACTTCGACGATCGCCGGGATGCACAGCCCATCGACATGCTGGTCCTGCACTACACCGGCATGACGAGCGCCGCGGCGGCACTCGAGCGTCTCTGTGATCCATCGGCCAAGGTCAGCGCCCACTACCTGATCGACGAGGACGGTACCGTGGTCCGGCTGGTGGCGGAGGAAGCCCGGGCCTGGCATGCCGGGGTGTCGTGCTGGCGGGGGCACCGGGACATCAATTCCCGCTCCATCGGCATCGAGCTGGTCAATCCCGGTCACGAGTTCGGCTATCGCTCCTTTCCCGAGCCGCAGATGGCCTCCCTGGAAGGACTGGCCCGCGACATCGTCGCCCGTCACCCCATTCCCCCGCGCAACGTGGTCGGCCATTCCGACATCGCCCCCACCCGCAAGCAGGATCCGGGGGAGCGCTTCGACTGGGGCCGGCTGGCCCGGGCCGGGGTAGGCCTGTGGCCGTTTGACGACCTGGGGGCGCCCAGTGGTCCGGCGGAGGTCGGCATCGACGTGGTGCAGGAGTGGCTCGGCGACTTCGGCTACGACGTGACGCGGAGCGGCCGTCTCGACGACCCGACCATCGCCGCCGTCGAGGCCTTCCAGCGGCACTTCCGGCCGGCCCTGGTCCAGGTCCAGGTCCAGGTCCAGGGCTTTCCCGACCGCAATACCGTGGCGCGCCTCGAGTCGCTGGTCCTTCTTGCGAGGCGGTAATGAACAAATGGCAGTTCTGGATCGACCGCGGCGGCACCTTCACCGACGTGGTGGCCCGCCGCCCCGACGGCACCCTCCGCACCCTCAAGCTGCTGTCGGAGAGCCCCGGGGGCCGTGGCGATGCCGCGGTCGCCGGCATCCGCGCCCTGCTGGGGCTTGAGGGGGCCGAACCGATCCCAACCGAGTCCATCGAGGCGGTGAAGATGGGGACCACCGTCGCCACCAACGCCCTGCTGGAGCGCAAGGGCGCACGGACGGTGCTGGTGGTGACCAGGGGTTTCGGCGACGCCCTGCGCATCGGTACCCAGAACCGGCCCGACCTGTTCGCCCGGCGCATCGTCCTGCCCGAGCTGTTGCACGAGCGGGTGGTGGAGGTGCCCGAGCGGCTGGGCGCCCACGGCGAGGTGGTCCTGCCCCTGGACGAGGCCGTCGCCCGCGCCGGGCTGTTGGCGGCCTTCGCCGACGGCATCCGATCGGCGGCCATCGTCTTCGTCCACGGCTGGCGCTATCCCGACCACGAGGCGCGGGTGGCGGAGATCGCCCGCGAGGTGGGATTCAGCCAGATCTCGGTCAGCCACCGGGTCAGCCCGCTGATGAAGCTGGTGGGGCGCGGCGACACCACCGTGGCCGATGCCTATCTGTCGCCGGTCCTGCGGCGCCACGTGGACCGGATGGCGGCTGAGCTGGGCGGAACGCGACTGATGTTCATGCGCTCCAACGGCGGCCTGACCGACGCCCGTCTGTTCCAGGGACGGGACGCCGTGCTGTCCGGTCCGGCCGGCGGGGTGGTGGGTGGCGTGCGCACCGCCGCCATGGCGGGCTTTCACCGCATCGTCGGCTTCGACATGGGCGGCACCTCCACCGACGTCTGGCACTGCGAGGGGGAGTACGAGCGGACCTTCGAGACCGAGATCGCCGGCGTGCGCCTCAGGGCGCCGATGATGCTGATCCACACGGTGGCGGCGGGGGGTGGCTCGATCCTTAGCCATGACGGCGCCCGCTTTCGCGTCGGTCCCAAGTCGGCCGGAGCCGACCCGGGGCCGGCCTGCTACCGGCGGGGTGGGCCGCTGACGGTGACCGACGCCAACGTGGCCCTCGGCCGCATCCAGCCCGCCTTTTTCCCACGTCTGTTCGGCCCCGGCGGCGACCAGCCCCTGGACACCGGGGAGGTGCTCCGCCGCTTTTCCGACCTGGCCGCCGCCACCGGCCGGTCGGTCGAGTCGGTGGCCGAAGGATTCCTGAAGATCGCCGTGGACAACATGGCGAGCGCCATTCGCGGCGTCTCGGTGCGGCGCGGCCACGACGTCACCACCGCCGTGCTGTGCTGCTTCGGCGGCGCCGGCGGCCAGCACGCCTGCGCCGTCGCCGATGCCCTCGGCATGGGCACGGTGTTCCTGCACCCCCTGGCCGGGGTGCTGTCGGCCTATGGCATGGGGCTCGCCGACCTGCGGAGCCTGCGCGAACGAGCGGTGGAGGAGCCGCTGGCCCCGGCCGCCGTCCCCGGCCTCGAACGGAGCCTGGCCGTCCTGGAAGCCGAGGCGCGGGCCGAACTCGCCGAACAGGGCGTCGCCGCCGATGCCGTCACCGTCCAGCGCCAGGTCCACCTGCGGCTGCGGGGGTCGGACACGGCCCTGGCGGTGGCGTGGGGAACGGCTGAGGCCATGGCTGCTCGTTTTGCCACCGCCCACCACGCCCGCTTTGGCTTCGCCCCGGTCGGGGAGCTTATGGTGGACATGGTCACCGTCGAGGCCGTGGGTGGCGGCTTCGCCATCGACGAGTCGGACCGTCCTCCGTCCACCGCTGAACCGGTCTCCATCGCCACCGTCGCCATGGTCTGCGACGGCGTCTCCCTGACGACTCCGGTGTTCCAGCGGGAGGCACTGCCGCCCGGGGCCAGCATCGACGGGCCGGCGCTGATCGCCGAGGCCAACGCCACCACCGTGGTCGAGCCAGGCTGGCGGGCGGAGGTCAACGGCCGGGGGCACCTGATCCTGACCCGTGTCGTCCAGAGGCCGGAGCACGCCGCCGTGGGCGCCGCCGTGGGCGTCGGAGTCGACCCGGTGATGCTGGAGGTGTTCAACAACCTGTTCATGTCCATCGCCGACACCATGGGAACGGTGCTGCGCAACACTGCCCACTCGGTCAACATCAAGGAGCGGCTGGACTTCAGTTGCGCCCTGTTCGACGGGGCCGGCAACCTGGTGGCCAACGCCCCCCACATCCCGGTGCATCTCGGCTCGATGAGCGAGAGCGTGCGCGCCCTGCTGCGCCGCCGCGGCGGGACCATGCGGCCGGGCGACGTCTTCGCCGCCAACGCCCCTTATGACGGCGGCACCCACCTTCCCGACGTCACCGTGATCACGCCGGTGTTCGACGCGGCGGGAGGCGAGGTGCTGTTCTTCGTCGGCGCCCGCGGCCATCACGCCGACATCGGCGGCATCACCCCGGGCTCCATGCCCCCCGACAGCCGCACCGTCGGCGAGGAGGGGGTGCTGATCGAGGATCTGCTGCTGGTGGAGGGGGGGCGACTGCGGGAGGCGGAGGTCCTGGCCCTGCTGGGGTCCGGCCCCCACCCCGCCCGCGAGCCGACCCGCAACCTCGCCGACCTCAAGGCCCAGATCGCCGCCAACGCCCAGGGAGTCCAGGACCTGCGGCGCATGGTGGAACACTATGGCCTGGAGGTGGTGCGGGCCTACATGCGCCACGTCCAGGACAATGCCGCCCAGTCGGTGCGTCGCGTGGTGGAGCGGCTGCGGGACGGCTCCTTCGCCGTCGAGATGGACGACGGCGCCATCATCCGCGTCGCCGTGCGCGTGGACCGGGTGCGGCGGCGGGCGGTGGTGGACTTCACCGGAACCTCGGCCCAGTCGCCCGGCAATCAGAACGCCCCCCGCGCCATCACCCGGGCGGCGGTGATGTACGTGTTCCGCACCCTGGTGGACGACCCCATCCCCCTCAACGAGGGCTGTCTCGAGCCGGTGGACATCATCGTCCCGCCCGGCTCGCTGCTGGACCCGAGGCCACCGGCGGCGGTGGTCGCCGGCAACGTGGAGACCAGCCAGGCGCTGGTGGATGCGCTGTTCGGCGCCCTCGGGGAGATGGCGGCGTCCCAGGGGACCATGAACAACCTCACCTTTGGCGATGGCCGGCACCAGTACTACGAGACCATCTGCGGCGGTGCCGGCGCCGGTCCGGGCTTCGACGGCGCGTCGGCGGTGCAGACCCACATGACCAACTCCCGCCTGACCGATGTCGAGGTCCTGGAATGGCGCCACCCGGTACGACTCGAGGAGTTCCGCCTCCGCCCCGGCAGCGGCGGGGCGGGGCGCCACCGGGGCGGCGACGGCGTGGTCCGTCGCCTGCGTTTCCTCGATCCGATGACGGCGGCCATCCTCTCCAACCGCCGGCGGATGGCCCCGTTCGGCCTCGAGGGTGGCGAGCCCGGCACCCGCGGCCGCAACGCCGTGGAGCGGGCAGGGGGGGTGGTCGAGGAACTCCCCGGCACGACCCGCGTCTCCGTGCGGGCCGACGACGTCATCGTCATCGAGACTCCAGGCGGCGGCGGCTACGGGAAAGTGAACTTAGACTGCCGGTCCTTCCGCTCATCGGGATCAGACCGTGATATCGACTCTGCTGGTTTTTCCGGCTTCCATCTGCACCGCGAGGGGGGACTTGAAGGCGCTGGACTGCTTCTCGGCCTCCGCCCTGGTCATGCCGAGTTGCACGGCGAGGGAGGCCGGTGACGGCACCGCGCTGGTGCTGGCGGCGGGCTTGTCGGAGGACTCGGGGTCTTCGGACTCGACCATCGGCTTGGTGGCGACGGGGTCCACGATGGGCTCGACGGCCTCGATGGGCTCGACGGCGGTCCTCTCTTCGGCGAGTCGGGTCACGGCCGGGGGAGACAGGTCGACCACATCCCCCAGCCGGGTCTTCTGGTCAGGCCGACCGGGGCCCGTCTTGTCCAAACTCGGCTGATTGGGCTGCTCCAGCCGCCTCGTCTCCGTGCGTGCGCCAGTGGAGGCGGTGCTGGGAGCGGGAGACGGCGTCGGCTGGCTGTCCGGAGTCGCAATGGAAGGCAAAGACGCTCCACCGCCGGCTCCAGCCGGGCCTTTGCCCGAGGATGCCGCATAGCTTGGGGGGCCATTCTGCCCAACCGGACCGAGCGCGACCATCTTGCGTCCCGTTTCGATTCCATCGAATGGATTCGACTGTAGCACATTCCTCTCGCCAATGCAAAAATCTCTTGCCACCCTGACGCCAGGGCCGGACGGTCTGGGGTGTGGAAAGCTCCCGTCGGGGGGGCGGAGTCGGGGTGTACAGGGCAGGTGAGTCCGCTCTTCGCAGGTGCATTGAAAAATTTGTTGCGGGTCCCATTTTTTTCTTCATTTTTCGGGCGAACGGCGTATATAGCGAAAGCAGACGCACACGCGCACGTGCCTCTGGCCCTTCCGGTTAAGCAACGACGTCAAAGCGTTCTCAATGTGTCGCCGGTGTCCGGCAGCCTAGAGGATGTGGCCATGTTCGCAGTGTCTAAAGGGGCGTGTGCGCCCGATGCCGTTCTTTCCTTCGTTCCGTTGGGGAGCACCCGCCCGGTGGCTCACCGTCGTTTCGATCGGCATTATCTCAACTTGAAGTGTCCCCTGACCAGTATCCGGCTCGCCTGAGACGCCAGCCGGACGGGGGCGCGATCCCGTATCCCATCAAGAACAAGAGCCCTTCGTGTGCGAAAGGGGTACGCGATGACTGAGAAGATTCGCCGGTTTCTGGACGACAATCGCCCGCCCACGCCCTGCCTGGTGGTGGACCTGGATGTGATTGCCGAAAACTATCTCAAGCTGCGCCGCTACCTGCCGGTGGCGCAGGTCTACTATGCGGTGAAGGCCAATCCGGCACCCGAGGTGGTGTCGCTGCTGGTGGATCTGGGCTCCTGCTTCGACGTCGCCAGCGTCGCCGAGATCGACCTGTGTCTCAACGCGGGCGCGAGCGCCGAACGGCTGTCGTTCGGCAACACCATCAAGAAGAAGACCGACATCGCCTATGCCTACGGCAAGGGCCTGCGGCTGTTCGCCTTCGACAGCGAGGCCGAACTGGACAAGATCGCCACGGCGGCCCCCGGGTCGCGGGTGTTCTGCCGTATCCTGGTGGACAACTCGGGCGCCGAATGGCCACTGTCGCGCAAGTTCGGCTGCGACGCGGCCATGGCCGCCGACCTGCTGGTGGGCGCGCGGGAGCGGGGACTGGACCCCTATGGGGTGTCGTTCCACGTCGGCTCGCAGCAGACCGATCTCAGCCAGTGGGACATCGCCGTCGGCAAGACCGCCATGCTGTTCACCGCCCTCAACGAGGCCGGCATCGAACTCAAGCTGGTCAACCTGGGTGGTGGATTTCCCGCCCAGTACCGCAGCGGTGTCGCCGGACTCGACGCCTATTGCCACGCGGTGATGACGGCCATGACCCACCACTTCGGCAACCAGCTGCCCGGCATGATCATCGAGCCCGGGCGCTCGCTGGTGGGCGACTCCGGCATCCTTGAGGCCGAGGTGGTGCTGATTTCGCGCAAGAGCTACGACGACGCGACGCGGTGGGTTTATCTCGACATCGGCCGCTTCGGCGGCCTGGCCGAGACCGAGGGCGAGTGCATCCGCTACCGCATCGAAACCCCGCACGGCGGCACCACCGGCCCGGTGGTGCTGGCCGGCCCGACCTGCGATTCGGCCGATATCCTCTACGAGAAGTCGGGTTACGAGATGCCGATGTCACTCGAGGTGGGCGACCGCGTCCGCATCCTGTCCACCGGCGCCTATACCAGTTCCTACTCGGCCGTCAACTTCAACGGTTTCGCGCCGCTGCGTTCGTACTTCGTCTGATACGGCGGTTCACTTGGCACCAGGTGCCCCCCTCTTCCGAGGGACTACCGTAAGCACACAAGTTTCCCGCAAACCTCCAGCAAACTTAAGCCCTCCCCCTCGATGGGGGAGGGTTTGGGTGGGGGTGGCCGTGAAGCGCGCACAGACAGCCGTTAGATCGCACCAGAGTCGCGTTCTTGGGCTCATACCGATGCCCCTACGTGCGGCACCGCCACCCCCACCCAACCCTCCCCCATCGAGGGGGAGGGCTTAAGTTTGCTGAAAACTTGTGTGCATACGGCAGCCCATCGAGGGGGAGGGCTTAAGTTTGCTGAAAACTTGTGTGCATACGGCAGCCCATCGAGGGGGAGGGCTTAAGGAGGCGGAGACGTGGCTACTCCGCCGCCGCCGCCGTCTGCTGATAGATCTCTCCCCCGGTCTCGCGGAACCGGCGGGCCATGTCCTCCATGCCCTGGTTGGCGACCGTGTCGCGGATTTCGTGGGAGATCTTCATCGAGCAGAACTTCGGCCCGCACATGGAGCAGAAGTGCGACAGCTTGGCCCCCTCCGACGGCAGGGTCGTGTCGTGGAAGCTCTGGGCCATCTCCGGGTCGAGCCCCAGGTTGAACTGGTCCTTCCAGCGGAACTGGAAGCGCGCCCGGCTGAGGGCGTCGTCGCGGTCGCGGGCTCCGGGGTGGCCCTTGGCGAGATCGGCGGCGTGGGCGGCCAGCTTGTAGGCGATCACCCCGGTCCGCACGTCGTGACGATCGGGCAGGCCCAGGTGCTCCTTCGGCGTCACGTAGCACAGCATCGCCGTGCCGAACCAGCCGATCATGGCGGCGCCGATGGCGCTGGTGATGTGGTCGTAGCCCGGCGCGATGTCGGTGACCAGCGGCCCCAGGGTGTAGAACGGCGCCTCGCCGCAGGCCTTCATCTGGCGGTCGACGTTCTCCTTGATCTTGTGCATGGGAACGTGGCCGGGACCCTCGATCATCGCCTGGACGTCGTGGTCCCAGCAGACGCGGGTCAGCTCGCCCAGGGTGTCCAGTTCACCGAACTGGGCGGCGTCGTTGGCGTCGGCCACCGAGCCCGGCCGCAGCCCGTCGCCCAGCGACACGCCCACGTCATAGGTCCGCAGGATCTCGCAGATGTCGGCGAAGCGCTCAAAAAGGAAACTCTCGCGGTGGTGGGCCAGGCACCACTTGGCCATGATCGAGCCGCCCCGAGAGACGATCCCCGTCACCCGGCGGGCGGTCAGGGGGATGTGGGCCAGCCGCAGGCCGGCGTGGATGGTGACGTAGTCCACCCCCTGCTCCGCCTGCTCGATCAGGGTGTCGCGGAACACCTCCCACGTCAGGTCCTCGGCCCGGCCCTGGACCTTCTCCAGCGCCTGATAGATGGGCACCGTGCCGATGGGAACGGGGGAATTGCGGATGATCCACTCGCGGATCGTGTGAATGTCGCGGCCGGTCGACAGATCCATCACCGTGTCCGAGCCCCAGCGGATCGACCACACCAGCTTCTCCACCTCCTCCGCCACCGACGAGGCGATGGCCGAGTTGCCGATGTTGGCGTTGACCTTGACCAGGAAGTTGCGGCCGATGATCATCGGCTCGGCCTCGGGGTGGTTGATGTTGGCCGGCAGGATGGCCCGGCCGCGGGCGATCTCGTCGCGCACGAACTCGGGCGTCACCACGTCGGGGATGGAGGCGCCGAAGTCCTCGCCGTCGCGGGCCGCCCCCGCCGCCTGCTCGCGGGCCAGGTTCTCGCGGATGGCGACGTACTCCATCTCGGCGGTGACGATGCCGGCGCGGGCGTAGGCGAGCTGGGTCACCGCCCGCCCCGCCCTGGCCCGCAGCGGCCGCCGTCCGGCCCGGTCGAACACCGGAACCGCACCCTCCACCGAGTCGCCGCTCTGCCGCCCGTTGTCCTCGGGCCGGATCTCGCGGCCGTCGTAGGCCTCGACGTCGCCGCGGCCGACGATCCACTCCCGCCGCAGATCGGGCAGGCCGCGGGTGATGTCCACCACCATGCCGGGATCGGTATAGGGGCCGGAGGGATCATAGACCCGCACCGGGGGCTCGCCGCACCCCGGCGACAGGTCGATCTCGCGCATGGCCACCCTCATGCCGGGGGTGAGCCGGCCCGGCACATGGACCTTGCGCGACCCCGGCAGCGGACCGGTGGTGATGGTCGGGTGGGACTGGGACACGGCTCTTTCCTCCCTTGGCAGCGTCACCGGAGAAGGGGAGAACGAACGACCACACCCGGAGGCGGCGGTTTCCGATCCCTTCGCCGGCATGACCCGGATCAGGTTCTAGCCCGGATTTCCCACGGGTCCGACGGATGCTGGCTTGATCTTTGATCCGCCTATGATTATTCCTCCCTTGCCAATACATCCAGTATTGGCGGCGGTCGGAAAAACCATAGGCGGCTCAAATCCCTGCGCCATCATTCCGCGTCCCTGTGAGAAATCCGGGCCAAGGGTTCCCGCATGGCCGACGGCCGACGGTATCTCAGCCCCCATCCGGGGCACCCCTTGGACGTCCCAGGGAGTTTGACGCCCGAGCGGCGAAATGCAACAGGAAAGGTTTTGAAATTCTCATTATGGCCCATCGGTTGACGATTATGGTTATCTCCCCCAGGACAATGGTCGACAAACGGTTGTATGTGATCATGCGGTGTCGTATCCTGACCGATCTATTTCGCACGGGACCAACGACAGCGGGGGGTCGTTGCATGAGAATGCGAGTTCGGGTGATCGGAGGCGGCACTGCCCTGATGCTGGCCCTGCTGCTCGTGCAGGGCACCGGGGTCGGGGCGGAAGCGAACCGTCTGCCGAAAAGCATTGGTGAATCGCGTGCGCCGGGAACGGTGTTCCGTGACTGCGCGGACTGTCCGGAAATGGTTGTGCTTTCGGCGGGGAGCTTCACCATGGGCTCCGACGAGCTGGACAGCGAACGGCCCATGCATGTCGTGGCCATTTCACGTCCATTCGCGGCGGGAAAGACCGAGATTACGTTCGCCCAGTGGGATGCGTGCGTGGTGGCCGGGGGCTGCAATGGCTATCGTCCGGACGATTCTCGCTGGGGGCGCGGCAACCAGCCGGTAATCAATGTGAGCTGGAACGACGCGCAAGCGTATATCCAATGGCTCAACAACAAGATTCAGAATGTTGCTCCGGGGGCCAGGGATAACGCTTCGGGTCCCTACCGTCTGATGTCGGAGTCCGAATGGGAATATGCGGCGCGAGCGGGAACAAAAACGAAATGGTCTTGCGGTGACAATGAACGGTGTCTGAACGACGTGGCGTGGTACGAGACCAATTCCAATCTTCGCACGCATGCCGTGGCCACCAAGGCGCCGAACGCATTTGGTCTTTATGATGTCCACGGCAACGTGGCGGAGTGGGTTGAGGACTGCTTTGAGCGCGGTTACGCCAGCGCCCCACGGGATGGAAGTCCTCGAAAGGGGCCGCCGACCTGCTACCGGGCCGACAGAGGTGGGAATTGGCGCCTGGAATCCCGGGACTTGCACTCGGCCAACCGTGATTGGGTCTCGGCCAGCGATAGGAGCATTTTCTTGGGGTTTCGCCTTGCCAGAACGCTTTCGTCCGAGACTCGGAACGATAGCCCCGAAGGGACGCGTCTCCACGGGCCATGAACCAGACCAGGACACTCCACGGCGACATTCCACGGGACGGCTGGGTCGATCGGGCCCTGCCCGGGCCGGTGCGGCCCTATGCCAGGCTGATGCGGCTCGATCGTCCGATCGGCACCTGGCTGCTGTTGCTTCCCTGCTGGTGGAGCATCGCCCTTGCCGCCGGACCGGACCTGGCCGGCCAGGCGGGACTCGTGGCCCTGTTCGGTGTCGGCGCGGTGGTGATGCGAGGGGCCGGCTGCACCTACAACGACATCGTCGACCGGGACTTCGATGCCAGGGTAGCCCGCACCGCCGCCCGCCCCATACCGAGCGGCGCCGTCACCGCCCGCCAGGCGACGGTGTTCCTCGGGGGGCTGCTGCTGGTCGGGCTTCTCGTCCTGCTGCCCCTCGATTCCTTCGCCATCGCCGTCGGCGTGGCATCGCTGCCGCTGGTATTCACCTACCCATTCATGAAGCGCATCACCTACTGGCCGCAGGCGTGGCTCGGCCTCACCTTCAACTGGGGAGCGCTGATGGGGTGGGCGGCGGTAAGGGGCGAGATCGCCGCTCCGGCGGTCACCCTATACGTGGCCGGCCTGTTCTGGACCCTCGGTTATGACACCATCTACGCCCACCAGGACCGGGAGGACGACGCCCTGATCGGCGTCAGGTCCACCGCCCTGGCCCTCGGCCGGCGCACCCGGCCGGCGATGGCGCTGTTCTACGCCCTCGCCCTTGGGCTGACGGCGGTGGCGGGAGTGCAGGCGGGACTCGGCGGCGTGTTCCTTGCCCTGCTGCTGCCGGCGGCGGCGCAGCTCGCCTGGCAGGTGGTCGCCGCCGACATCGATGACCCGGCCAACTGTCTGGCCATCTTCCGCTCCAACCGGCTGTACGGATGGCTGGTGCTGGCCGCCATCGTCGCCGGGGGTTTCGCATGATCCATGATCCTGATCCCGACTCCGCGGCCTTCGTCACCGCCCACACGATCGTCGCCACGACGCCCCTGGTTCCGGAGATCCGGCTTCATCTCGCGACCGAGATCACGCCCCTGTGGGAAGCGGTCGAGGCGGCCGTTGGCCAGACCAACCAGCCGCCGCCCTACTGGGCCTTTGCCTGGGTGGGGGGGCAGGCCATGGCCCGGCACATCCTCGACCATCCGCACCTGGTGCGGGGGCGGCGGGTGCTGGACTTCGCGGCCGGCTGCGGGATCGGCGCCATCGCCTGCGCCCTGGCCGGGGCCGCCCATGTCACGGCCAACGAGATCGATCCCTTCGCCGCCGCCGCCATCCGCCTCAATGCCGCTTTGAACGGAGTCGCCGTCGAGGTGGTCGTCGCCGACCTGGTGGGAGGAGGGCAGGTGGGAGCCTGGGACGTGGTGACCGCCGGTGACGTCTGCTACGAGCGGCCGATGGCCTCGAAGGTGGAGCCGTGGCTGCTGGCGCTGGCCTCCGGCGGGGCGACGGTGCTGCTGGCCGATCCCGGCCGCGCCTATCTCCCGAGTCGGGGCCTGGTGCCCCTCGCCCGCCACACGGTGCCGACAACCAGGGAACTCGAGGATCGCGATCGCCGCGACACCACGATCTATCGCCTGGAAAGCGTCGGCTGATACGGTTTCCGTGACCCCGATGGAAGAATGGCTCACGGGGAGCATAAAACTGGTCGACAAGGAGCCGACGACGGCCTATGCTGACGGAAGCTGTCTGGGTGAGCCGCCGAGAAGGAGTGTTCGTAGGCCGGGGCTCGGGCAGTCGGGTATAGGAAGCTATATCAGCCGCGCCAGGAGGGCGTCATGTCCCAGATCAACGAATTGTCTCCGTCATTGGCCGATACCGTGCAGACGACTCGGGTGGCCAGGCCCCAGCCGGGCATGGAGACCGATACCACCCGTCAGGCACAGCAGACGACGGGAACCACCCAGCTCAGCGACAGCGAGAAGCTGGAGGCTCGGCCGGACGTGTATGCGGCTGAAAACCGCCGCGTTCCCGCCGACAAGACTCGGGGCCAGAACCTGGATATCAGCGCCTGATCGGGGGGACCCGGCTGACGGCGGCTGATGGGTGCGGCATTCGAGCCGGCCGCTGGATGGGTGTCCGGTGGCCGGGTCTTGGTGTGCCCTTTTTCTCCGGGGATTGAGGCGCGCAGTGGCGCCTGCGACTCGCGGGGTGATTCCTCGCGAGGCGGCTGTATTGCTGACCTCAAAAATCTTCGCGCGCCGCGAAGATTTTTGAGGTCAGCAGTACGAGTCTTTTTGGTTGCGGCTCCGCCGCGATAGGTTGGCGAGTCGGACGCTGACCGTCGGTGTATATTTCTGCGGAGTCTGGCCTTGTGCTGGAGTTCCGCCGCGTGGGTCGGCGGGGGCGTGAGCCCCGCCTCCTTCGCCCGCGAGGCTGCGCGTGCAGGTTTCAGAGCCTGAAAATATTTCAACACCCGAGGGCAATTCGGGGCTACCGCCCCGAAAATCGTTCGGCGGGTCATAATGAGAACGGCTGGAAGAGGAGCGGCGAGCCAGGCGTCGCTCGACCTATTTCCTGACCGAGGGGGTCTCGATGGGCAGGCCCCGCCCCCGGCCGGTCAGGAAGACTTCGAGCGCCACGTACTCGTCGGAACCGAGCGGATAGGGCTCTGACCGCACATCCTGATTGCAGCCGACGAACCGGCGGTGCAGGGAGCCCAGTCCCTGCCACTTCAGGCGGTAGGTGGGAAAGCCGTTGACCTGTCCCTGACTCAGGGTTTCGGAGCGGAGCTTCTGGCCCGGGTGGTCATCGTGACAGTGCTTGCAGGAAAAGTCGAGCAGGCCACGGCGCGTGGTGTAGAACTCGCGGCCCTTGTCGTACCAGGCCTTCATCGGGCCGTCGATGGAGACATCGAGGGGCATCCCCCGCGACTGCAAACGCACCAGCGCGGTCATGCCGAGAAGTTCCTCCGACTCGTATTTCCACTCGCTGGCCTTCATGCCGGCGGCGCGGCAGATGTTGATCTGCCGTTCGACGGTGATGGGCTTGCCGCGTGCCTCGCTCCATCGCGGGTAACGGGTGGCCACCCCCAGCATGGACTGTTCCACGTCGCCGTGGCACGAGGCGCAGGACCGTCCCGCCGCGCCATCGACGGTGGACCACAGGACGCGCGCCCGATCCACCCACATGAACCCCGGGTTCTTGTCGTCGTCGTCCTGCATGGCGCGGGTCTGATCGGTGGCCCAGACATAGCCGCTGTACTGGTCGCCGACGACGTAGCGGCTCAATCGGGGATCGGCCAGTCTCGCCCGGATTTCCTCGGGCGTCTCCGCCCACGCCCCCCCGGACAGGAGGGCCGGGACGGCGATGGCCGCGGCCAGCCCGAGCAGGAAAGAGCCCAATTTTCCATGGTACATGAGCACGTCTCCTCCTCGTGGCCGCAAACTCTTACTCCCTCTCCCCCTCGAGGGGGAGAGGGCGGGGGTGAGGGGGTGGGGCAACCGGCACGATCCGGGGGGTCTGGCCCCCCTCACCCAACCCTCTCTCCCCGAAGAGGGGGGGAGAGGGCTTGTGGCGATCATGACGGCAATGCATTTTCAGCCCCTTAGCCCTCGATGGTGATGGCGGCGGAGTCGGTGAACTTGGCGCCGCTCTCATCCACCCACTCGAAGTCGAACTTGCCGGCTTCGGTCACCTTGACGAAGAACGACAGGAAGGGATTGGCCGAGACCGACGTGTACCAGTCGGACTTGAAGACCTCCTTGCCGTTGAAGGTGCAGGTGAACTTGTTGATGATATTGCGCGGGATGGGGGTCCCGTCCTTGTCCTTGCGATTGCCGTTCTCCATCGGATGGGGGACGGTGGTTTTGATTTCGATGATGTCACCCTTCTTCGCCGTGGCGGGCACGCGAACGCGGGGCTTGATAGCATCGGCCATGTGGTCAACTCCCTTTCCTGACGATCGTCCTCAGCCGCCGCAGCCGCCGACGGTGACCTTGATTTCCTGCCGCACCATGTGGGCGTCCCCGTTGCTCATGACGGCGACGACCCGCACCTTCTGGGTCGAGCCCAGGCGCATGCGGCTTGAAATCTCGGCCTTGCCGTTGGCGGGAGTGAAGTGATAGGAGGCGACGCCCGGGGTGGGGTTGCCCTCGGTGAAGACATGGACCGACTTGACGTAATCCTTGTCGGTCATCGGGCTGTCCACCTTGACCGTGAACGGCACGGTGGCGCCGTTCTCGGCGATTTCGGGCAGCGTCAGGGTGATCTTGCCGTCCTTCGGCTTGACGCTGCCGATCTTCTCGGCCATCAGCTTGTCGACATCGGCCTCGGTGGCGGCGGCGAGACCGGGCATCAGACCGATACCGGCGGCGGCCAGCACCCCGGTGCCGGCGGCCACGAGAAGATCGCGCCGGCTCAGCCGCCGATCGTTTCCTTCCTTGGACATTCGTTACGCTCCTTTGTGTTCCCCATTCCTGCGAGTGGCCCGTCCCGGGACGGACGGAGCCCCTTTTACTTCAGCGTCAGCAAATACGCCACCACGTCCTCGACCTCCTGGGCGGTCAGGATGGTCCGGCCCTCGAAGTCCTTCAGCACCCGGTGGAAGCCCTCGGTGCGGAAGAACGAGGGCATCATCGTGTCCGGGGTGACCCTTTTCGGGTCGACGATCCGCAGCCGAAGTTTCGCGGCGTCAAGCCGGGAACCAATGCCGGACAGACTGGAGGCCACCTGTCCATGGTCGGGCTCCTCGGGAATCGGCATGGCGTGGCAGGCCAGGCAATTGCCGAGTTTGGGCGCGATCACCACTTTGCGGCCGTTGACCGGGTCACCCGGCACCGCGGTCAGGGCGGTCGGAATGCCGCCGTTGTCCACCCGCCAGGCCGGCGCGGGGCCGGCGCTCGCCCCCGTCAAGACGGCGAACGACGCCAGGACCAGCAGCATGGCGAGGAACGGTGGTTCACGCATCATCGAGTCTCCCGGAGCGGCCTATCGAGCGTGCAGATTAAAGGTGCGGGTCGTGGTTTCAAGTGGAATCGCGTTCCGCCCTGGCCACAGGATCGACGAATCCGTAGTCGAAGCCGGGTTTCCCGCCGGTGCGATAGCGGAATACGAGGTCGGTCTCCTCCTCGGGAAAGGCCGGCAGCTTCAGAAACTTCGGTATCGTCAGGGAGCAGTCGTAGTCACCAAGCTCGTGGGGACCGAACACCCGGATGTGGGTCTGCAGCACCGGCACCAGCGTCCCGCGATCCCGGTTGGCGGGGAAGCGCACGGTGGTCTCGGGCAGGTGGTCGGGGAAATGCGGCGCCGACTGCCGGTCCAGGCCCATCAGGTCGCTCAAGGGGACGCGGACCCGCTCCATGAGGGCCGGCATGGGTTCGCCCGCCGGGGCGAAGGTGAACTCACGCCGCCTGTCGATCAGGGTCAGGCGGACGGTGATGCGCTCCGGCACCAGGATGCCCCGCGGCTCCAGGTATCGGACGAGATTGGCGCTGACCGCCACCTGCGGCTCCTTGTCCAGGGCCTGCTGCATGGTTTCCGTCACCGCGACGTGGATGGGGCTTGAGGCGGCGAAGTCATGGGCCGCCGCGTCGGCCTGAAGATAGGCGCGGATGAAATGGTCCAGGTGAAAATGCTCAAGCAGGGTCCTGGCGCTGGACAGCGCCAAAGGGTGGATGTCCACCAGGGTGAAGCGGTGCTCGTCCGCCGACAGCAGGGGAAGGAGGGGGAGAATCAGCGTGCAATAGGGGCCGCAGCCGGCATACAGGGTGTGGATCGTCTGGCCGGGAAAGCGCTGCCGCGCCTCGTCCAGCGCCGCCTTCAGGCCACGGACGAACTGGGCGGTGCGGGCCAGCTCCCTGGCGCAGCGGGCGGCGGTCAGGGGGGAAACCGCCTTGCCGGTAGCGAGAAACGTGTCTTCCCCCTGCCGCGGGTCCGTGCCGGCCTCGCCCACCCGGGTGATGGATTCGCAGAGGTCGGCAAGCCGCCGGACGGCCTCCAGCAACTCGAGCGGCGAAGAGGTCTGGTCGAGCAGGGTCGCGGCAATGCCTTCGATGAGGGAGACGGTCACGACAGAGACACCTGAAAATGGCTGGTGCCGACAGAATTACCTTTTCCGATGAGAACAATCAACCGGCACGGCGCCTCATGTCACTTCACCCTGACGGTGACGCTCGCCTGGACAAGGTCGTTGCGGCCACCCTTCCCCAGGGACGTCGCGACGTCCGCCATGCCGGTCAGCTGGATCGGACGGGTATCGGTTTCCTTCGCCGGAGACGCTCCGTCGTCAAGGACATGGCGGCTGGAAAAACAGGTGACGGTCTCGGCCGCACCTGGAGAGTCCAGTACGATGCGGAGTCCGGGACGGTCACGCGGGGGAATCACGGTCGTCCCGTTGGCTCTGACCATTGCATCGGGCTGCCAGCGGCTTGGGAAGATGCGAAAGATGTGCTGGTCGGCGCTTTGATAGTAGCAATGCACGTAGGCATCTGCGGTCACGGCGACGGACACGTGAAGCGTGTCGCCGAGAGCATAGACCGTTTCGGAATTCTTCTCGGTGGTCAGACTGAGGCGAAGCGACTCCGACGGCGCGGCTTCGGCGGCTTGAGCCTTGTGGACGACCTGGCCGCCGAGCATCTTCTGATACAGCCGGAAATCCATATAGCCGGTGACCGGCATATCGTTGGCCTTCTGGAATGCCACGACGGATTCGATCGTCTCGTGGCTCGGGAGACCGTTGATGGTTCCCTGGTAGTACCCGTACCGGGCCAGATGCCGCTGGAGCACGAGGACCCGGTCGGGAATCTCCATGTTCTCAAACATCTCAAGGACATGATGGCGGGATTTCGGATCGGCCATGTCCATGCCAAGACACGACCACCAGGGCACGTGGGCCAGCTTGCCCAGAACCTCCACCAGGCCGATCTCGACCAGTGCCCGCGTCGCGGTGCCAATGCCCTCCGAGCGGCTCGAGGTATTGGTCAGGTTGACACCCGCCTTGGCCAGCAGCCCCCCGCTTTCGTCGCCACGTGTTTCCTTTTCGATCAGGATCGTGTTGGAGGCGCCCCCTCCGGCTATGACCTCGCGGTTCCGAGCCATCACCGAATTCATGTCGATGGACAGCGAGGAATAGCTTTTTTGCCGGTTGGTCGACAGGTCCAGTGCCTCGATGCCGGAGACCTCCCCCCCCTTCCCCATCAGGTAATGGCGCTTTTCGAAGGTGACGGTGCCGCCATACTGTGTTGACAGAATGTTCTCGTCAAAGGACGTTACGGCACCGCGAATGTACACGGGTGGTGTAGCGGCCCATCCCGAAGTATCAACATTGGAATTCATGGCCATCAGATCGGAACTCGACGTGTCGTAGTCGATGTAGGTGATGGCCCGACTGCGGGCGGCCATGCTTGAAACGGCCGTCGCGATCATTTCTTTCGTACCCGCCTGAACCTTTCCGGTTGCATCGTAGATGCCGGGACTGATGATGACGAGACCGGTGACATGGTTACTGGCGAGCTGGGCATCCATGCAGCTCAGTGCCTCGGAATAGGCGGTCATGGTCTGAGTGGCCATGGTTGCCGGAGTCGCCCTTGGTGTCTCCGCCGCAAACACCGCCGCGTGTTTCGCTACGAAAAGCGAAGCCAGCAGGATAAATGCCAGTGATGACCGCAAGTCGCCCCCCCTCAACAACTCCGTCGACAGCGCGGATACTAGCATATTTTTCAAAGTCGAGGTGAAGCAACGGGAGTCTACTCCCTCACCCACGGTGCGTCCCACCACCGAGCAGGGCCGCCACCTCGCGGGCGGCATAGGTCAGGATGCCGTCGGCACCGGCGCGGCGGAAGCTCATGAGGCTTTCCAGCAGCACCGTGTCGTTGTCGAGCCAGCCGTTGGCGGCGGCGGCCTTCATCATCGCGTACTCGCCGCTGACCTGGTAGGCCAGGGTGGGGACGGCGAAGGTGTCCTTCACCCGCCGGATGATGTCGAGATAGGGCATACCCGGCTTGACCATCACCATGTCGGCCCCCTCGGCCAGGTCGAGGGCCACCTCGCGCAGTGCCTCGTCCGAGTTGGCGGGGTCCATCTGATAGGTCTTCTTGTCGCCCTTGAGCGCCCCCGACGAGCCGACGGCGTCGCGGAACGGGCCATAGAACCCCGACGCGTACTTGGCGGCGTAGGAGACGATCTGCACCGACTGGAATCCCCCGGCATCCAGGGCGTCGCGGATGGCGCCGATGCGCCCGTCCATCATGTCCGAGGGCGCCAGCACGTCGCAGCCGGCGGCGGCCTGGACCAGGGACTGCCGGCACAGAATCGCGACCGTCTCATCGTTGACCACCGCTCCGTCCACCACCAGCCCGTCGTGTCCCAGGCTGTTGAAGGGATCGAGGGCGACGTCGCAGATCACGCCGATGTCGGGGTGGGCGGCCTTGATGGCCCGGACCGTGCGGCACACCAGGTTGTCGGCGTTGTAGGCCTCGCGGCAGTCCTCGGTCTTCAGGGCGGGATCGATGGCCGGAAACACGGCGACGGCGGGGATGCCGAGCGCCGCGGCATCCCCCACCGCCGCGACGGCCCGGTCCACGGAGAAGCGATGCACCCCCGGCAGGGCGCCGATGTCCTGCACCACGTCCCGGCCCTCGACCACGAACAGAGGCCAGATCAGGTCCTCGACCCCGAGCCTGGTCTCCGCCACCAGCCGGCGGGACCATCCGGTCCGCCGGTTGCGCCGCATACGCGTGCGCGGAAACTCTCCCGCGAACGCCGGTCCCCCGTTTCCACCCACCATGGCGCTCCCTCACACCCGCTGCAAGGCCTGGTCCAGGTCGGCCAGGATGTCGTCGATATGCTCGATGCCGATGGACAGGCGGACATAACCCGGCGACACGCCGGAGGCAAGCTGGTCCTCCGGCCCGAGCTGGGAGTGGGTGGTGGTGGCCGGATGGATCGCCAGGCTGCGGGCATCGCCGATGTTGGCGACGTGGTAGAACATCTTCAGGGCGTCGATGAACCGGCGCCCGGCCTCCAGGCCGTCCTTCAGCTCGAAGCCCACCAGGGCGCCATAGCCGCCCCTGAGGTAGGCATCGGCCCGCTGGCGGGCGGGGCCGTGCTGGCGGCTCGGGTGGATGACCCGGGTGACCCGGGGGTGGCCGGCCAGGAACTCGGCGACCCGCGTCGCGTTGTCGCAGTGAGCCCGCATGCGCAGCGGCAGGGTCTCGAGACCCTGGATGAACATGAAGGCGTTGAAGGGGCTCATGGCCGCGCCGACATCGCGCAGCAGCGTCACCCGCATGCGCAGGATGTAGGCGATGGGTCCGAGGGGCTTGACCGCCTCCGTCCACACGGCGCCGTGATAGCTGGGGTCGGGCCGGGTCAGCAGCGGGAAGCGCGCGCCGTGCTTCTCCCAGTCGAAATTGCCGCCGTCGACGATGACGCCGCCGATGGAGGTGCCATGGCCGCCGATGTACTTGGTGGTCGAGTACACCACCACCGCCGCTCCATGCTCGAGCGGCCGGCAGAGGACCGGGGCCGCGGTGTTGTCCATGATCAGCGGCACGCCAAGCTTGCGGCCGATCTCCGCCACCTCGCGAATCGGGAACACGTCAAGCTTGGGATTGGGCAGAGTCTCGGCGTAGAAGCAGCGGGTACGATCGTCCACGGCGCGGGCGAAGGACTCCGGGTCGGCGGGATCGGCGAAGCGGGCCTCGATGCCGAACTGCTTGAACGTGTTGGCGAACAGGTTCCAGGTGCCGCCGTAGAGGTCGGTCGAGGTCACGAAGTTATCCCCCGACTCGCACAGGTTCAGCACGGCAAAGGTGGTCGCGGCCTGGCCCGAGCCGACGGCCAGGGCCGCGACTCCGCCCTCCAGGGCGGCGATACGCTGTTCCAGGGCATCGCAGGTGGGGTTCATGATCCGGCTGTAGATATTGCCAAGCTCGCGCAGGGCGAACAGATTCGCCGCGTGCTCGGTGTCCCTGAACTCGTAGGACGTGGTCTGATAGATGGGCACGGCCACCGCCGTGGTGGCCGGATCGGACCGGTATCCGGCGTGAAGGACGATGGTCTCGGGATGCCTGGAGGCGATGCTCATGACCGGTTGCTCCTTGGTCTCGCTGATGCCGCGTGCGTGGAAACGGGATATCATATGACCCGGCCCGTGTCTCGCGACTTCCGGCGACCCGGGTCCCTGGGAGGGAGGAGAGGCGATGGAAAATGACGGTCTCGGCGAGGTTCTGTTCGAAATGGTGCGGGTGGGTCAGGTGGTGAAGGTGACGGCCATTCACCCGGCGACCGGGACCGAGGCGACGATTGTCGGCGCGGCGACCTTGAGCCCCTACAGCCTGAAGGCCAACGCCCGCCGCAAGCTGCGTTCCCTGATCGAGAAAAAGTCCGTGAGTGGCGGCGGGCGGGGACCTGCGGCATCCTGAACCATACCACACGGTGCTCAACGCGCGGACGCCCCCCTCGGCCCTGCGGAGCCGACGCAGCTCATTGTCCAATACATTTTCAGGCTCTCAGTCCATGGTCTCGATGCGCTCCATGTCGTCGTCGGAGAAGCCGAAATGGTGACCGATTTCGTGGATGATGACGTGACGGATGACGCGTGACAGGTCCTCGCCGGTTTCGCACCAGTAGTCGAGGAGGGGGCGCCGATAGAGAAAGATCATGTCGGGGCCGACTCCGCTGTCCAGGACGCTCTTGTGGGGCAGGTTGACGCCGCGATAGAGACCGAGAAGCTCGAAGGGGCTTTCCAGGTCCATCTCCTCCTCGGTGTCCTCGTCGCAGAACTCCTCCACCCTCACCACCACGTTGCGGGCGTGACGGCGTAGGACCTCGGGAATGGCGGCCATGGCGGAGCGGGCGATGGCGTCTATGTCGGCCAGGGTCGGGGGGGTGGAGTGGCGTTGCTCGCGGGCCATCGGGGTGCCTCTTCGTCGGGGCGCCTTGATCGGCGCCGCCCGGGCGCCCATTGTCTCGGCATGCGGCCGATTGTAGGAGAAATTCCGTGACTCGCAATACGGTGGGTGAGGAGCGCGCGCGATTGCTGGCCGGTCTCGAGGGCTGGCGGGAGAAGGAGGACCGGGACGCCATCGCCAAGTCCTTCCGCTTCCGCGATTTCTCGGAGGCCTTCGCGGCGATGACCAGAATCGCCCTGGTCGCCGAAAAGATGGACCACCATCCGGAGTGGACCAATGTCTACAACCGCCTGGACATCATCCTGACGTCCCACGACCAGGGCGGGGTGACCGAGCGCGACGTGGCCCTGGCGCGCGCCATCGACCGCATCGCCGCCGACTGCGGCGTTTACCGCATCGCCGCCGAGGGTGGCGCCTCCGGGTGATACGGGTTCACGTCGACTGCGGCAGATAGCACTTGCGGCACAGGTCCATGGCGTAATAGTTGCCGGAGCCGTGCAGGTGGCGGATTCTCCGGTACATCTCGCCGTTCCAGATGTCGCGGAGGGGCTGGGTCTTCCAGTTGCCGACCACCATCTCGTCCGCGTCGTCGACGCAGCAGATGGTGACGTTGCCGTTGTTTTTGATGAACATGCGCTGGTAGGGCTGGGCGCACCAGAACCCGGGGACCTCGGGGTATTCGCCGCGCAGGTTGGGGTCGCGCTCGGTGTAGAAGCCGAAGCCGACGGCGTCGACCATGGACTTCCACATGGCCTTCAGGCCCTCGAACTGCTCGAGCCACTTGGGCTCGCGGTACATGATCATCGACACGCGGACCTGGACATGGGGGTAGCCGGCGTTGCGCGCCTTGATGAAGCCGTAGAGGTTGTCGATGACCTTGCCGAGGGTGCAGCCCACCCGCTGCTGCTCCCAGAGATCGGGAGAGATGGCGTCGAAGGAGACGAACAGATTGTCGATACCGGCGGCCAGCAGCGCCTCGGAAACCTCGCGGCGCAGCAGTGCGGCGTTGGTGTTCATCATCACGTCGACGATGCCCTTTTGCTTGGCATACTCGACCTGCCAGACCACGTCCTTGTGGGCCAGGGGCTCGTTCAGGTAGTTGAGCTTGATGCTCTTCAGGCCGTGGGCGGCGCCCTGGTCGATGAGGGAGGCGTAGTCCTCGCGACTCATCATGGCCGGGGTGACGTAGTCCGGGTGGCCCTGCTCCACCAGCAGGGTGCGCGGGCACATGGGACAGCGCAGGTTGCAGACGTTGGAGGTCTCGATGTCCATGTGGATGGGAAAGTCGAGGGCCTTCCGGCTGCGCGGCACCTCGTCCCACAGGCGGCGGTACTCGAAGTACGCGGGCGACCGGTGGGCCTTCCAGGCCTCGCTGTAGACCGCCTCGTTGTAGGTTTCGTTGGGATTGAACGCGTAGTCCGGGGTGTCGGCGGCTTCGGTCACGGGTCCCCTCCAGGTGGCGGCTGTGCTGCGGTGGCGGCCGGGTTATCCAGGATGACCCTCGCCATCCGCGCCAGCGCGCGGTCGTCGCCGAACGGATCGAAGGCCGTCCGGAACCAGGCATCGTCGAAACGGACCTGCCGCGGAGCGTCGAGGATCGCCCCGATGCGCTCCCGCAGGGCTGCGGCATCGCCGGCCAGCATGCCCTCGCCGCGGAGCTTGTCCAGGAGCGGGGTATCACGGACGGCGGGGTAGTATGCGACATGGGGACGGCCGCGCGTCAAGGACTCAATGATGACCGAGCCCAGCACGGAGGCTCCAAGGCTCATGCGCTCGATCAGCCATGACGCGTGGCAGACCTCGAGCCCCGGCACCTCGTAGCGCAAAAGGACCGCCCTGTCGGAGGTGAGCAGGTCGGAGAGGGTGGGGTCGTTCTCGATCATGCGGTAGAGTTGCTCGGTGTGCTTGGGCTTGACCACCAGGAACCAGCCGGGGCGTTCCCGGATCTCCTCCCACAGGCAGCGCAGCAGGGTGGTGACGATGGGATCGAGCCCGGCCACCCGGCTCGAGCCGAAGAACACCGCCATGTGGCTCCCCCGCGCCAGCCGGCCGCCGATGTCCTCGGCGTAGCGGGGCTGGACCAGGGTGCCGGCGGCCATGGCCCGGTCGTTGCCGATCTGGCCGATGGCGACGGCGCGGCCGCGGGGGCTCCATCCGAGACGCAGGTGGTCGTGGGCGTAGGTTCCGCCGCCGAGGTAAAGGTCGTAGCCGAGCCAGGCCACGCCGTTCCCCCGGCTGTCCACCTCGGAATAGGGGAGGCGCACCGAGCGGATGCCGTGGCGCCCGAGGATGATGGCCCGCAGGTAGTGGAGGGCGTTGTACTCGACGATGTCGAGGAACGCCTCGGCGCGCAGGGTGTAGCCGGTGCGCAGGAAGCGCAGGGCGTGGAAGGCCTGATGCAGGGACTCGCGGGCCGCCACCGCCACCCGCGCATCCCGGCCATGGCGGGCCAGGAGGACGGTGACGGTGCCGGCGAGGCGCACCGCCGGTCCCATGACCCGACGCAGCCAGTCGCCCCGGGGCACCGGCAAAGCCTCGGGGTCGAGGCGGGTCAGGCGCGACCCGTCGAGAATTCCCTCCCGCCGCTCCAGCACGAACACCAGGTCGTCGAGGGTGACTCCCTCGCTCGCCATGCCGGCGACCAGCGACTCCCAGCGCGCCGGCTGCCAGAAGTCCTGGGCGGCGATCTTCCAGTACCGGGGCTCGACCGTCCGCCGGCCATGACGGATCAGCACCCATGAGGCCTTGGCGATCAGCGCCACGCCCCAGAAGACGGCCGACGCCACGAGCCACCCGGCGCCGAAACCAGGCGCCGGATGGCTGACGGGGAGTTCGGCTGACAGGAAGGGGTCCAGGGGATGGGGCCGGTCGGGGATCGGCACCGGGTCGAAGTCGTGGCGTTCCGGCGGGTCGAGGCGTAGCGCCAGCACCCGCAGCCGCTCCTCGAACACGGTCAGCAGGCCCTTGGCGAGACAGCGTCCGCCCTCCGGGTGGTCGAGAAAGCGGACATGGGCTGCGGCGATGGCGGCGACGGCCGGCTCGTTGGTCAGGGTGCGCTCCACCACCGCGGCGGCCAGCGGCTCGGCGGCGGCGTCCAGCGGCGAGTAGATCTGGTTGGCCACCAGCGGCGACGGGGGAAAGGGATGGGCGAGCCGGCGAAGGGCGTCGCGGATCAGAACCAGGACTCCCTCTCCCCCTCGAGGGGGAGAGGGCTTTTGATGGTCGTGGTGCCGATGCATTTTCAGCCTCGCAACTCCCCCGGCAGCATCCCGAGGATCACGCAGTCAGCGCGGCCGCCGTCCACGGCGTACCACTGGCGCAGCAGGCCCTCGCGGAGGAAGCCCAGGCGCTCGACCGCCGCGACGGAGCGGGTGTTGTCGGCGCGGGTCATCACCTGGATCCGCTCGGCCCCCAGTTCCGTGAAGCCGTGGGCGAGCACGGCTCGGGCCGCCTCGCCGAAGGTGCCGTCTCCCCAGTGGGCGGGGGCGATGCCGTAGCCGAAGTCGAACAGGCGCTGGGCGATGGGAAACAGCAGGTTGAACCCCATGGTGCCGATGGCCTGACCGTCGGTGCGCCGCTCGACGACCCAGTAGACCCGTCGGCCGGTGGCGTTGTCGGTTGTCAGAACGTGAATGAAGAAGTCGGCCTGGGAGAGCTTGGTGAAGGGGCGGGCGCCGATGAAGCGGGTGAAGACGGGGTCGCTGCCATAGGCGAACAGGCCGGCGGCGTGGTGGG
>JAMOBE010000173.1:0-3944 GCA_039908285.1 Alphaproteobacteria bacterium
GATATCGCGGATAATCCCCGTAAAAATCCGTTCATCGCCCAGAGTTGCTTCGCCGACCGCCAGATCCATGGAAAATTCATGGCCATCCTTGTGCCGACCGACGGTCTCGCGATTGCTGCCGACGACGCGGGGTTCACCCGAGGTGAGATAACGGTTGATGTAGCTATTGTGTTCGTCAGCCATTGGCTCTGGCATGAGTTGGCTGACGTTGTGACCGATTACTTCGCTGGCGGCGTAGCCGAAAATCCGTTCTGCCGCAGGGCTGAAACTCTGCACGATGCCGTCGGGACCGATAACCACGATCCCATCAGCTGCATTTTCGATGATGCTACGCATCCGCTCCTCGCTGACGCGCAATGCTTGAGTCCGTTCGGCAACCATCTCCTCTAGCTGGTCTTTGTAGGCCGATAGTTCTTTTCGGGCTAATTCGGTGTCTTCGGCAAGATTGAGTGCAGCCAATTTTCCTTGGCGCATGGCGGTTTGTGCCGTCGTCGTCAGCATCCGTTCCATGGACAGGGTGGCCAGTAGATTGGAAAAACGGCTCAGAAAACCGAGAATCGATGGTAGCTTCTCCTCGGCGATGATTGGGGCTTCGGCGATGGCCGCCAGATAGTCGGCTTCATCAAACCCCACTCTGCGCGCCTGCGCGCTAAAGAAGTCTTTGTCGGGAGGGGCCAGCAGAAACTGGCCGATGAACACGTTGGCTATGTGTTGGCCGTTGACCATAATGGGCGAAGCGGCATCGGTCAGCCCGTTTTGGCAGCGGTAGATGGTGTAATTTTTCCCCTCCTGGAGATGACCTGACAGGCTGGTATCGCTTTCGATGCAACGGGCGCAGGTGATGGGGTTGACCCGGTGAAAATCGGTACAGACCCGTTGCCAGCGGGCCGCCGCCAACACCCGGCCCCGCACGTCGATGATGGCCGCCGCCACCCCCACCGCCCCCGGTGATCGAGGCGGCGCCGGCTCCGGCCGCCGCGGCTCCCGACCCGGCCGAGGCCGAGCGTCGCCAGCGCCTGGATCTTCTGGATCGTCAGCGGCGCGGCCGGGTCGGCCTGATCACCACCAGTGACCGCGGTCTCCTGTCCCAGACCACGTCCGGGCCGACCGGCGGTCTCAAGCGGCTTCTCGGGGAGTAGTGCCATGGACGCCAAGGATACCGACGCCGACGAGATGGCCGAGCAGCTTCTCCGGCGCTATCGCAAGGCCCGCGAACGGCGGACCGTCTGGGAAAGCCACTGGCAGGAGTGCTATGAATACGTTCTGCCGCAGCGGGACGGGTTCCTCGGTCGCTTGATCCCGGGGGAGAAGCGCACCGACCGGCTGTTCGACGGCACCGCCCCCGATGCGGTGGACCAGCTCGCCGCCAGCCTGATGGCCCAGCTCACCCCGCCGTGGTCGCGCTGGTTCGGCCTGACCGCCGGCCGCGAGCTGACGCCCGAGGAGCGTGAAGCCGTCGCCCCGGCGCTGGACCATGCCGCCGAGATCATCCAGTCCCACCTCGACCGCTCCAACTTCGCGGTGGAGATGCACCAGTGCTACCTGGACCTGGTGACGGGCGGATCGGCCTCGCTGCTGTTCGAGGAGACGGCCCCGGGGGAGAGCAGCGCCTTTCGCTTCACCGCCGTTCCCCTCTCCGACGCCGTGCTGGAGGAAGGGCCGGAGGGCCGTCTCGACGTCACCTTCCGCCGCTTCCGGCTGTCGCTGCCGGCGCTGCGCACCCGCTATCCGGATGCGGTGGTGCCGAATGACCTGGAGCGGCGGGCCGAGGACGATCCCGACCTGCGGGTCGAGGTCATCGAGGCCGTGGTGCCGGAGGGCCATGGCTATACCTATGCAGCGCTGCTGGCCGGCGACGGTGGCGGTGACTGGGCGGTGGCCACGGGCCACGAGACGACCCTGCTGGCCCGCGGTCGCTTCAACGCCTCGCCGTTCATCAACTTCCGCTGGCTCAAGGCCCCGGGCGAAGGCTATGGCCGCTCGCCGGTGATGAAGGCGCTGCCCGACATCAAGACCGCCAACAAGGTGGTGGAACTCATCCTGAAGAACGCCACCATCGCCGTCACCGGCATCTGGCAGGCCGACGACGACGGGGTGCTGAACCCGGCCAACATCAAGCTGGTGCCGGGGACCATCATCCCGAAGGCGGTGGGCTCGGCCGGCCTGACGCCCCTGGTGGCGCCGGGACGGTTCGACGTGTCGCAGCTGGTGCTGGACGACCTGCGCACCCGCATCAAGCACGCCCTGCTGGTGGACCGTCTGGCCCAGGTCGACAGCCCGCGCATGACCGCGACCGAAGTGCTGGAGCGGGCCGCCGAAATGGCCCGCATCCTGGGCGCCACCTATGGGCGGCTGCAGTCGGAGCTGCTGACGCCGCTGGTGACACGGGCCGTTTCCATCCTGCGGCGGCGGGGGGTGATCCCCGACTTCCGCCTGGATGGACACCTGGTGGACCTGCAGTACCGCTCGCCGCTGGCCCAGGCCCAGGCCCACCAGGAGGCACAGAACGCCCTGACCTGGCTCAACGCGGTGGCCGGTCTCGGGCCGGAGGGCATGGCGGTGGTCGATGTCGGCGCGACGGCCCGCTGGCTCGGCCGTGCCTTCGGCGTGCCGGGGGAGATGATGGTCGAGCCGGAGGCCGCCAGGATGGACCAGCCTGGGAATGAGCCGCAAGCCCCTGTCCCCCCGGCCCCAACCATCAACGTGGGAGGTCTCCATGCCAGCCCCCGCTGACCGCAGGTCCACCGGCTGGTCCTGGTTCGCCGAGCCCGACGGCGCCCCGGACCCGGAGGTCACCGCGCTGGCCCGCGCCTTCGCCCGCTGCTTCGCCGATGGCGACGGCGAGCGGGTGCTGGCCTGCCTTGACGGCCTCACCATCGGGCGGGTTCTCGGCCCCGACGCCTCCGACGCGGCACTCCGCCACCTGGAGGGTCAGCGCCAGCTCGTCATCCACATCCACGCCATGATCGACCGCGGCCGCGGCCTCGGTTGATCCCGACAGTCACCTCAAACACTTGAAAAACGGAAGGAACATATCATGACCACGACCAACGATGCCAGCCAGGAGATGAACGTCCCGGCCAAGTTCCGCGACCCCGCCACCGGTGAAATCCGGGTCGATGCCCTGCTCAAGTCCTATCTGGAGCTGGAACGCCGGCTGGGCAGCGGGACGGTCTCCGTCGGCATTCCTGGAAGTCCCGACGAGTACGGGATCCAGGTGCGGCACAAGCTTTTGGCCAGCGACCCGGACGTCAACACGCGTCTGCACAAGTGCGGGTTCAGCAACGAGCAGGCCCAGCTCGTCTATGACCTGGCGGCCGAGCGGGTGATCCCCATGCTGGAGCAGCTCGCGTCGCAGTTCGAGGCCGAGCGCCACATGACCCGCCTGACCTCCCACTTCGGCGGCGAGGAGAAATGGTCGGAAATCGCCCGCCAGCTCAAGGCCTGGGGAGAGAAGAACCTGCCGCCCGACGTCCTGGCGGCGCTGGCCTCCAGCCATGAGGGCGTCGTCACCCTCCATCGCATGATGGCGAGCGGCGAGCCCGGCCTGATGCGCGAGGGCGCCGCGGGCGATGACGGCCTCTCCGAGGATGCCCTGAAGAAGATGATGGAGGACCCGCGCTACTGGCGCGACAAGGACCCGGCCTATGTCAACCGGGTCAGCGATGGCTACCGCCGCCTGTTCCCCGGCACCGCCTGACCGGGGGGAAGCGGGTGAAAGTTTCCAGCAAACTTAAGCCCTCCCCCTCGATGGGGGAGGGTTTGGGTGGGGGTGGCAGTAAAGCGCGTACAGATAGCACTACATTCGCACAATAGCTGAATTTATGGGGGTATCACGATGCACCTACGTGCTGCACCATCACCCCCACCCAACCCTCCCCCATCAAGGGGGAGGGCTTTTTTTGCGGGAAACGGATAGTTTCTACAGCGAATACCTTACAGCC
>JAMOBE010000174.1:0-3921 GCA_039908285.1 Alphaproteobacteria bacterium
GATGGTATGGCCCGACAGGTCCACCAGGATGTCGATGCCGTCCCGGCGAATCTGCTCGGCCATGTCCTCGTCCGACACGCCGACGGTGTGGCGCCACAGGGAGGCCTGCTCCTTGAATCCCCGGGTCATGGCGTCTTCGATCATGACCCCGGAATAGCAGACGACCTCGAACCGGTCGCGATCGTGATGACGCATCACCGGTCCGAAAAGAAAGGCGGCGGAGTGGTTACGGAAATCCGCCGTCACGTAGCCGACGCGCAGCCGACGCTCCGGGTCGGGGGGATTGGTGTGTGCGGGAATCGGTCCCTTCAGCCGGGCGGCGACGCGCTGGTACCAGGCACGGCGCTCGGTCTGCTGGGACTGGGCCGTGTGAGCGGGATCGAAATTGTTCAACAGGATCAGGTTGGAGTGGGCCTCATCGTACTCCGGACGCAATTCGAGCGC
Source organism: Alphaproteobacteria bacterium (assembly GCA_039908285.1). Classification (GTDB taxonomy): domain Bacteria; phylum Pseudomonadota; class Alphaproteobacteria; order Rhodospirillales; family Rhodospirillaceae; genus JAMOBE01. The sequence goes on from JAMOBE010000174.1 coordinate 445, forward strand.
CCGGCGGTAGGCGGTATATGCCTCGTCCAGTCGTCCCGCCGTCCCGAGCGCATTGCCAAGGGTCATATGGAATACCGCCATATCGGGACGGAGTTCCAGGGCTCGCCGCACGAGGGCGGTGGCCTCGTCGACGCGGCCCTGCTGAAGCCTGATGCCGGACAGGGCTCCCCAGGCCTCGGCCATGCCCGGCTCCAGGGAAAGCGCCCGCTCAAGACAGGCGACGGCACCCTCCTGGTCGCCCAGGGCGTCAAGGGCTCCGCCGAGGTTGACAAGGGTGGGCAGGTGAGAGGGATTGCGCCGTAGCACCTGGCGAAACGTGTCGACGGCCTCGGTGAAGAGCCCACGGTCGGACAGGACGGTCCCAAGAAGGAAATAGGCGTCCACATGATTGGGCTCAAGGGTGATGGAACGCCGCATGCTTTCGGCCGCCTCCTCGAGACGCCCGAGGCGATGCAGGCACTGACCGCGAAGCAGGTGGGGAAGCGACCACTGGGGCGCGAGGACCGCCGACCGGTCCAGCAGCTCGAAAGCCTCCCCGTTGCGACCGGCATCCATGATGATGGTGCCCAGCATGAGAAGTGCCCGGAAGTGATCAGGGTGCTCGCGCAGGATGCGCCGGTACGCGTCGGAAGCATCCTCCAGGCGATCCGCCCGATGCATCTCCGCTGCGGCCCTGAAGACCTCATCGACGGTGCCAACTATGCCCTCGGTCATCTCACCGATCTTCCTCGTTGCTCCCCCTCCGTCGGGTGTGCCTTCTCAATATCCCGTCAGCCGCGGAAGAGCTACCGTGTGCACGCATGTTTTCCGCAAAAAAAGAGCCATCAATCGTGATGATGGTGGTCGTGATCATGGCCATGCTGGTGGCCGTGATCGTGATGGTGATCATGATGGTGGTCGTGACCATGATCACCGTCGGTGCCGATGCCCCGGACATGGTGGTGGTGGCCGACCTGTGCCGCTCCGGCAGCGGCTTCGAAGCCGATCACCTGTTCCCGGAACTTGCAGAGCTGGCAGTTCATGGTTGCCTCGCCCCGGAGCGTCGCCTCCACTCCCTCGATGAAGCTCTCGATCACCAGGGGGTGGTCGTTGAGGTAGCCGGCCTTGACGAACTGGATGCCGGGATGGCGGGCCGCCACCTCGTCGGTCTGGGCGTAGATGCGCTTGACCAGGACGCCGGTGAACAGGAAATACGGGAACACGATGATGTGGGCGAAGCCCAGGCGCGCCACCCGCTCCAGCGCCTCGTCCACCCGGGGGTGGGCGACGCCGGAATAGGCAGCCTCGGCCCAGCCGAAGCCCATGCCTTCCCACAGCATGCGCGCCACCTTCGAGATGTTGGAGTTGGCATCCGGGTCGGTGGTGCCCCGGCCGACCACCAGCAGCAGGGTGTCCTCGCGGGCGATGGGGGAGCCGGCCTCGGCGGCGACGATGCGGTCGGCCGAAGCCCGCAGAAGCTTCGGGTCGATGCCGAGATCGCGGCCATAGCGCACGTCGATGTCCATGTTGTCGGCGGCGAAGGTGTTGACCTCCCACGGCAGGTCGTTCTTGACATGGGCGGCGGCGAACAGCATCCCCGGCACCGCGACGAGACGGGTGACGCCCCGCGCCTTCAGGGCATCGAGCCCGGTGCGGATGATCGGGCGGGCGAACTCCAGATAGCCGCTCTCCACCTCGTACAGCGGCATCCTGCGCTTCAGATGGGCGGCGAGGACCTCGAACTCCCGCACCGCTTCCACGTCGCGGCTGCCATGGCCGCACAGCATCACTCCGATCTTGTCCATCATCGCGCCCATCTCTCCGCCCCAATTCGTCAAAGCGGGCGCACTATACGCACGACCAGCGCCGTCACGCCAGAGCGCCCACCATGGACATGATCCCCGGGCGGTCGAGGCCTTTGAGGCCGATCACCACGAGCTGACTCCGCCGCGTCTCGTCGGCGGCCCATGGCCGGTCGTAATAGCGCTCGAAGCGGGCGCCAACACCCTGCACCACGTGGCGCATGGGCTTGCCGGGGACATCGAGGAAGCCCTTGATCCGCAGGATATCGTGGGCGGCCACCGCCTCCACCAGGCGGGTCTCCAGCACCGCCGGATCGATGACGGGGGGGAGCGAGACGGCGAAGCTTTCGAAGTCGTCATGGTCATGGCCGTCGAGGCCGTCGTGGTGCGAGGGACGGACCTCCAGGTCCTCCTCGGCGGCGGCATCGAGGCCGAGCAGCACCGCCGGATCGACTCGGCCGTGGCTGGTGGTGACCAGCTTGACCCCAGCCCGCAGCCGGGTGCCGAGATCCGCCTGCAGGGTCCGCAGCCCATCGGCCGGCACCAGGTCGCTCTTGTTGAGCAGCACCATGTCGGCACACAGGAGCTGGTCGCTGAACACCTCGTCGAGGGGATTGTCGTGGTCCGGCGTCCCCACGGTCGTCGGATCGTCGGCGAAGCGGCCGGCGGCGACGGCGGCGGCGTCGATCACCGCCACCACCCCGTCCACCGTCACCCGGGAGCGGATCTCCGGCCAGTGAAAGGCCTTGACCAGCGGCTTCGGCAGGGCGAGGCCGGACGTTTCGATGACGATGTGATCGGGAGGCGTCGTCCGGGCCGCCAGGCGCTCCATCACCGGCAGGAACTCGTCGGCCACCGTGCAGCACAGGCAGCCGTTGGCCAGCTCGACGATGTCGTCGTCATCGCACACCGCCGCCCCGCAGCCGCGCAGCACCTCGCGGTCGACACCGATGTCGCCGAACTCGTTGATGATAAGGGCGATGCGACGGCCATGGTTGGCCTCCAGCAGGTGGCGGACCAGGGTGGTCTTGCCGGCCCCGAGGAAGCCGGTGATGACGGTGGTTGGAATCTTGCGCAGGGCTCTCGGGCTCATGGGGTCTCCGTGGGGGACTTGACGACGAGGGGCAGGCCGGCCACCACCAGGACCACACGATCCGCCAGAGCGGCGACCCGCTGATTGAGCCGGCCGGCATGGTCGCGGAAGGCGCGGGCCAGGGCGTTGTCGGGAACGATGCCGAAGCCGACTTCGTTGGCGACCAATACCACCGGACCGGACGGGTTTGCCAGGGCGGCGCACAGTCCGTCCACCTCGGCGTCGATCTCCCGCCCCGCCAGCATCAGGTTGGACAGCCACAGGGTCAGGCAGTCCACCAGCACCGGCGCGCCCTCCGGCACCCGGCCGAGGGCGGCACCAAGGTCGACCGGAGCCTCGATGGTGCGCCAAGCGGGACCGCGCCGTTCCTGGTGAAGGGCGATGCGCCGTTCCATCTCGCCGTCACCCGCCTCCGCCGTCGCCAGGTAGAGGGGAGCGCCGCCGTGTGCCGTCACCAGCGACTCGGCATAGGCGCTTTTGCCGGAACGGGCCCCCCCAAGGACCAGGGTCAGCGGCGGCAGTGGCCTTCTACTCTCCGCCCCCCTGCCCCCTCTCCCCCTCGAGGGGGAGAGGGCCGGGGTGAGGGGGGGGGGCAACCGGCAC
>JAMOBE010000175.1:0-3880 GCA_039908285.1 Alphaproteobacteria bacterium
GGTCTCCGGCCCGGTCGACGGCTGCTGCGGCGGTGGCTGCGGCGGCATGGGGTGATCGCGAGACGCTGACGCGGAAAGATCGACTCAGTCTGGTTCAGCCGCGTTCTGAACCGGTTCCTGTCGCGGCCGTTGGCCGCAACCAAAAAAGGAGTCGTACTACTGATCCCGAGAGTCTTCGCGGCGCGCGGAGATTCTCGGGGTCGGTAGTACGGCGTGTTGCGCTTTCTTCTCTACGCCAGCACGCTGGGGATTGGTTCATCCACATCTTGATCGGCCATGCCGTCTCCGCACCGAGGCAGATTCCACTTCCAACGTCGAGGAGCCAACATTTTCAGGCTCCGAGTTCCTGAGGTCGATGCGCATTCCGGGGCTCAAGGTTCAGGACGTGGCCACCACCGGGCCGGCGAAACGCTGGCGCTCCCGGGCAAAGGCTCTGTTGCACGAGAACCGACCAGCCCTCCCCACCTTGCGGCGATCGTGACCCTGTTCTTATATTGGGTCGTGGCAATATGACCACAGGGTTTCGCGCGGCCTCATGTGGGAGCGCGACACTCCGTCGCCCAGAGAGGGGACCAGATGGATATCGAGAAATACACCGACCGCTGCAAGGGCTTCATCCAGTCCGCGCAGTCGCTGGCGCTGCGTCGCGATCACCAGCGCTTCACCCCTGAACATCTTTTGAAGGTCCTGCTGGACGACCGGGAAGGCCTCGCCGCCCGGCTGATTGCCGCCGGCGGCGGCGACTCCCGTCCGGTCCTGGCCCAGGTGGAGGCGGAGCTGGACAAGATGCCCCGTGTCCAGGGAGGGGGGGCGGGTCAGCTCTATCTGACGCCCGAGATCGCCCGGGTGTTCGACCAGGCCGAGCAGATGGCGACCAAGGCCGGGGACTCCTATGTCACCGCCGAGTACCTGCTGCTCGCTCTGGTCGTCACGGCCGGCACACCCTCGTTCCAGGCCCTGAAGAAGGCCGGCGTGACGCCCGAGGCTCTGAACCGGGCCATAAACGACCTGCGCAAGGGCCGGGCTGCCCATAGCGCCGGCGCCGAGGACTCCTACGACGCCTTGAAGAAATACGCCCGCGACCTGACCGCGGCGGCGGTCGAGGGCAAGCTGGACCCGGTGATCGGCCGCGACGAGGAAATCCGCCGCACCATCCAGGTCCTCTCCCGCCGCACCAAGAACAACCCGGTGCTGATCGGCGAGCCTGGCGTCGGCAAGACCGCCATCGTCGAGGGCCTGGCCCTGCGCATCGTCAATGGCGACGTTCCGGAGAGCCTGAAGAACAAGCGGCTGATGGTACTGGACCTGGGCGCCCTGGTGGCCGGGGCCAAGTTTCGCGGCGAGTTCGAGGAGCGGCTCAAGGCCGTGCTGAACGAGGTGATCTCCGCCGAGGGCGAGATCGTCCTGTTCATCGACGAGATGCACACCCTGGTGGGGGCCGGCCGGGCCGAGGGCTCCATGGACGCCTCCAACCTGCTGAAGCCGGCGCTGGCCCGGGGCGAACTGCACTGCGTCGGCGCGACGACCCTCGACGAGTACCGCAAGCACGTGGAGAAGGACGCGGCGCTGGCCCGGCGCTTCCAGCCGGTGTTCGTGGATCAGCCCACCGTGGAGGACAGCATCTCCATCCTGCGGGGCATCAAGGAAAAGTACGAGATGCACCACGGCGTGCGCATCACCGACGGCGCGCTGGTGGCGGCGGCGACCCTGTCCAACCGCTACATCACCGATCGCTTCCTTCCCGACAAGGCCATCGACCTGGTGGACGAGGCGGCGAGCCGGCTGCGCATGGAGGTGGACTCGAAGCCCGAGGAACTGGACGAACTGGACCGCCGCATCGTGCAGTTGAAGATCGAGCGCGAGGCACTGAAGAAGGAAACCGACGCGGCTTCAAGGGGGCGCCTGGTCGATCTTGACGGCGAACTCGGCGGCATGGAGGACAAGGCCGCCGCCCTGACCCGGGCCTGGAGGGCCGAGAAGGATCAACTCGCCGACGCCACCCGGCTGAAGGAGCAGCTCGACCAGGCCCGCTTCGCCCTGGAGCAGGCCTTGAGGGAGAGCCGCTACGAGAAGGCCGGCGAGCTGCAGTACGCGGTCATCCCCGAGCTTGAGAAGAAACTGGCCACCGCCGAGGCCTCCGAGGGCCGGCGCATGCTGAACCAGGCGGTGACGCCCGAGCACATCGCCGGCGTGGTGTCCCGCTGGACCGGCATCCCGGTCGAGAAGATGCTTACCGGCGAGCGGGAAAAACTCCTGCGCATGGAAACCCGTCTGGCTGAGCGGGTGGTGGGCCAGGCGGAGGCGGTGCGGGCGGTGGCCAATGCGGTGCGGCGGTCGCGGGCCGGCCTTGGCGATCCCAACCGGCCCATCGGCTCGTTCCTGTTCCTCGGGCCGACCGGCGTCGGCAAGACCGAGCTGACCCGGGCGCTCGCCGCCTTCCTGTTCGACGACGAACAGGCCATGGTGCGCATCGACATGTCGGAGTACATGGAAAAGCACTCGGTGGCGCGGCTGATCGGCGCTCCACCCGGGTATGTCGGCTATGAGGAGGGCGGCAGCCTGACCGAGGCGGTGCGGCGGCGCCCCTACCAGGTGGTGCTGTTCGACGAGGTGGAGAAGGCCCACCCCGACGTGTTCAACGTGCTGCTCCAGGTGCTGGACGACGGCCGGCTGACGGATGGCCAGGGCCGCACGGTGGACTTCCGCAACGCCCTGATCGTGCTGACCTCCAATCTGGGCGGCGACATCCTGGCCGGCCAGGCCGAGGGGGAGGACTCGACCCTGGTGCGCGAGCCGGTGCTGGAGATCGTGCGCTCCGCCTTCCGGCCGGAGTTCCTGAACCGCCTGGACGAGATCCTGCTGTTCCACCGCCTGTTTCGCCCCCACATGGCGGCTATCGTCGATATCCAGCTCCGGCGGGTGGCGGCGCGGCTTGTCGAGCGCAAGATCGTCCTCGATCTGGACGGGGCGGCGCGGGAATGGCTCGCCGACCGGGGCTACGACCCGGTCTATGGCGCCCGTCCCCTGAAGCGGGTGATCCAGCGCAGCCTGGAAAACCCCCTGGCCATGGCCATCCTCGAAGGCCTCATCGACGAGGGCACAACCGTCCGCGTCTCCGCCAACCCCGACGGCCTCGTCATCGATGGCCGCGCCGTTGAGGCTGAGGTGGCGTGAGCAGCAGTTCCAATTATGGCCGTCCGGAGGGAAAAATGGCGGGCTTCCGCTTGCACCCGACCGGGGCTATGCCCCGGACCCGTTGTTTCTATCATACCGGCGAGCGGAATGACTGACCCATGAAAGAATTGGGCTGCCGCCCAAACCCGCTTGGGGCGTCGTGCCAAAGGCACGCCTTCGGCGTGACAGGCCCCATACCCCCATCAATGGGTTTCCAAAGGCCTCCAGGCCGTCATGCGAATGCATGCCTTTTGCATGACGGCGGGTGCGGGCAGAGCCCGCTTCTTTCTGATGGGTCAAACTTTACGCTCGACGGTCTCAGTTCCGTGCGAATCGCAACGCCCGAGCGGCGCGACCGTCTGCTGCCGATCAACGCGTTCGCCGTCGTCCTGCTGACACCGCTCAAAGCCGCCGGCGAAAGTCTCGGCATGGATCGCCATCCTAACCCGCATTTCTCACCGGGACGCGGAATGATGGCGCAGAGATTTGATTCGCCTATGATTTTTCCGACCGCCGACAATACTGGTTGTATTGGCAAGGGAGGAAAAATCATAGGCGGATCAAGGATCAAGCCAGCATCCGTCGGACCGGTGAGAAATGCGGGCTAGAGCGTTTTCCGCCTGAGCGGAAACGCTCTAGAATTTGCCTCTGGCCGCTCAAGCGCCGCGCGGGCTTTTCGCAGTTTCCGCTTGAGCGGAAACTGCTC
>JAMOBE010000033.1:0-34724 GCA_039908285.1 Alphaproteobacteria bacterium
CACGACAGCCGGCCGTCGCCGTACCGACCCATAACCTCTTCAAACCGCATCTCGCGGACCTCCGATAGCACTCTGCCCCGACCCATCGCCCCCTCCCTGGAAGGATTCCGGGATCGCTCAGATCACGTGCTACCTGGGTCGGTCATATCATGTGCTACGGACACGTGCGGGATTAGGATCTTGAAGAAAGGGGCGATCTACTGATAGCATCCCACCCGGCGGCATTGGGCGCTGCTGGTGTCGATACTTGTCCGCGGACCGAACGGCGCCGCGGGTCGGGGAGGGGTGCGTGGGGATAAGACAGAAATCCATCGTTTCGCACCTGGTGGCGTCCTTCATCCCTCTTTTGCTGCTGGCTGGAATTTCCTTCGTCACCGTTTCGAATGTCCTGCGGTCGATCACCACCGACGCCCTCATCGCCACCTCGCAGGAGGCGATGTCCGAGATCCAGACCCATCTGGCCGAGACGGTGCTCGACGTTACCGCCTGGGCGCATCTCGCGTCGATGCAGGACGTGCTGATGGACGACCACTGGGGCGCCATCGGCCGCGAAGCCGTCCAGCTCAAGGAACGTTACGAGCAGATCGCGACCATCACCGTCACCAACGAGGATGGCGTGGTCGTCGCATCCTCCGATGAGCGCCTGAACGGCATCAACATCAGCGATGAACCGGCCTTTCAGACGACCAAATCCGGCCGCCTGTTCCAGAAGTGGATGGCGCAGAGCCGATTCAGCGCCCGTCCAGGAGTCGTGGTGGCCGTCGCCATCCGGGCGAGCTATGCGTCGTCCGTCAAGATCGGCACCCTGGTGGCGGTGATCGACTGGGGAGCGATCGGCGAGCGGCTTCGCGCGCTCTCGATCATCGGCCAGCCGCAGGACCACGGCCGCCGGCTGGTCCTCGCCGACACCGCGAGCGGCGAGATACTGTACGACGGCGACCAGACTCATCCCATTCCCAGGCTGCCGGCCGCGGGATCGCTGCTCGGTCAGGTGGCCGAGGTGCATGCGGAAGGCTCGTCGTTCCTGGCCGGCATGGCCATGTCGCATCCGACCGGGTTGATGAACGACCCGGGCTGGTCCCTCTACGCCCTGGTGGAGGTGAGCCTGGCCTATGCGATGGTCAACGACTTTCGCGACACCACGCTGGCCCTGTTCGCCACTCAGGCCCTGTTGGTGCTGGTGCTGGGCTATTTCGCCGCCGGGCACCTGACCAGGCCCATCGAGGCGGTGACGCGGGCGCTGGAGCGGGTCGCCGCCGGCAATCTGGAGCCTATGGCCGTCGATCAGCATCGCACCGATGAAATCGGCTCCATGGTCAAGGCTCTCGAGGTGTTCCGCGAGAACCTGACGCGGATGCACTGGCTGACCCTGGAAAAGGCGCGCATCGCCGCCCGCGGCCGGATGATCATGGCCGAAGCGTTCGAGGCCCTGGCCCAGCCGGTGTCGGTGTGGGACGCGGCGGACACCTTCGTCTTCGGTAACCCGGCCTTCGATCGCCTGGTGGCCAGCCTCAACCGGCCGAAGCCCTCCGTCGGCGACGCCTTTGCCGACCTGCGGGAGAGGCTGATCGAGAGCGTGCCGGCGACCCGGGGAGATGGCACCAGACTGGCCGCGGCGTGGGACGAGATGGAGACGAGCGGGGGCGGCCTCCTGACCCTGTCGCTGGCCGATGGGCGCACCTTCCGTCTGGTGGAGCGGCGCACCACCGACGGCAGCCGGGTCACCTCGCTGGTGGACATCACCGAGTTCCGCCACCGCGAGGACGCGCTGGCCCTGCTGACCCAGGAAGACCGGCTGGACCCGAACTTCGCGGCGGTGGCCGCCGAGGCCCTTGGGAAGGCGCTGGGCTTCCCCTGGGCCGGGGTGACCCGATGGGACCTGAAGGCGGGGACCGCCCGCATCATCGCCCTTCAGGACCGGTCGGCCGCCGAGATCGGCCACGAAATCCCCCTGTCGGGTACTCCGTGCGCGGTGGCCCGCGAGACCCTCGACCTCTGCGCCCTGGGTCAGGCGACGGCCCAGCGCTTCCCCGAGGACGCCTGGCTCGGCCGGCTCGGCATCGAGGCCTATGTCGGCGCGCCCTATTTCGACCACTCCGGCCGTCCCATCGGCCATGTCTTCGCCATGAGCGACGCCCCCGCCGAGTTCTCGGAGGAGTCGCTCCAGCTCGTGCGCATGGTGGCGCGCTGGGTCGAGGCCAACCACGAGCGCGCCGAGGCCGAGGAGCAGCTTCGCCGCATGAACGAGGGTCTGGAACAGCTCGTCGCCGAGCGGACCCGGGAACTGCGGCACGCCAACGCCGGACTGGAAGAGGCGCGCCAGCGCATGACGGATGCGATCGAATCCATTTCCGAGAGCTTCGTCCTGTGGGACGCCGAGGACCGGCTGGTGCTGTGCAACTCCCACTACCGGGAGAACTACAGCGTGATCCGCGACATGCTGGTCCCCGGGGTGCCGTTCGCCGACGTGGTGCGGGCGGCCGCCGAGTACCAGCACCCGATTCCCGAGGAGGACCGCGCGGAGTGGATGGCGAAGCGGATCGCCCTGCACCGCCAGGCGGACAGTCCCCATGAGCAGACCATGGTCGACGGCCGCACCTTCCTGGTCAGCGAGCGCCGAACCTCCGACGGCGGCACCGTCAGCGTCAGCACCGACATCACCCGGCTGAAACTGATGCAGTCGCAGCTCGTCCAGACGTCCAAGCTGGCGACACTCGGGGAAATGGCGACAGGCATCGCCCACGAGATCAACCAGCCGCTCACGGTGATGCGCATGGCGGCGGAAAAGGCCCTCAAGTTCATCGAACGGGACAGCCCCGACCGCCTGGACCGGGTGGCCGATAAGCTCACCCGGGTCATGTCGCAGATCGACCGCGCCCGCTCCATCACCGATCACATGCGGACCTTTGGCCGCAAGGGGTCCGACCGCCCGGAACGGATGACGCTGAAGTCCGTCGCCGACAGCGCCCTGGCCCTGATCGGCGAGCAGCTCACCAACCACGGCATTGACGTCAGCCTGATGGCCGACAGGCCGGCTCTCGTTCTCGGCAACCAGATCCAGCTCGAGCAGGTGGTGGTCAACCTGCTGGCCAATGCCCGCGACGCCATCGAGGGCCGCTCCGCCCGCGAGGGTCGGGAGGCGCCGCGCACCATCGCCGTGCGCGTCGGGACCGAGGGCGAACACGCGATCATCGACATCGAGGACAGCGGCGGCGGCATCGACGCCAGGGTGATCGATCGCATCTTCGATCCCTTCTTCACGACCAAGGAGGCGGGCAAGGGCACCGGCCTTGGACTGTCCATCAGCTATGGCATCGTCACCAGCATGGGTGGCACGTTGCGCGCCGAGAATAGGGGGCAGGGGGCACGGTTCACCGTGTCTCTGCCACTGATCACCACCAGCCACGAGGAGGCGTGATGACCGCCGACAACGACGAAATCCCGATCGACGTCCAGCAGGCGGCGGCCGACGCCGAGGATGCCGAATGGGAACTGGGCAACGAGCTTCTCCTCCTCGCCCAGGGGGCTGCCGATCCGGTGACGGTGCTGGTGGTGGACGACGAACCGGAGATCGTCGAGGAGATCGTCGAGGATCTCGAGCTTGACGGCACGCCCACCCGGCAGGCGACCCGGGCCATGGAGGCCCTGGAGATCATGGCCGAGGACGAGAGCATCCGGATCGTCGTCAGCGACATCCGCATGCCGCACATGGACGGGTTGCAGTTCCTGGAGGAGATCCAGCGCCGCTGGCCGGACCGGCTGATCCAGGTGATCATCCTCACCGGCCACGCCGGATACGACGAGGCCGTCCACGCCCTGCGGCTCGGCGCCTTCGAATTCCTGGCCAAGCCCATTTCCCTCGGCCATCTCGCCCATGTCATCGGCCGGGCTCAGGAGGTGCTGCGGCTGAAGGAGCACGAGCGCAACCTGAAGGAGTTCCTGGTTCGCGAGATCGCCCGGCTCAATCACCAGATCGATCGCCTGCATCAGGAGAACGACGCCCTGCGCCATGCCGCGACCCCGGAGAGCGGCACGTGATGCCTCCGCCCGGAGCCAAATCCACGGATGGGGATATTCTCACCGCACTGCTCGGTGAAATCGGGCGCAAGGCGACCGGCTGGCGCGCGCTGGTGGTGTCGCTGTCCCGCCTGCCGGTGGGCGAGAAGCGGACGGTGCTGAGCCGCCGCCTGGCCAAGGAGATGAAGGACTCGGCGTTCAGTCCACAGGGGTCTCTCGTTCTCCCCAACAGCGACGTCCTCGCCCTGGTGCGGGACCCCGAGGGGAGGGCGATGATCCCGCTGCTCTCCATCGCCAGCACCGTCCTGACCGAAGCGGATGTCCACGCCCCGCCACTGATCCATCAGTTCGACCTGGCGACCCAGACCTCCCAGTTCCTCGCCCAGTTGAGTGGTGTGAACGAAAAGGCGACAAAACCGACAGCGGTGGACCACGTGCCGCTGCCGTGGAAAGAAACGGAACTCGGGGTGATGCCGAAGGACATCGCCAAGGTCGAAAAGATGTTCTATCGCGCGAACGTCGAGAACTTTGTCAGGAATCAATTCGCCTATCGCCTGATATCGGACTGGGAACTCGATGAGGACCACGACGAGGTGTTTATTTCAATCGATTATTTGAAGCAGTACGCAAATGAACAGATAAGTGCCGACAGGTGGCTGTTCCAATATTTTACCAGGACACTTGACAACCGCCTGCTGAAGGTCATGGGTGGCCACAACGAGGGCCAGAAGAAAGAAGTGGCCTATAGCCTCAATCTCAATATTTCAAGCCTTCTGTCGGAGGACTTCCTCGAGTATGATGCTTTGCTGTCGCCCCGGGTGAGGAAGGGGCAGATCATCGAGGTCCAGGGCTTCGACCTGGTGGAAAACGCCTCCATGATGCGCTTTCTGAGCGGGTTCCTGCACAGTCGCGGCTATCGTCTGTGCGCCGATGGCATCACCCGCGAGATGTTCATGGTGCTCGACTGGGACAGGATGAACGTGGACATGGTGAAGCTGCGCTGGGCGCCCGACTTCACCTCGGCGGAGAACGCCGCCTTTCGGGGGAAGGTCACGGGGCTGGTGGCGGCCGGCAGTCCGCAGCTCGTGCTGTGCTGGTGCGGTGACGATGCCGCGGTGGACTGGGGCATCGCCATCGGCATCAAGGTTTTCCAGGGGTGGTATCTGGACGGGCTGCGGAAGGTGACGCCCGACCAGCCGCCGCCGCGCTACCGGCTGCGGCCGCGGCGGTAGTTGGGCGGACGATCCACATGGTCCGTGGGCAGCGGGAGAGACGGGCCTGATTGACCGCCCAGTGCATGGTGCGGCACTTGTCGACGGTGCAGTCGAGGGAGGCCGCCGTGGTGCAGGCGCCGGCGAGTGCCGTGGCGGCCATGGCGTCCACCGCCACTCCCTGAAAGAATTCGACCCCCTCGTCGTCACCCCAGCCGAAGGCTGCCTTGCGGTCGCACCGGCACAGGATCAGTCGTATCTTACGCTCGCGGATGGTGTTGAGGCGGCGGCGAGCCTGCTCGGTCATCGGCATGTCGTTCTGCCAGGTCAGCTTGACCATGTCGGCCGGAAGACGCTCGATTTCGACGCTGTCCAGGGACGAGGTGGACACGCCGTCCAGCGCCACGAAATACCCCCGTTTGCGCAGTGTCGGCACCATCGAGCGGTAGTCGCCGATGTGGGCCAGGGCGTCCGTCATATTGATCTCCAGGGTGACGGTACGGCGCCGCTCGGTCATCATGGCGTCGAATCTGTGGAATGCCGGAGTGCGCAGGGAACTCAGCAGAATGTTGATATGGACGGCCACGGCGTCCGATAGCAGTCGGCCGTCGTCGAACTGGGCGATCAGAAGCTGATCCAGTTGCTGCGTCAGGTGGTGGCGCAGCAGATAGTGCTCGACGATGTCGATGCTGGTGGAGAACCGCTTCTGCAGGTCGGCGATCGAGGTGTACAACTCCTGGCCAAGAAACGCCGTGATGGCGCCGTTCTTCACCTTGCAGATGGGTTGGGCGCGCATCAGCTCGGCGAACCGCAGCCTGGGCAGTTGCGATTCGATGAACTCAAGCTGGACCACCGGCGAGAAGTGTCCCGGATCGCTGATTTCCTTGGCCTGGCCACGGGATGCCGCGGCCTTGCGTCGTTCGGCGTCCTCCTCGGCGGCCTTGGCCTTCTCGGCGGCGGTGAGGACCCCGTCCATCAGGGCGATGGCGGCCTCGACCCGCCGTGGGTGTTTCTTGATTTCGATGTTGGTGACGAACGGGTCGTCATTGCTGACGTGGTCCCACTCCGTGCTCAGCGCCAGTACGGTCTGGATCAGTTCCTTCAGCAGCGGCGCGGTTCGCGTCTCGGTGATGCAGGTCAGGAACCAGTCGCCGATGCGATGGGTCTCTCCGTCCCGCTCGCGGAATCCATGCTCCACCAGATGCATGGCCATGGTGGTCCGCATGAGAGAGGACGCGAACGGAGTCTGGCGGAAGTCAAGGACGACCAGGTTATAGCCATCCCGGGCATTCCGCAGCCGATCCACACGATCAACGAGTATCCGATAGCCGTAGCGTTCGGGCGTCTTGGGCGGCATCTTTCTTCCCTTTTCCACTGGCATTCTGCCAGGCCGTCAGTATTGGTCATACGTGGGGATTACGGAAGCCGTTTTCAGGAGGGACTCCGTTGCCGTCTATATATGGGGCGGGGATCGGTCCTCGACCCACGATGAATGCCACGGCCCCCTGGACGGCGGATCCCTTGATCCTGCCGCGTGGATGGCCAGATGCGGCGACTCGCCGCCGCTGGTGATGGGGCGGACGTTCGTCACGTTGACGTGGCCAAGGGTACTCCCAATGCGTTACGATGGCCCAGGGTGGATGCCCTTTTGCCGCACGTTGTTCACCGTGGGAACGAGCCATGACGAGCCTGAGCCAGAGGATTCAAGATCTTAAGAAAATGTTGGTCACGGAGGAGGAGTTTGACCTCGTGTTCAAACACTTTCTGAATATTACCGAGACGGATCCTGATTTTTTCAACCGTGGTAATAGGTATAAGGACAAGATGTTGAAGATCGCCATCGGTTTTGTTGGCGAGGAAATATTCAAGGAAAAGTGCAGCATTACAAATGTCAAGCTTCTGATTATCAACAAGGAGAAGTTCGTGCATGGAAGCTGTCTCATAAACGGCCACCTGGCGGTGGTCATGTTTTGTCCGGATCTTGAAATGGGAATGGTGGCGATCACGATGGCCCCCGCCAGCAGCATGACGCACTTCGCCCGCATTACCACGACGGTCGTAAAAGACGCCGATATCGCCAATTTCCATCGTCCATCGAAAAAGACCGTGCAGTAATACCGGCGAGCGGGAAGCTGGAGTCATGTCATTTTACTCCCCCTCCCCCCTGAAGCTACCGTATGCACACAAGTCGGACAAACTGGGCTGTAGGGGTTTCGCTGTAGAAACTATCCGTTTCCCGCAGAAAAAAGCCCTCCCCCTTGATGGCTACCGTATGCACACAAGTTTGAGCAGACTGGGCTGTAGAATGTTCGCTGTAGGAACTATCAGTTTCCCGCAAAAAAAGCCCTCCCCCTTGATGGGGGAGGGTTGGGTGGGGGTGATGGAGCAGCAAGTAAGTGCATCAAGATGGCCCAAGAATTCATCTTTTGTGCGAATTTATAGCTGTCTATGCGCGCTTCACTGCCACCCCCACCCAAACCCTCCCCCATCGAGGGGGAGGGCTTAAGTTTGCTCCCCCATCGAGGGGGAGGGCTTAAGTTTGCTGGAGGTTTGCGGGAAACTTGTGTGCATACGGTAGCCCCCCTGAAAGGAGGGGGGAGAGGGCTTGTTGGAAGTGCCCATAAGGAAAACGCTCGAGAGAAAGAAGAATCAATAGCCGTGCTCGCGGGGGTGGCAGCGACGCGAAAGCCGATGCCGTCGTCCCGGTTTACGGCAACGCCCCAGTAGCGATAGGCCGCCCGGAGGGCACCGGGCGAGAGGCCCCAGGCCCCGCCCCGCAATACGCGAAAACCGCGCTCCGCGCTACCAGTGGACGTCCATGCCGTACCGTCATCGGGAGCCCCATCGTAGGTGTCGTGCCACTCGTCCGCGCACAACTCCCAGACCAGACCCGCCTGATCCAGAGTCCCGAACGGCCCCCGCCCGGCCGGGAAACTGCCGACCCGCGCCGGCTTGTCCTTCTCCCAATAAAGACCGTAGCAAGCGTGTCGAGGTGTCGGCGGGGCATTGCCCCACGGATAGTCCCGCCCGTCCGTGCCCCGCGCCGCGTACTCCCACTGCGCCTCGCTGGGCAGGGAGAAGACGAACCGCGACCCCTCCGACAGCCAGGCGCAGAACGCCACGGCGTCGGTCCAGCGCACCCCCACCACCGGCTGCTCCGGATCGGAGAACCGGTCTTCCCCCCAGCGGTACGGCTTTTCGCGCTTGGTGGTGCTCAGAAACTGGCCATACTGCCGGTTGGTCACCGGGGTCTCCCCCAGCAGGAAGCCCGGCACCCGCACCCGGTGGATGGGCAACTCACAGTTGCTGATCCCTTTCGCCCCCATCATGAACTCCCCCGCCGGAATCGGCAGCAGGCGGATACCGGTCCGGGGCTCGGTGATGGGGCCTGGAGGTGACGGGGCGGGCGGGGGATCGGCAGGAGGCGCGGGTTTCTGCTCTGACTCCTGGACACTTTCGGAAATTTTCTCCCTCTCCCCCTCGAGGGGGAGAGGGTCGGGGTGAGGGGGTGGGGCAGGCGGCACCCTGTCGAGAGCTTCGGCACCCCCCTCACCCAACCCTCTCCCCCCGGAAGGGGGGGGAGAGGGCTTGTTGGAGGTGCCTTCCTGGTCGAACGTGAACTTCGGTTCCTTTCGCTCGGGAAGCGGCGCCTTGACCGATGCCAGCAGACCGGTGCACCCCGTCCACACGGCGCGCACCATTTTCCACAACCTTGGTCCCACCACTTGCGCCGTGCCTGCAGCAACTACGGCGGCTCCGACCGCCGGCGAGTTGGCAGCGTGTGCCGCTGCTGCCGCACAAATGGCACTGGTGATGGCTTTCTGTACGTCCTGGTGATTGAAAAGCGTGCTGAGTTTGTCGAGGTTCTCCTTCAACCCGCGTGTCACAAAATCCTTGACGACGGCCATCGTCGCCCCGGTCGAGAGAAGCTCCTCCATCTTCGCCAACAAGCGGAGAATCTTGCCGCGGTACGGGTCCGGCAAGGCCTCGATAGGCAGGGCGGTGATTTCCTCTTTCAGCGCGGCGATGTCGCGCTGCACCTGGGCGCACTGCTCCCCCCAGGTGGACGGGAGGGGGGTGGGAGCGTCGGCCGGCTCTTCCGGCGGTGTCTTGTCCCCGTCACTAATCGCGACGAGTACTCCGGTAAGTTCCGTCACGACAAGATTGAGAATGGCGCAGTACTTTCCGCCCGGATCGTCCGTATCCGTGATATGCGGCAGCCGGCCACGAAGTTCCAGCAACTCCTTCTGATGCCCGGCAAGGACCGATCGACTGGTGACGGCAATTGGCATGTCTCTCAGGGCTTGGCACACCCGGCGGATATCATCGAGTGGCGCCTCAGGCCCAAAGACGTTCCCACCCAGCCCCTTCTGATCCAGAAGCAGGCGGCAGGCGTTCTTCAGGCGCGTCTCATTGGTGTCCAGATGCCCCATGCGCCGATGCTAGCCGAAGGGCTCGTTCCAGGCAACCGTGTCGGGAGAGGTGGCCAGGGCAATCGTGTGAAGGAGTGATACCGGCGAGCGTAATGAATGACCCATGAAAGAATTGGGCTGCCGCCCAAACCCGCTTGGGGCCTTGAGGCCCCAAACCCCCATTAATGGGTTTCCAAAGGCCTCAGGCCGTCATGCGAATGCATGCCTTTGGCATGACGGCGGGTGCGGGCAGAGCCCGCTTCATTCTGGTGGGTCAGTCATTACGCTCGCCAGAGTGAGTGCCGCCACCGTCACTCCCTCTCCCCCCGGAAAATGGGGAGTGTGAGGGCCTCAGGCCCTCACAAACCTTTCTTTCTTTCCGGCCTTTCTTTCCGGCTTTCCTCAGTGCGCGGGTGCCAGGGCGGCGAAGAAATCGTTGCCCTTGTCGTCGACGATGATGAAGGCCGGGAAGTCCTCGACCTCGATGCGCCAGATGGCCTCCATGCCGAGTTCGGGGTACTCCAGCACCTCGACCTTGCGGATCGACTGCTGGGCAAGCTGGGCCGCCGCGCCGCCGATGGAGCCGAGGTAGAAGCCGCCGTGCTTCTTGCACGCCTCGGTCACCGCCTTCGAGCGGTTGCCCTTGGCCAGCATCACCATCGAGCCGCCGTTGGCCTGGAACTGATCGACATAGGAGTCCATGCGTCCGGCCGTCGTCGGCCCGAACGAGCCCGAGGCCATGCCCGGCGGCGTCTTGGCCGGACCGGCATAGTACACGGCCATCTGCCGGAAATAGTCGGGCAGCCCCTCGCCGCGGTCGAGACGCTCCTTCAGCTTGGCATGGGCGATGTCGCGGGCGACGATCATCGGACCGCTCAGGCTGACCCGGGTCTTGATCGGATACTGGCTGAGGGTGCGGCGGATCTCGTCCATCGGCCGGGTCAGGTCGATCTTGATCACGTCCTCCGACAGCTTGTCGGCGCGCACCTCCGGCAGGAAACGGGCCGGGTTGGTCTCGAGCTGCTCGAGGAAGATGCCGTCATGGCTGATCTTGGCCAGGACCTGACGGTCGGCCGAGCACGACACGCCGATGCCGATCGGCGCCGACGCCCCATGCCGCGGCAGGCGAATCACGCGAACGTCGTGGCAGAAGTACTTGCCGCCGAATTGCGCCCCAAGGCCGCACTTGCGGGTGATGTCCAGCACCGCGGCCTCAAGCTCCAGGTCGCGGATGGCGTGGCCGGTCTTGTCGCCCGTGGTGGGCAGGCCATCGAGATAGCGGGCCGAGGCCAGCTTCACCGTCTTCAGGTTCACTTCCGCCGACGTGCCGCCGATGCAGATGGCAAGGTGATAAGGCGGACAGGCCGAGGTGCCGATCCCCCTGATCTGCTCCTCGAGGAACTTGAGCAGGCTGGTCGGGTTCAGCACCGCCTTGGTCATCTGGTGCAGATAGGTCTTGTTGGCCGACCCGCCGCCCTTGGCCATGAACAGGAACTTGTAATAGGCGCCGTCGGTCGCAAAAAGGTCGATCTGCGCCGGCAGGTTGTTGCCGGTGTTGACCTCATCATAGACGTTGAGTGGCGCCATCTGGGAATAGCGTAGGTTCAGGCTGGTGTAGGCGTCGGCGACACCCTGGGACAGGGCGAGGGCGTCGTTGCCCTCGGTCCACACCTGCTGGCCCTTCTTGCCCATGATGATGGCGGTGCCGGTGTCCTGGCACATGGGCAGCACCATGCCGGCGGAAATGTTGGCGTTCTTCAGCATCTCGAGGGCGACGAAGCGATCGTTGGCCGACGCCTCCGGGTCATCGAAGATGGCGCGGAGCTGCGCCAGGTGGCCGGGCCGCAGCAGGTGGGAGACGTTGCGGTAGGCCTCGCGGGCGAGCAGCGTCAGGCCGGCCGGAGCGACGGTGACGATCTCCCGGCCATTGAACGACGTCGTCGAAACGAAGTCCGAGGTGAGCCTGGTATAGGGCGTGGTATCCTCGCCCAACGGAAACATGTCGGCGAACGCGGCATCGATCATGAGTACTTACCCCCATTGAATCCCATGGAAAATCCGTCACGGCCCGTCCCCGCCCGTCCCCACGGTCCGCGGAACGCCGTCGAATGTGGCTGAATGTGGCTATTTCTTGCGGAAGGCGTCAAGGGTGACGACCTTGGCGCCGTCTCCCCCGGTCCCAGCGGTCCCAGCGGTCCCCCCGCTCGGCGGTGTCGCCCCCGCTCCGCCAGCGCCCCCACCGTCGCCGGATTTGCCGGGCCTGGCAGGCTTGCCGGGCTTGGCGGCCGCGAAGGGAGTCCTTTTGGAACCGGAACGAGCCCGGGCGAAGGCGGGCGTCTCGTCATCTTCCGAGTCATCTGGAGCATCGAAGGCGGGCGTCCCGGCGGGTTCGTCGGCGGGCGCCTCGATCTCGAACTGCAGCCCGAAGCGGGCCGATGGGTCGGCGAACGACGCCACGGCGCGGAAGGGAACGTGCAGCCGCTCATTGACCTTGTTGAAGCTCAGCGTCACCTCGAAATGATCCTCGGCGACCTCCAGTCCCCAGAACTGGTTCTGCAGGACGATGGTCATCTCCTCGGGGTGGCGCTGGAGCAGATAGTCCGATATCTCCACCCCCGGATGGCGGGTGCGGAAGGTGATATAGAAGTGGTGAGCCCCCGGCAGCCCATCGGCCGCGGTGACGGTCAGCACCTGTCGCAGGACGCCGCGCAGGGCATCCTGGAGCATGGCCTTGTAGGGGAACGTCTGCCGTCTGTCCGCCACGGAATCCTCATCGTCACAAAACAACACAAAACATAAAGGGGGTTCCGGGGAACGTAACCCGGCACGCCGTCGAAGTGGGGGGCTTCTGTTGCCCGGTGCCCCCCGAACCGCGCTTACCTATTAGGCAGCGAGGGCCAATTCATTATCGTTGGCACCTATAAAACGGCCCGATAACGGCGGAACCATGCCGAGAACACTCCATGTCTTTACCACGCGCGTCGATCCTGTTTCGCCCCCATCGGGCCACCGGCCAAGGCCGGCGGCTGGTGGTGGTGGAGGCGCCGGGTACCGCCCCCGGGTCCGCTACGCTTATTCCACATGGGATTTAGCGCCATAGTCGGTTTCCCGACTCATACATTATAGGGCCTGTATCGCCTTGAGAAAAGGGGGTGTTGGCCGTACAGTCCGCCGCAGCGTGCCAGCGGGGGAGATTTCGTCGTGGGTCTAACGGCCGAGCAGCTTTCCGACATCGAGGCCGCCCGCGGCGCCCTCGCTCCCACCCGCCGCGTGGTGGCTCCGGGGCTGGAGGACATTCTCCAGCAGCCGATTCCCGTCCTCGACCATGGATTCCTCCGGGTCATCGACTACATGGGCGACGACTCGGCGATCGTCCAGGCGGCACGGGTGTCCTATGGCCGCGGAACCCGGCAGGTCAGCGAGGACCGGGGGCTCATCAATTATCTGATGCGCCACCGCCACACCACGCCGTTCGAAATGTGCGAGATCAAGTACCACGTCAAGCTGCCGATCTTCGTCGCCCGGCAGTGGATCCGTCACCGCACCGCCAGCGTCAACGAGTACTCTGCCCGCTACTCCATTCTCGATCGCGAGTTCTATGTCCCCTCGCCCGAACACCTGGCCGCCCAGTCCTCGACCAACCGCCAGGGCCGGGGAGAGACTCTGGATCCCGACCAGGCCCGCTGGGTCATCGACCTGTTGCGCGAGGATGCCGGGCGCTGCTACGACCATTACGAAGACCTGATCAACGAGGAAGGCTCCCGCGACTCGACGCGCCCCGGTCTCGCCCGGGAACTGGCCCGCATGAACCTGACCCTCAACACCTATACGCAGTGGTACTGGAAGATCGACCTGCACAATCTGCTGCATTTCCTGTCGCTTCGCGCCGAGTCGCATGCCCAGTACGAGATCCGGGTCTATGCCGACGTGATGCTGGACACCGTCCGCCGCTGGGTGCCGCTGACCCACCAGGCCTTCCTGCAGTATCGCTTCGGCGGTCTGCACCTGTCGGCTTCGGCCCTCGACGTGGTGCGCCGCCTCCTGGCCGGCACCCCGGTCGACCAGGCCTCCAGCGGCATGAGCCCAGGCGAGTGGCGGGAACTGATGGCCGCGCTCGGGCGGTGAAAAGGCGAACCCCGGGAGGAGCTTGCGCCTGTCCCGGGGCTCTATCACGTCCAGAGGCACATGCTAGGCAGTGGTGCTTTCTGGCGCAGCACCCGGGATTATGAGGCAAATATGTATGTTGGTCAATCGGAATCCGCACTGCAATTGACAATCGAGCAGATGCAGGCAATTGAACGTGCTCTCTCCCGTGATCGCTTGAAAACGTATATGAAGGCTGCTGGCTTCGACAGAAGTATGGCTCTCGCATTGTACATATGGAACGAGCGCGTTGCAGAATCTCTCCACTTTCCCTTGAGCACATGCGAAGTTTCATTGAGAAATGCAACCAGCATCGTTATTTCAAGCTATTATGGCTCTGAATGGCATAATGACAACACGTTTCTGTCTCAACTCCCCTCGCGTTACAAGTCTGATGTGGACAATGTGAAATCAAGGTGCAATAAACGAGGCGTAACTCTTGATACATCACGAGTCGTGTCTGAGCTATCATTCGGGTTCTGGGTGAACGTCCTCGGACGGCGGTATGACATGACGCTGTGGAGGAATAATATTTATTCTGCATTTCCAAACGCTGAACAAGGCACATCACTGAAAATGATACACACGCGGGCAAATGCCATCAGGGGACTACGAAACCGTATTGCGCACCTTGAGCCTTTGCTGGGACGCGATCTGTCGTTGGAACATACGCATATCCTGGAATTCATTTCCTGGATTTGCCCTCAAACGGCTCAATGGGTCAACGATAACAGCGATTTTCAATCAGTAATACGCCAACGCCCTTCCAAGGACCCCCGCCGATGACCGATGACTCCACGGACTCCGCAGACTCTCCGACCGACAAGGGCGAACGGGTCGCCAAGGTGCTGGCCCGGGCCGGGGTGTGCTCGCGGCGGGAGGCCGAGCGGCTGATCGCCGAGGGACGGGTGCGGGTCAACGGTCAGGTGCTGACCACGCCGGCGGTGCTGGTGGGGGAGACCGACCTGGTGGCGGTGGACGGCAAGCCCCTGGCGGCCAGGGAAAAGACCCGCCTGTGGCGCTTCCACAAGCCGCGCGGGCTGGTCACCACCCACCGGGACCCGGAGGGCCGGCCCACCGTGTTCGGCGCCCTGCCGCCGGACCTGCCGCGGGTGATCTCGGTCGGGCGACTCGACCTCACCTCCGAGGGGCTGCTGCTGCTGACCAACGACGGCACGTTGGCGCGCAAGCTGGAACTGCCCGCCACCGGCTGGGTGCGGCGCTATCGGGTGCGGGTGCATGGCACGGTGGAGCCGGCTCGGCTGGTGGCGCTGGAGAAGGGCATCACCATCGACGGCGTCGCCTATGGCCCGATCAAGGCGCTCCTGGACCGCACCCAGGGCAGCAACGCCTGGCTCACCGTGGGCCTGCGCGAGGGCAAGAACCGGGAAATCCGCCGGGTGATGGAGCATATGGGATGGACGGTGTCACGCCTGATCCGCGTGTCCTATGGCCCGTTCCAGCTCGGTCTCCTGGCCGAGGGGGCGGTCGAGGAGGTGCCCGGCCGGATCCTGAAGGAGCAGCTTGGCGAGGGCCGCCCGACCGGGAATCGTCCCCGGGAGAAGAGGTAGCCATTGCCAGTGGCCGGGGATCGGTCTATAACCCGCGCCGTTTGCGCAAGGCGCAGGCGCTCAAGAGGAAAACCGCCGGACGGCCCGGGGCCGCGGCGGACAAGGACTACCGGGGAAACAACGAAAGAGATCGTCCGATGGCAATCGAACGCACGCTGTCCATCATCAAGCCCGACGCGACCCGCCGCAATCTCACCGGCAAGATCAACGCCCTGATCGAGGAGGCCGGCCTGCGGATCATCGGGCAGAGGCGGATCCGCATGACCAGCGAGGTGGCCGGCAAGTTCTACGACGTTCACCGTGAGCGGTCGTTTTTCGGCAGCCTGTGCGAGTTCATGTGCTCAGGTCCGGTGGTCGTCCAGGTGATCGAGGGCGAGAACGCCATCGCCAAGTACCGCGAGGTCATGGGCGCCACCAACCCGGCCAACGCCGCTCCCGGCACGATTCGCGCGAGCTTCGCCGAGTCGATCGAGGCCAACTCGGTCCACGGCTCCGACTCGCCCGAGAACGCGGTCCGCGAGGTATCCTTCTTCTTCGCCGAGACGGACATCGTCGGCTGATCGAGTCCGCCACCGACACGACCTCCCCCGTCCCGTCCCAAGGGATGGCGGCGGGGGAGTTGGGGTGGCCGTGGAAAGTGATCACTGAATGATCGTTATCGGGTTGAATATCGGTCATGATGCCAGCGCTACCGTAATAGAGGATGGCACGGTGTTGGTCTGTGCCGAGGCGGAGCGTGTCGTTGATGATAAACACGCCGGTCTAGTAGATAATGCGCTTATCGCGGTGGTGGCAGCGCTGGACGACTGTGGCATTGGACGCGACAGTGTCGACGCGGTGTGCGTTTGTGACATGATTGGCTACCCTGGTCTTGAGCAGACATTTCCTCTTATCAGGGAAAGCAACCATCGACATCCCTATGTCTCGCGCATTGAAATTTCTACCGACGATACGATCGAGAAAGTTACCGCATTTTTCAGTGGAACACCTGTGTACGCGTGTTGCCATTCGTTTGCGCACGCGACTGGCGCCCTGTACATGAGCGGGCTCGACGACTGCAATGTCATTGTTTCTGACGGATACGGCAGTTGTTGTGCATCGATGGCGCTACGGTACAGGGACTCGACTCTCACCATTCTCGACTGCTGGCCTGCTAATTTGATGCTGGGGTTGAGATATGCGCAGTTCGGATGGTTTGTCCGCGATATCAGGAAGGAGATGAGCGTTCAGGACGGACAGCTATACGCCGGAGCCAGTGTTCACGATTTTCCTGGAAAAATTATGGGACTTCACTCATATGGAGAGGTAGCTGACAAATATGTAAATGACTTCATTGAATGGTTTACAAATAGTGATATTGATGTTTATTTCAGGTGTTTTGGGACAAGGCTGAAGGAGCATCCCCCTGTCCCAGGGCTTTCTCCTGACAACATCTATAACAAGCTGTCCCTTGACTGCCTTCTTGCGGCAGGGAAACAGTCCCTCAGTGTCGTAGCCTCAATGCAGGAGGCGTTCTCCCGGGTGACGGAGGAGGCTGTGCGACGGGTCACCCAGGCCACTGGGGTTGGCCGCATCGTCCTGACCGGCGGCTGCGGGTTGAATGTCATAACCAATGAACGTGTTTCTCAGCTGCCGGAGGTTTCCACTCTTTTCGTGCCGCCGAATTGCGATGACCGCGGCACGTCGATGGGTGCCGCGGCGCTTCTTTACTGCGCCCTGGCTGGCACCCCTCTCCATTTCCCACAGATAGATCTCAAGCGACGGCGGTCCCCGTACCAGGGGTTGCCCCTGATCGCCGATGACGAAGATCTCCCCGGCATCTCCGGCATGGACTTCCCCCTCGACGATGCGGCCAACCTGGCGCGTCTGGTGTCCTGGCTGGTCGACGACGCCTGGATCGTTGGGCTCGTCCAGGGCCGCAGTGAAATCGGGCCGAGAGCACTGGGCAATCGATCCATGATCGCCATGCCGACCCACGCCTGGATGAAAGACAAGATCAACCAAAACATCAAGAACAGAGAATGGTGGCGACCGTTCGCTCCGGTAACACGGGAAGATGACTATTTTGAGTACTTCTCGTCATCGCGAGCTGATCCTTATATGCTTACTGGAGCAATGGTGCGAGCCGAGTACGTCGACCGTCTGGCAGCCATTACTCACGTTGACGGAACCGCTCGAGTTCAGTGCCTTCAGTCTCGCGATGCCAACCCGGTCCTGTGGGACCTGCTGACGGCGATCAAGGAGCGCACCGGAGTAGGCGTCCTGCTGAACACGTCGTACAACGCGGGGGGCAAGCCCCTGGTCAACCGCGCCTCCCGAGCCATCGCCCTGCTCAACGAGACGCGGATGGATGCGCTGTGGATGGAAAGTCGATTGTATCGCAAGTCCCGAGAACGATGAGAAATATGACTTAATGGCATATGCATATTGAATGCCCCCCCTCCGTATGGTAGGAATGCGCTCGCCAACCGGACGGTTCGGTTGAACGCCAGGAAGGGGGACGTTCGTTATGAAGAAGACACTGACGATTTTGACCGTCGCATTGGCGATGGGCGCGTGGGTCGGCACGGCGACGGCGGCGGATTGCATGCTGCACGTGAAGAGAATCGCCTGCGCGGGCAAGGATGCCGAGTCCTACAAGAAGTGCGACGGCAAGCCGGAGTGCACCGAGGCGAAGGACGCTGCCACGACCGAGGACGCCTGCCTCGCGGAAGCAAAGAAGTCCTGCGACAACTCGCGGACGGACATCACCAAGTACAAGTCGGTGATGCCCATGTTCAAGGGCAAGGCCCTGGTGGGTGGCTTCGATGCCAATGGCAAGGCGGACCCCAAGGGCGGCAACGTCTGCGACGCAGCCCGCCCCGACATGAACAAGTGCCAGTAACACCTGGTTTGTCGTGATGCGACAGCCCCCCCGATGAACGTCGGGGGGGCTTTTTTTCCTCGCTATTTACCCGGACGGCTGTCGGTAGAATGCGCACAGGTCCCGCACCACGCAGCGGTCACAGAGGGGAGCGCGCGCCTTGCACACGTAGCGGCCGTGCAGAATCAGCCAGTGGTGAGCATTGCGGCGGAAACGCTCGGGCGTTATGGCCTCCAGCGTCTGCTCGACGGCGAGGGGAGTCGTTCCCGGGGCCAGGCCGGTTCGGTTGGCGACCCGGAACAGGTGGGTGTCCACGGCGATGGTGGGCTCGCCGAAGGCGACGTTCAGGACCACGTTGGCGGTCTTGCGGCCGACGCCCGGCAACTCCTCCAGCGCCGCGCGGTCGCGGGGCACCTGGCCGCCGTGCCGGTCCACCAGCATGCGGCTGAGAGCGATGATGTTCTTCGCCTTGGTGTTGAACAGGCCGATGGTCCGGATGTACTCCTTCAGTCCCTCTTCGCCGAGAGCCAGCATGCGCTCTGGGGAATCGACCACCTGGAACAGCGGGTGGGTCGCCTTGTTGACTCCTGCGTCGGTGGACTGGGCGGACAGGACCACCGCCACCAGCAGGGTATAGGGGTTGACGAACGTGAGTTCGCTGCGGGGGTCCGGCGTTTTTGCGGCGAGGCGCGCGTAAAAGCTCTCGACGGTGCTGGTGTCCATGAATCAAGCCCTTACCGTTCAGCATGGGCGCATGGTACGACTGATGCCGTATTACTAATCCCAAGAATCTTCGCGCGCCGCGAAGATTCTTGGGATTAGTAATACGAATCTTTTTGGTTGCGGCTCCGCCGCGTTAGGGAGTTGTCAGGGTCCAAGTATGGTCGGCCGTCGTCCCTTCCTGCTGTTTACCGTTCTGGCGCTTGGCTATGCGTTCCTGTACGGGCCGATCGCCTCGCTGATCGTTTATTCGTTCAACGAGTCCCGGCTGGTCACCGTGTGGACCGGCTTTTCCCTGAAATGGTATGGCGAGCTGGCGCGCAACGAACAGATGCTGGCCGCGGCGGGGCTCAGCCTGAAGGTCGCCACCCTTTCCGCCACCCTGGCGGTGTGTCTCGGCACCCTGGCGGCCCTGGCGCTGACCCGGATCGGCCGGTTCCGGGGGCGGACCCTGCTGTCGCTGATGGTGACGGCGCCACTGGTCATGCCCGAGGTCATCACCGGCCTGTCGGCGCTGCTGCTGTTCGTCGCCCTTGACCAGCTTGTGGGGTGGCCCTCGGGGCGGGGCATGACCACCATCGTCCTGACCCACGTCACCTTCAGCCTGGCCTATGTCACCATCGTCGTGCGCTCGCGCCTTGGGGTCCTGGACGGGTCGCTGGAGGAGGCGGCGCTCGACCTCGGGGCCCGACCGCTCAAGGTGTTCTTCGTCATCACCGTGCCGACCATCGCCCCCGCCCTGGCCGCCGGCTGGCTGCTGGCGTTCACCCTGTCGCTCGACGACCTGGTGGTGGCGAGCTTCGTCTCCGGCCCGGGGGCCACCACCCTGCCGATGGTGGTCTATTCCAGCGTCCGTCTCGGCGTCAGTCCGCAGATCAACGCCCTGGCCACCCTCATCGTCGTCGTCGTCACCGCCGCCATCGCCGTTGCCGGATGGCTGCTGCATCGGGGGGAGGTCAGTCGGCGATGACGATGCGGTCACGGCCGCCGTTCTTCGCCCGATAGAGCGCCGCGTCGGCGCGGTCGAGAAGGCCGGTCAGGTCTTCGCCCAGGTGGCGCACGGCGATGCCGCCGCTGATGGTGATGGTCCGCTCCGCCATCCGTCCGTCGAACGCCAGGGCGGCGACGCCCTGGCGCAGGCGCTCCCCCAGCACGGCGATGCCGTCGGCCTCGCGCCCGACGGTGAATACGGCGAATTCCTCGCCGCCGAGGCGCACCGGCATGTCGCCGTCGCGGATCCCCTTTTTCAGTACATCGGCCACGGCCGCCAGCACCACGTCGCCCTGATTGTGGCCGTAGGTATCGTTGACGCTTTTGAAGTGGTCGATATCCAGCATCAGCACGCCCACCACGGCGACGCTGCCGTCGCGCTCGTGCAGGCTGATCAGCCGCTGCACGGTGTCCAGCATGTAGATGCGGCTGTAGAGCCCGGTCAGCACGTCGCGCACGGAGCGCTCGTAGAACCGCTGCCGCTCGAAATCCAGGGTGCGCAGGATGGTTTCCCGTTCTACCGCCACCTGGAGGGGCACTCCCATCTGCTCGATCATCTCGATGACGGAGGACGTGGGCTCGACTCTGTGGGCAAGCCGCAGGATGGCCACCGCGGTGACCACGCCGTGGTCCGGCCTGAACAGCGGCATCAATAGTGCCGGGCCTCCGTCAAGATCACACGACGCGTACCGGAAGGCGTGGGCGTCGTACCATGCCTTGTAGTCGAGGCCAAACACCGCCGCGACATGAGCGGGGGGGGTCACCAGCACGCCACGGTAGCGGCTTTCCGGCGACAGGTGCAGGACCGACCTGTCCTCGACCCGGGCGTAGAACTCGACCGACTCCACCGGCAAGAGGGGCCGGGCGATGGAGGCGAGGGCCGAGGCGATGTCCCCGAATTCCCGATAGACGACCATGGTCTCGGTGATGGCGCGCAGCACCTGATTCAGGGTCGAGAGACGGTAAAGGTCCGTGTCTCCCTTCGCCAGAAGATAAAGGCCGCAGTCGATGGTCTTCAGGTTGCGGATCATGAAGTCGATCAGCGGCTCGGGAATGATGGAGCCGTGCTGAGGGGCGATCATGCGCAACGGCAGTGCCTCGATCTGCGACAGGGCGTATGCGAGGACGTCCCGGCTTGGCATATAGTGTTCATGGAAAAGACGCAGCGACTCGAAATGGCTTTCATCCTGGGCGAACAGGGAGGGTCCGTTGGTGAAGCCGCTGAAAAGGTCGCTGGAAAACAGGACGCCCGAGGCACGGTCGTAGGTGCAGATGGCGCCCGGGAAATGGGCGTAGGGCGTGAACACGAACGACAGCTCGCGGCCACCCAGGTCGAGACGCCAGTCATGGGCATCCACCAGCCAGAACGGCATCTTCACGCCGAAGTGACGCAGCATCGCTTCGCTACGCCAGTGGGTGACGATCACCGCATCATCGCGGGTTACCATGGCGTCGATCGTTGGCAGAGAGGCGCTGATGTCGGGATCGGGATGCTGGCAGACGAAATAGCGGATAGTATCGAAAGAAGTGATCTGCCTGATCTTCTCAAGGGTTCGTGGAAAAGTAAGTTGCGACCCTGGGTCGATAAGAACGGATTGGTTGCCGTGCTCGATCAGGTACACATGACACTGAAACGCGTCATTCTCCAGATAATCCCCAACCCACCAGATCCTTTCGGCAATCTCGATCGGTTTGGTCGGATCCAGGGCCGTATCGCTGGCGTCAATGTTGGCCATCTGCGGCTCCTTTCTGGATTCTGCGAGGCCAAATTTTATATCAGGTGAAGAAACACCGAAAAATATGTATTAGTGCCAGGATATCCACCGTTCGTCCGGTTCCACACCCTTTCGAGTGACATGATCGACGACCCCGAGAAACTGCCCTCCGTCGCCGGCGCCTATGCCCTGGGGGTGGAGGTGGCGCGGCCACTGGTGCTGTCCCTCCCCGGCCGCGCCGCCTGGGAGCTGGACGAGGGTCTGCACCTCTATGCGGGAAGCGCCTTTGGACCCGGAGGGCTGCGGGCTCGCATCCGCCATCATCTGGCGGCGGCCAAGGCGGTCCACTGGCATATCGACCGCCTGACCAATGCCTTTGGCGTGGCGCTGGCCATCGCCCTGCCCGGCGGGGACGAGTGCGGCATCGCCCGGGCGGCGGCAAGCCTTGCCGGTGCGTCGGTCCCGGCTCCCGGGTTCGGTGTCGGCGACTGTCGGGATTGCCCGTCCCACCTGATCCGTCTGCCCGAGGACATGACGCGCGACGACCTGGTCGCCGCCGCCTTCCTTGGCCGCCTGGCCGGGGCGGCGGGCGCGGCGGTGGCCGAGGCGGTGGTCTGGCAGGCGCCGCCGGTGATGTGCTACTGGCGGCCTCCGGAAAAAGCCTGAGCCGTGCTCCGCCTCCGTCCCCTTTTGGAGCGCTTCTTCGAATTGCCGCACCAGTCACGGGCAGTCTCGGACCTGTTCGCGGCAATCTGAAAATGAAGGGGATCCATGATGCTGCATCCGTAGATATCCGTGTTGCGTATTTTTCTCGTTGCCGATCAGATCCCGTACACACTGACGAAACCGTTATTGAATACGATCGGCAGATCGATCTTCCAGGAGGATGGCGCCGCGACAAGATAGATTCTGTACTTTCTACCAAGCCCCTCCCACTCCGTCCTGGATCGATTTTCCCAGACCTCGCGCCCGACGCCGAACTCCAGGCCACCCAGATGACGCACTTCGGGAGGTGGATTGAAGAAGTCGATCCCATAGATATCGGCGAGGATCCCGGCAACCCGTGGCCCAACCTGCGGAACATAGGCAAGATAGTCAAGACTCTCGACGTCAAGAAGATATGGCGTTCTCGATGGAAAATAAATAGGAAGATTCAATGTTGGCTCTATCGGTGCAACAACAATAGTTCCATCGACATTTTCTATAACATTTCTCAACGTAACAACAGTTTTTTTCGAAAACGTCGTTTCAATTGCCGTCGGACGCCACAGCGCCACCCCGAACAGTGTTGCCGCGACAAGCAAAAGGACGGCCGTGCGTCCGCGCCATTGACCGACCCGCGTCGACAGGTGGGACAGGAGGTGAAAGCGTTTGCCCAGGGGCTCGTCGAATGCCGGCCGCGGCAGGGCAAGGACAACGATGACGACCACGAATGCCGCCAGTTCCGCCGCCAGAAAGACCTCGACGGTCAGGCCGGAGAGGCGCATCAGAACGGCGAACGCTCCGGCAGCAACCACGCCCCCGACGGTCATCACCGCCAGGACCCCCGGACGGCGGCCCAGCAGCAGGCCCACGCAGACCGGAACGCCGACGGCGATCGGGACATTCAGGAACCGGGATGGAATGGCCAGCTTGGCCGTATCCGGAAACAGATCCGGCGCCCAATGATAGGTCAGGTAGAGCACCACGCCCAGACACGATTGAACCAGCAGCAGCAAGGTCAGGGCGCGGCGGCCCGTATTCTCCTTCAGGGTGCGCAGAGCAATGGCAAGGCAGGCCGTGATGAGTGCCGCGCGCGCCAGGATCTCGACGTGAAGCACGCCCATGGTGATGGCGCGGTGGGCATCCCAGCTCCCAAGGACGGTCGCGAGGTAGACGGGGTCCGCCGGGGGAAGAGGGATCACCGCGCGCATGCCAAGGGTAAAGGCGGCGCTGGCGGTCATGAGCGGCAGGGGAACGAGCAGCCAGACCCATGCCGCACGCAGCCGCCGCCAGCCCAGGGCCGCGCCGATGCCGGGCAATGCGCACAGGGCCGTGCCGACAACCCAGGCTCCCAGAACCGGATGCATCGCAAAGGTCACGCCGGTCAGGACGATCGCCCCCCCGATCCACTCCACCCCCAACAGGGCGAGGGACAGAAGAGCAAGGCCAAACCCCAGGATACCATAGCTTTCCGGGCTGAAGATATTGATTGGATAGTCGGCACCGGTGAGATAGGCCGCCACCACGCTGTATCCGGCGACGAACAGGATTGACGAGGACGTCACCAGGGAGACGACGAAATTTCTGCAATAGGCATACGTCATGACGGCGAACGCCTGGCAATACAGGGCGCCGATCAGCATGTTGATGCCGTTGGCGAGCCGTATTGGCGTCATGCCGAGGTGCGACAGCAGAGCCACCACCTGTGTTCCCAGCGACGCCGTGCTGCGATAGATCGCGCCCATGGGACTCTGCGGATAGTCCGGGATCACGCCGGCGATGATCTGGGCCGGAAACAGCAGGACGGAGGAGGTGCCGAAGATCGTTCCCATCACCGCGCCGATGCTGCCGGCCACGAGCAGAAGAAGCGCAACGGAATGATCGCGCTCGAACAGGCTTCGGGAGAGAGGTGCGGTCTGGGACTGCATGGGTCAGACTTTCCGCTTGATGGTGTTATTCAACCGGAGGCCGTGGGTCCAGAATCAGGGCTTCGGTATGCAGTTCGCCGTCATCGGATGACAATTCCTTGACGAAACGAACCTTGCGGAAGAAACCGGTCGCCGAAAGCGGACGACGTCGGCCACGATGGACGAGCTGGAACTCGACGTCGGACCCGGCCCGAGGCTCATCCTGCGATGCCAGGGTATCGGTGATGCGAACCCCGGAGCCGCTCACGGCGACGGTGCGGGTCAGGGAGATCGTCTCGTCGCCCTTGGCCAATGGAGCCGACGACTGATTGACGGCGGTCCGGCGGCGGAGGCGGTAGGCGTCGATCAGGGCTCGCAGAAGCCGGGAACTCCACGCCCACCGACAGCCGAGGCGCAACACCAGCCGGGCCAGAAAGCCCGGGTAGACGAAGGCCGGAGCGGTCAGGGACGAGGTCATGCCGACCGCATCGCCGTCGATCAGGACCGGGCGGAGGGGATCGTACCCTCCGCTCCCCCACCGTCCCTGGTCGGTGATCAGCCACACGCCGGGATCTTCAAGCACCAGCGCGGCGCCGTGGTAGACCCGAACCGCGCCCCCCCCGGCCGGAGCAAAGTACACGTGGGTCTCCCCCCGGTGGCAGGCGGCGATGGCCGCCTGTCGCGGGCAGGTCCAGCCCTCGGGGAAACAGGCCGCCAGGCTGTCCAGTCCGGGCGAGGGCGCGGCGAAGGAGGGACGCAGAAGGTGCGTGACGATCGGCAGGTAGGACCACCGCGCCAGCCTCAGGTCATCGGCCAGGGTGGGCAGAAGTCCCGCGCGGCCGGGGCTTGAGCAGGCGAAGGTGGCGATGATGGCCGCCGCCCGGGGATCGTGGTGGCTCAGGAGCCCGACTCCCAGGCGACTGACATAGGGATTGAGGCACAACCCTGACTCCGGCATGATCGTGCCGTCGGGGTGAAGGTGCGGGACCATGAAATCGAGCAGGGTGCGCATGGCGGGTATCGCCGCGTCATCACCGCTGACAAGCGTGTAGACCATGACGTAGTCCATAAGCACCGAGCAATAGCCCAGGTCCATGCCTCCGATCTCGGGAAACCAGCCCTCGGGCGTCTGACGGGACAGGGTGTCGTCGAGCATGGCCCTGGCCGCGGTCTTGAAGGTCGCCTCGCCGGTCACGTCCCAGGCCAGGGCCAGGGCAGCCGCGGCGGCGGCCTCGTGGTTCGACTTGACGCGATCGTGGCGCCGGGCGAGCCACCCACCGGCCCGCCGCATGACGTCCGACAGCCGGTCGCGGTCGTCAGGCTCCAGGAGCGGACCAAGGAAGCGGGCGGCCAGGCCATAGGCGATCATCGTGAATTCGGTGGCGGCAAAACCGCGCTCGCCCTTGTACCATTCGTCGAAGCAGCCTTCGGGGTACTGCTGCGCCTGCCAGTTGATCAGCGCCGCACCAAAGGCCTCCCTGCATTGCCCGGAGGACGCCAGCCCCCCCTCTCCCCGCCAGGTGTCGAACTCCGGCAGCGACAGGAGCCCGAGAGTGGCCCCGGCCTCCTGGAAGCGGGCGTCGGGAAACTCCGATGTCTTGTCGCGCCAGTAGGCATAGTGGAAACAGCCATGGCTCGGCGACAGCCGGTCCCGATCCTGCATCCCCAGCAGCCGCCAGGCGTTGTCGATGACGAACGCGCGCTGCACGTCGAAATCGTCGGTGGTCATCGTGGAACCTCGACATCCGGGGTACGCTGCCGCCAGGCTCGGAAGACCATCAGGGCGTACAGCAGGCGATAGTTGTTGCGCCGTCCGTCGATGTGCTCGTCGCGCAGCCGCGTCACCACCGCCGGATCCACCAGGCCATCGTCCCAGACGGCCGGATCCAGCAGATGCTCCATGTGATCGCGCAGGGCCGACTTCAGCCAGCGGGCCAGCGGGAAGGTGAAACCCTGCTTGCGTTGCCGGGCAATGGGCGTCGGCAGGCCACAACGCAGGGCCGCCTGCTTCAGCAGCCATTTCAGGCTCCCGCCACGCACCCGCATGTGGTCCGGCAGGCGATTGGCGAACGCCACCAGGGCCGGAGACAGGAATGGCGAGCGCACCTCCAGCCCGAACCGCATCGCCGCCCGGTCGGTATGGGCACAGATGAACTCGGGCAGGAACACCTGCTGGTAATAGTGGAGCAGACGCTGCTGCGGCGAGGCCTGTCCGACCGGGGCCATCAACTCCTCGATCGGTCCGTACAGCGAGCCGGACTCGCCAAAGCGGCTGAAAAAACCCGGAGCGGACGCCGGACACAGGTGGGCCAGGGTGTCCGGGTCATCGGTCGCGAGCCACAGGGGAAAGCGCGTCGCGGGAGTGGCTGGAAAGCCCTGGAGATAGGCGGTCAGCTTGAAGTGCAGGCCGAGATAGCGGTCCCCCCCCGGCAGATGCCGCAAGGCACTCCTGATTCCGGTCAGCAGCGGTCGCGGCAGGGCATCACACCACGGTTCCCCCCGCAGCCCGGCAAAGGTGGCGTAACCACCGAACAGTTCGTCGCCGCCATCGCCCGCCAGGGCCACCGTCAGATGGGGACGACAGGACTTGGCCAGGAAATGGACATTGACGAATCCGGGATCGGCGTGCGGCTCATCCTGGTTGGCCAGGACGTCGTCCATGGCCTCGACCACCGACCGCCCGTCCATGACGAACACGTGGTGGTCGGTAATGCCAAGATGACGGCGGACCATGTCGGCCTTGGCGCTTTCATCGAAATCGGCCTCGGCCATGGCGACACTGAAGGATCGCAGGTCCGGGTTGACCCGGTGGCAATAGGCCAGAACCAGGGAACTGTCGATGCCGCCGCTCAGAAACGCACCGAACGGCACGTCGGAACGCAAAGCCCGCGCACACGAGTCCGCGAACAGGTGCTCGAACTCGTCCAGGGCCTCGGCATCGGTGATCCCCTGGCGCACCTCTCCTCCAGGGACCGAGTGCCAATAGCGGCCCCGTGTCACCCCCGACGGCGAGACCGCCAACCACTCCCCCGGTCGCAGCTTGTGCACGCCGACCAGTGGGGTCTCCTCAAGGGCGTAGTAGCCGTGGGCCAGATAGCGATAGAACGCCTCCCGGTCCAGGCGCCAGCGGAACGACGGCACCGCCATCAGGGCGCGCAACTCAGATGCGTATATTATGCCATTATGAAATTGATGATAGTACAGGGGCTTCTGTCCCAGCGGGTCACGGACCAGAAAATGACGGCCAAGCCGCCGGTCGTGGAACGCTGCGGCAAACATGCCGTCAAACCGGTCGAGCGCCGCCTCCCCCCAGCGGATGAAGGCCTCCAGCATCACCTCGGTGTCGGACTCGGTGCGGAAGCGGGCACCAAGGCTCTCCAGTTCGCGCCGCAACTCCAGGTAATTATAAAGCTCGCCATTGTAACTCAGCACATAGCGGCCGGAGGCATCGGCGAACGGCTGCCGCGCCTCTTCGGACAGGTCAATGATGCTGAGCCGGCGATGGCCCATGTAGACGCCGCCCTCGCACCACTCGCCCTCGGAATCGGGGCCACGATGGGCAAGGGTCGCCACGGCCCGCCGCGCCTCGGCAACCTCATCGGCCGACAACGTCCGGTCAAGCCTGATCCAACCAAATATGCCGCACATGTGGGATGACCATTTCAGCGCCGGATGGCTGGCTACCGGTTGAACGTATAAAGATTGTATCCATGTGGCCCGTTGTAATTGTAGACCCTGGGCAACCGTATCCGCCATTGCGCGGGTGCCACCATAATCCCGAGTTGATAGTTTTTCGCTATCACTCTCCACTCCTCTTCCGTGCGAGCCTCCCACACGGAACGGCTTCCCCCGGTATTCAGTCCGCCGAGAAAATAGTACTCCTGGGGAGGAGCAAAGTAATCGATGCCGTAGATTTCATCTAGAATTTTTTCCACTATTGGTCCGGCTTCCGGAACATATGGCAGATAGTCAAGTATGGTAGGTTCAATCAAAACGACGTTGCGAACTGGAATCCCAGAAAAATCAACTGTGTCAGCGAGAAGAATGGCGCCATCAGCAGCCTCGAGTTTGTTTAGAAACCCAATGTTGCCAGGTTTCATTGTGAGGGAGCTTCCAATCGTCACCACGGCGACAAGCGACGTTATGCAGAGCCCCCCCAGCAGCGCCCAGGGGTGGATGCGGGACGCCACCGCAGCCACTCCATCGCCGATCGACAAGAACACCGCGGGCACTCGGAATACCGGTGCCCGTCCCCACCCGACCGCCAGCATCAGGGCTGCCCCTCCGGCGACGGCCAGCAGCAGACCCTCGGTAACAACCCCCGTAGCCTCGTCGAGGCGTGTCGTCGCGTAGACGACATCTCCGACGACGATCGCGGCAAATCCAGCCAGGCCGAGGGGAGTGGCGCGAAATCGCAATAGAATGCCGGCAAGCACCGGCACCGTCAGCGCCAGAACGATATTCAGATAGCGTGTCGGTATGGTCAGAACGACGGCTGTCGGAAACAGCGTCTTGTCAACATGGTAGACGACGTAGAGCACCAGGGAAACCAGGCCCGTGACCGCCGCAAACTGTGTCAGCAATAGCGTCGAGCCCAGCTCTTTGCGGTGGGTCACAGACCAGGCGACAAGAACGATCGTCAATGTCACCGCCTGGATTAGCCCAAGCTGCTGAGCCATCCCAATGACGACATTTCTATGGCCATCCCACACATTGAGAGCCGTATTCACGTAAGACGGATCAACGGCCGCATGGGAAACCGACGATCGAACGTAAAGCGAAAACCCAAGGCTGGCGGCACACACACCCGCACCGGCCAGCAGAAAGGGCAACGCCGCCCTTCTCGTGTGATGATCGAGTGTTTTCCAGATGCTCGGCAGGCAAAGCAACGTGACCGCGATCCACCAGGCGCCAAGGGACGGGTGGACCGCCAGAATAACTGGAAGGACGAAGGCCGCGCTACGATACCAGCCGACTCCGACCAGGGCGGGAAAATAGAGAGCCATTCCAAGCCCGATGATACCGTAATATTCCCGGCTGAAAATCCCTATAGGGTAATCGGCGCCATGGAAAAGAAAAGGGGACATGAACATAACGCCGACAATCAAAGCAAAAAGTACGTTTCTGCAAAACGAATACGCGATAAGCGAGAAAGACTGCATATACAAAATGCCAACAATAACATACAATACAACAGACGTATCAACTACAGACAGCCCAGTCTTGAGCAGCGTCGCCACAAAAATCACCGGCAGCGTTACGGTGCTTTTATAAGCAATAGCAAGATAATTCCAGTCAGGATAGTCGACAAGTCCTGAAATTACAAATCCAGGGTGCAATATTATTGGAAAGACGGCATGCCTGATGCCGATCAGCGCCCCCCCAAGCCCGGATAGAACAAAAACAATGGTGACTGGGTCGAGTTTCCGGGAGCCACGGACGACAGAGCAATCCCTCTCAGGGTGTTCCACGGCTGACTCCATACTGCCTTTTACTTGTCGCGAGAAATCTGGGGTTCATAGTCCCACCCCCACCCTCAATACCGCGTGCCGGGACGTGATTCCTTCCTGGCCTCCAGGACGAAAAGCTTGAACCCCGCCCACAGGAAGCGAATCGCCCGCCCCCAGGGAAGCACCAGGAAATTGCCGAGACTTTGCAGCAGAATGCGGGGGCGCAGGTAGAACCGACGCATGGCCATGACGGCCAGACCTTCAAGTTCCTCGCGGGTGCGGCCGTTGGGAATCCAGACGGCCGAATGCTCCGAGAGCAGGTTGTTGGTGTGGTTTCCGCTGTCATCGAACCGGCCATAGCGATGCGCGTCCACCCACAGTTCGGTGCCGGGATAGGGCTCGGTAATGGGAAAGACGGCATAGTCCAGGCCACTGGTCAAGGCAAAATCGATCGTTTTCAGCGACTGTTCCGGCGTCTCCGTCGGCAGCCCCAGCATGAATGACGACATGGTTCGGATGCCATGCCGACGCGTCAGGGCGATCGCCTCGCGGTTCCTGGCCACCGTCAGATCCTTTTGAATGACGCGCAGCAATTCGTCATCGCCGGACTCGCAGCCATAGGTTATCAGGTAGCAGCCCGCCTCCTTCATCACCGCCAGGAGTTCGTCGTTGACGGTATTCGTGCGGGTAAAGCACATCCACTGGATCTTCCACCCTCGAGCGATGATGCTCCGGCACAGGTCCAGGACACGCTTCCTGTTGATGGTGAAGATGTCGTCATAGAACTGGAAGCTCCGGTAGCCGGCCGCGATCAGCCGTTCCAGGTCGGCCAGCACCCGCCCGGTGGAATTGAAGCGAAAGCTGCGGCCAAAGGTAAGCTTTGTCTCGCAGAAGGTGCACTTGAACGGACATCCGCGTGACGTCATCAGGTGTGCCACCCGGCGCCCACGGATGTGGGCGGGTGGATAGTACTTTTCCATATCGAACAGGTCGAGTGCTGGCGGGGGCAGGAGGTCGATATCATCCACCAGCGCGCCGCGCGGATTGCGGACGATCTCGCCCGAGGACGCGCGAAACCAGATGCCTGCGACGGCTCGCAGCCTGTCCTCATCACCCAGCGCGTTGATGACGTTGCGGATGATGATCTCGCCCTCCGACAGCACGATCATATCGATGTGAGGCGAGGTGAACGCCTCTTCGGGAAAGATCGTCACCTGCGGGCCACCCAGAATGATGGTCACGTCGGACATGACCGTCTTGGCGATCGATGCGACGGCAACGCACCTGCGCATGTTGGTGATGTAGGCGGTCATGCCGATGATGTCGGGCGCGAAGTCACGGATATCCGCGGCAACGGAGTCGATGCCGCGTCCATTCGCTTCGTAGTCGATGATCCTGACCGTGTTGCCCTGGTCCCGCAACGCCGCCGCAATGTACGCCAGCCCCAGCATCGGCAGTTCGCCGGCTGCCGACGACAGGCGTCCATAGGACTCCTCGATGGTCCCCGGGGGAGTGATCAGCAGGATGCGTCGTGGCTTCGCCAGAAGGGGAGGCAGGGTGGTCAGTGCCTTGTCTGTCCGGATCACCCGTGAAATACCGCGCTTCACGTCTTCCGGCGAGTGTTCCATGGTCAAATGTCGAGCCTCTTGAACAGGGGCCAGGGCAAAAGACGCAGCATGGTCATGATCGGCCACCACCACCATGGGAGATATCGGGTGCCGATGTCGCGGTCAAGATTGGCGACGATCCGCCGTGCCGCCACGTCCGGGGCCAGCGGCGGGAACAGAAGCTTCTGCCCGGCCACCATGCTGGTCGCCAGATAGCCCAGGCGGTAGAATTGCACCCGGCAGCCCGACCCGGACTGGGCCAGGGCGTGGCGCGCGGATTCGAACCAGGTCTCGAGACCGCGCTTGGCGGCACCGTACAGGGCGTTCTTGCGTCGCCCACGCACCCCGGCCACCGACCCGGCCCCCACCAGATTGCCGCGAGAGGCGACCAGATCGGGCAGGAAGGCATTGACCAGCAGGATGCCTTCGGTTCCGTTCACCGCCAGCAGGCGACGGGCGACGGCGGTTGGGATGTGGCTGCCGTCCTCGTGAGCGCTCCACCCGGCGATCAGGAACAGGTTGTCGATCCTCCCGAGGTCCTCCAGAACCGCTCCGCGCAGGGCATCGATGTCGGCGGCGGCCAGATCCACCGCCAGATACGCGACCCTGACTCCGAAGCGGATGCGGAGATCGGCGGCGGTGGCCATCAGGTCGCGCTCGTCCGTGGCGATCAGGAACAGCGTGTGGCCGGCTCGGGCCAGCTCTTGTGCCAGGGCGCGGCCCAATCCGGCGGAGGCGCCCACCACCAGCGACATCATAGCTCCAACCTCTGCGAAACGGCCGAGCGGAACAGCCGCCGTGGATCATAGGCCCGCAGGCGATCACGAAAAACGTCGTACTCGGGATACTCGGCGCGGACCACATCCACCGGCAGCCGGGAGTCCTTCATGATCGACGTGCGTCCCCCATGCCGGATGGTCGCCTGGTCCAGATCGGCGAGCAGGGCCACTCCCTCACGGGTGGGGGCGACGTCGATGGTGAAGGAGTAGCCGCAGCCGTCGTAGTGCAACAGCCGCGCCGCGCCCCGCCCCGCCTTCAGCGTGGCGAGGGCCACCGGCTGTCCGTGCCGGAGAAACAGAGCGCGGAAGGCTTCCAGATGGGTGCCGATCATCGTCTCGGGAATCAGGGACTGATGCTCGATGAATCCCCGCCGCCCAAAAAAATCGAAATAGAATTCCTTGCCCACCGCCGGATAGAGCACATCGAGCATGGGCGTGCGTCGCCGCAGGGGCCGGCGGGTGCCGATCCGGTAATAGACCTCGTTGATCGCTCCCATGGCCACGCCGAACACGTTCGGCCGCAGCCGTGCGGCCGAGGGATCGAGGGCGCGCGGGCGGGCCCTGGCGGTGACCGCGCCCGATACGTCGATCCTGCTCTCGTCGATCCAGCGCCCGGCGACCACGTAGCCCCGACCCATCCGCGCCCCTCTCCGGGAGAAGTCCAGCCAGGCGTAGAGCATGTCGCACTCTTCCCGCAGCCGGCCGATGTGGGCGCAGGCCTCCTGCGGCGAGGCCACGGGGATATGCTCGACCTCCACCACCGTCCCCGGCAGCGGGATCAGGCGCAGTGTCGCCGCCAGGATCAGCCCCGTCAGCCCAAGGCCGCCGATGGTCAGTTCGAACACCTCGGCGTTCTCGTTGGCCGAAGCGGTGATGAGGCCGTGGACGGGATGGAACAGGCGCAGACTCTCGACCACGCCGGCAAACACGCCCTCGCGATAGTGGTTCTTGCCGTGGACGTTGCCGGCGATGCACCCACCCACGGTGATGTCGGGATAGCCAGGCTGCACCGCGACCTGAAGCCCTCTCGGCGCCAGCACTTCCTGAAGGCGGCCGAGGGAGATGCCGGCCTCCACCTCCGCCCGACGCGCCCCCTCGTCCAGCGCCAGCACCCGATCGAACCGGGTCATGCCGACGCTGACGGCGCCCTCGCCAAAGCTGGCGGCGACATAGGACAACCCGGCCCCCCTGGCGATCATCGGCCCGGCGGGGGCCAGCGCCAACACCTCGCGATAGCGATCCGGCGTGCCCAGCTCGACATCCAGGGTCACGTGTCGGTCCAGACTGGTGACGGGGCGCTTCATCCGACGTCGGGCGGGCTGCGGAGCGTGGTGCTTCTGGTTTCGCCCCGCTCGGTAATGCTGGCGATCCCAAGATCGACGATGGAGTCGATCCGGGAGCGGATCTGATGATGCAGAATGAAGTCACAAACAAAACCGGTGAGAAAAACCGATCCGCCCAGCATGAACATCACCAGCGCAAACAGCAGCACCGGCCTGGCAATCACCTTGTATTCCGCACCAAAGCCAAGCCAGTACAGCGACTGCTCCCCGATCAGAAACAGCAACACGGCGATGCAGGGAATCATGATGGCAACGCCAGTGATGCCAAAGAAATAGAGCGGATTGAGACCGTAGCGATAGGTAAAGAGCAGCGACAGCAGATCGAATGCCCCCTGATAGCGGAAGGTCTTGAACTTGGACACCCCATGGGCTCGCGGGCTGTTGCTGATCGGCACCTCGCCCACCCGGAAACCGGCCAGGTGGGCCTGCAAGGGAATGTAGCGATGGTACTGACCATAAAGACAAAGGGATGCGAGAACCGGGGCGCGATAAGCCTTGAAGCCGCAGTTGACGTCATGCAATTGAAGCCCCGTCGTCCGGGCCACCACGGTGTTGAACAACCGCGACCCCCAGCGGCGGACTCTCTGATCCTTGCGTTGGGTGCGCCAGCCATTGACCAGGTCATACCCCTCCTCAAGCCGGCTGAGAATCAGGGGGATGTCCTCGGGACTGTCCTGAAGATCCCCATCCATGGTGATGACGTAGGGACTGCGGACACGCAGGAAGCCCGCCATCAGGGCCAGGGACTTGCCGAAATTGCGCCGGAAGTTGACCGAACGCACCCACGGCCTGGTCTCGGAAAGCCGTTTCAGAACATCCAATGTATGGTCGGTCGAGCCATCATTGATAAATAGGACCTGATAATCTCCACTC
This sequence comes from Alphaproteobacteria bacterium, assembly GCA_039908285.1. Lineage (GTDB taxonomy): Bacteria > Pseudomonadota > Alphaproteobacteria > Rhodospirillales > Rhodospirillaceae > JAMOBE01. The sequence continues at coordinate 34,304 of JAMOBE010000033.1, forward strand.
CGACCAATGGCAGCAAATACCGCCTCAATGCGATCAACAATCTCGCCCAGACTGTCCGCCTCGCAGTAAACAGGGATAACGATGGTGATGGAAACATCATCGTGTTCCGTCACATGAATTTCCTTTTACAAGCAAACGGCCGCGACAGGTCCGAAGCTCTCGTCTCGAGTTCACCGCCCTTGCCGCAAATACGCGCGGATTATCGGTGACGGAGGCTGGAAAATCAAGGGAATGATGCGATCGTTCATCTTTTGTTCGTCCTCATGATCGCATCCATTTGGGAAGGGCAGTCGCTCCAGCATGATGACGTGCTCGATGATCTTGAACCTGAATCCGGCAGTCAAACCTGGGGCTGCCGCCCAAGACTCCTTTTGATTTCATTAATAAAAACAAAGGGGGTCCGGGGCGTCGTGCCCAAGGC
>JAMOBE010000034.1:0-34218 GCA_039908285.1 Alphaproteobacteria bacterium
TCCCTGTGGCGCCACACCGTCGGCGTGTCGGACGAGGACATGGCCGAGCAGATTCGCCGGGACGGCATCGACATCCTGGTGGACCTGTCGGGCCATACCATCGGCAACCGCCTGGCGGTCTTCGTCCACAAGCCGGCTCCGGTACAGATCACGGCGTGGGGACACGCCGAAGGCACCGGGATACCCACCATCGATGCCTTCCTTGCGGATTCGGTGGTCGTGCCGGAGTCCGAGCGGTCGTTCTTCGCCGAAACCGTCATCGACCTGCCGTGCTTTCTTCCCTACGCCCCCCCTGGATACGCTGCCGATGTGGCGGCGCTCCCCGCCCTGTCCGCCGGGGTGTTCACCTTCGGCTGCTTCAATCGCCTCGACAAGTTTTCGGAGGACGCGCTGGCCTTGTGGGCGCGCGTGCTCGCGGCGGTGCCGGGATCGCAACTCCTGCTCAAGGATTCCCAGCTCGGTGGAGCCGAAAATCAACGGCGCGTCGCCGCGACATTCGCCACCCACGGCATTTCCGGCGACCGACTGGCATTCCTCGGAGCCTCACCCCATCCCGAACACCTGGCCACGTTCGCTCGGGTGGATGTCGCTCTCGATCCCTTTCCTCAGAACGGCGGCACATCCACCTTTGAGGCACTGTGGCACGGCGTGCCGGTCGTGACGCTACGGGGACGCACTCCCGCCGGCCGGGCCGGCGACGCCATCAACTCGGCACTCGGCCTGAACGAGTTTGCCGCCAGGACGCAGGACGAGTACGTCGCCATCGCCGCTCGCGCCGCGGCGGACCTGCCGCGTCTTGCCGCCCTGCGAGCCGGTCTGCGACACAGGATGACGTCATCGCCACTGGGAAATTCAGCCGCCTATACCCGGGCGGTCGAGGTGATCTACCGCGACCTGTGGCGGGGGTGGTGCGATGGCCCCCGTCGTCGATCCACGAAGTGATATCAGCGAGCCTGATGGTTGGTACATGCCCTCATCGTTCATGTGCATTGGGAGCAACAAATCACTGTGCCAGCCTCAAGGAAAAACAGATAACACGGATGAACACGGATAAAAATAGATGAACACAGATGCTGATTGCCAGGATGATAAGCCGTCTTAATCACTAACAAAGTATAAATAATATATATGCTTATGAATGCATGACGCGTCTCTCATGAGTTAATGTCTAGCTCTGCTGCATCCGTGTTCATCCGTTCTTATCCGTGTTTATCCGTGTTATCTGTTTTTCCTTTAGGCTGGTACGGAGATTGGTTGCTCCCGATGCATCACGAACGTGAGATCGCGGGTCAGTCATTACGCTCGCCAGTACGACATCCTGGCAAGCCGCACGCTCCGTGACGAAAAGAGGGCCGCGTCCCTGGACGCGGCCCTCTGTCTTTCCGGGAACCTGGGCTTCTCCTGAGAACGTCCTCAGAAGCCCATGTCGCCCATGCCGCCCATGCCGCCCATGCCGCCACCGCCGCCCATGGGCGGGGTGTGCTTCTCGGGCTTCTCGGCCACCATGGCCTCGGTGGTGATCAGGAGACCGGCCACCGACGCGGCGTCCTGCAGCGCGGTGCGCACGACCTTGGTCGGGTCGATGATGCCCGCCTTCACCATGTCGCAGTAGATGCCGTTCTGGGCATCGAAGCCATAGTTGACATTGCCGTTCTCAAGAATCTTGCCGGCGACCACCGCGCCGTCATGGCCGGCGTTCTCGGCGATCTGCCGCAGTGGCGTCTGGAGCGCCCGACGGACGATCTCCACGCCCACCTTCTGGTCGGCGTTGGCCCCCGAGAGATCCGCCAGCGCGCGGATGGCATAGAGGAGCGCCACGCCGCCACCAGCGACCACACCCTCCTCGACCGCCGCGCGGGTGGCGTGCAGGGCATCGTCGACGCGGTCCTTCTTCTCCTTCACCTCGACCTCGGTGGCACCGCCCACCTTGATCACGGCGACACCGCCGGCCAGCTTGGCCAGCCGCTCCTGCAGCTTCTCCTTGTCGTAGTCCGAGGTGGTCTCCTCGATCTGCTTGCGGATCTGGTTGCAGCGGGCGAGGATGTCGTCCTTCTTGCCCGAGCCATCGACGATGGTGGTGTCATCCTTGGTGATGGTGACCTTCTTGGCCGAGCCCAGCATGTCGAGGGTGACGTTCTCGAGCTTGATGCCGAGATCCTCGGAAATCACCTGGCCGTGGGTCAGGATGGCGATGTCCTCCAGCATGGCCTTGCGGCGATCGCCGAAACCCGGCGCCTTCACCGCCGCCACCTTGAGGCCGCCGCGCAGCTTGTTGACCACCAGGGTGGCCAGGGCCTCGCCCTCGACGTCCTCGGCGACGATCAGGAGCGGCCGGGAGGACTGCACCACCGCCTCGAGCACCGGAAGCAGGGGCTGCAGGCCCGACAGCTTCTTCTCGAACAGCAGGATGTAGGGGCTCTCCATCTCGCAGACCATCTTCTCGGCGTTGGTCACGAAGTATGGCGAGGAATAGCCGCGGTCGAACTGCATGCCCTCGACCACCTCAAGCTCGGTGTCGAAGCCCTTGGCTTCCTCGACCGTGATCACGCCCTCGTTGCCCACCTTGGCCATGGCCGTGGCGATGATCTTGCCGATCTCGACCTCGCCATTGGCGGAAATGGTGCCGACCTGGGCGATCTCGTCGTTGGTGGACACGGCCTTGGAGCGCTTCTTGACGTCGGCGATCACCGCCTCGACGGCGATGTCGATGCCGCGCTTCAGGTCCATCGGGTTCATGCCGGCGGCCACCGACTTCACGCCCTCGCGGACGATGGCCTGGGCGAGCACGGTCGCGGTGGTGGTGCCGTCACCGGCCATGTCGTTGGTCTTCGAGGCCACTTCGCGCACCATCTGGGCGCCCATGTTCTCGAACTTGTCGGAAAGCTCGATCTCCTTGGCGACGGTCACGCCGTCCTTGGTGATCCGCGGCGCGCCGAACGACTTGTCGAGGACCACGTTGCGGCCCTTCGGACCAAGCGTGACCTTCACCGCGTCGGCGAGGATGTCGACGCCCCGCAGCATGCGGGACCGGGCGTCGGTGGAAAATTTGACTTCCTTGGCAGCCATCGTCGTCGTCCTCTCTCTCTATCAGCCCTGGATCACGCCCATGATGTCGGATTCCTTCATGATCAGCAGCTCATCGCCGCCGATCTTGACCTCGGTCCCCGACCACTTGCCGAACAGCACCCTGTCACCCACCTTGACGTCGAGAGCGACGATCTTGCCGTCTTCGCCGCGGGCTCCCGGTCCCACCGCCATAATCTCGCCCTCCTGGGGCTTTTCCTTCGCGGTGTCGGGGATGATGATACCACCCGCGGTCTTCTGGTCCTGCTCAAGACGTTTCACGACGACGCGATCATGCAGCGGACGGAACTTCATCCTATTTGCCTCCCATTGTTCATCAACCGGCCAGCGGGAATGCGCCAACCGACACCAGTGCGGTGGTGTTAGCACTCCTGGCCAACGAGTGCCAGGCATTTATTGTGCGCTGCGATCCCTGTCAAGGCCGACGGGGGAGAAAAATGATCCCGGGGGGAAAAGAGTGAGGGCTCAGACTTCGTCGTCGAGCGCCTTTTCCTCGTCGTCGTCGAGGGCCTTGCCATGGCGGAAGCGGCGGTAGATCCAGACTCCCAGCACCCCTGAGGCCAGGAACAGGGCGACGCTGACCGAGATGCGGAACACCGGGTCGATCTGGATGCCGCTGCCCAGCAGGCCGAACACCGCGGTCTGGGGCAGGTAGCCGATGGCCGAGCCGAGAAAGAACCCTCCCGCCCGCACGCTGGACACCCCGGCCACCAGGTTGGTGGTCAGGTTGTGGCCAAGGGGCAGCAGGCGGATGAGCAGGGCCATGGACACCGGGTTATCGTGCAGGAAGTCGTCGATGCGCCGGATGCGGCCGGGAAAGCGGGCCAGCAGGACGTCCCGCCCGAGAAGGCGCGAGTAATTGAAGGCGATCACACACCCCGCCACCGACGCCCCAAGCGCCAGCACCGTCCCGAGGACGAAGCCGAAGGCATAGCCGGCGAGAAAGGAAATGACCTGACGGGGCACGCCGATGGCGGTGGCCACGGCACCCACCGCCAGGAACAGGGCTTCCCCGGTCACCCCCTGGCCGCGGATGTGGGTGTCCACCCAGGCGGCATCCACCATGTGGTCGAGGCCGACTTCCTTGGCCAGGAATCCCCCCGCCGCCAGGGTCGTGATCAGGACGAGCCCCCGCCCCAGGAGTCGCAGCCTCATGCCCTCAGCCTTCGGACTCGTCGATGATGGGGCGGCGGGCGCGATGCTGGAGCCACATCACGCCGGCCAGGTCGACCAGCCCCACCCACAGCCGGTCCCAGGTCCCGTACTTGGAGGTGCCGCGCTCGCGGGGCCGGTGGTGGACCGGTACCGACACCACCCGCCCGCCGGCCCGGATCATCAGCGCCGGCAGAAAGCGGTGCATGTGGTCGAAGCGGGGCATGTCGAGGAAGGTCTCCCGCGCGAACAGCTTGAGGCCGCAGCCGGTGTCCGGGGTGTCGTCACCCAGCAGCCGGCGGCGCACCCCGTTGGCGATGCGCGAGGAGATACGCTTGACCCAGGTGTCGCGGCGCTCGCGGCGATGGCCGGCGATCAGGGTGAGGGCGGCATTGGGGCCGGTGGCCCGCGATGCCTCCAGCATGGCCGGAATGTCGGCCGGGTCGTTCTGCCCGTCGCCGTCGATGGTGGCGATCCAGGGCGCGCGGGCGGCCTTGACGCCGGTGATGACGGCCTGGCTCTGGCCGCAGCTCGTGCGGTGGCGCACCACCCGCAGCCGGGGAAACCGCTGCCGCGCCTCCCGTAGTCGGGCCGGCGTCCCGTCGTCGGAGCCGTCGTCCACATAGACCACCTCGAAGTCCACGTGCCCGTCATCGAGGGCGGCGTGAATCTCCTCGATCAGCAGCAGGATGTTGTCCTGCTCGTTGCGCACCGGCACGACGACGGCGAGGTCGGGAAGGCCGGGGAGGGATGCGGGCGTGCTCGAATGGTCGACCATGACGCCCGACTACGCCGCCCGGCTCGCGGGAGACTCGGTCAGAAGGGCGAACAGCGCCTCGGCGCTGTCGGTGCCGCGCAATTTCTCGCACACCGCCTTGTCGCGCAACAGACGCGCCACCCGGGCCAGCGCCTTCAGGTGATCGGCCCCGGCGGACTCGGGCGCCAGCAGCAGAAAGATCAGATCGACCGGCCGATCGTCGATGGACTCGAAGTTGATGGGGCGGCCGAGCCGGGCGAAGACGCCATACAGGCGGTCGAGGGTCGGCAGCTTGCCGTGGGGAATGGCGATGCCGTTGCCGACGCCGGTGGTGCCGAGCCGTTCACGCTCCACCAGGACATCGAAGATGGCGCGTTCGTTCAGCCCGGTGACGTCGGCGGCGCGGCGCGCCAGCTCCTGCAGCGCCTGCTTCTTGCTGGTGGCGCGCAGGTTGGGCATGATGCTTTCCGGAGTGATCAAGTCGCAGATCTCCATCGACTCTGGTCTCCCTTGGGCGGTCAGGCGCCTTTGCCCGGCCCGCCCTGCGGGTCGATCCATCCGATATTGCCGTCGGGGCGGCGGTAAACCATGTTGAGCCCACCATGAGCGCTGTTGCGGAACATCATGGCCGGCGCGTTCGCGAGGTCAAGCCGCATCACCGCGCCGCTGACGGTGCAGACCGGTACGTCGGCGGCCATCTCGGCGATGATCACCGGCTGGTGGTGCTCATCGACGGGGCTCTCGTCGGCCTCGTCGGCGGCGATGATGAACTGCTGCGCCTCGACGATCTCGCCCTCGCCACCCTCGCCCCTGGCCCGCTGGGTGAGGCGGCTCTTGTAGCGGCCGAGCTGGCGCTCCACCCGCCCGGCGGCGGCGTCGAAGGCGACATAGGCGTCGTCACCCACGGCCCCACCCTGCACCAGCACACCCCGCGACGGATGGGCGGTGATGTCGGCGCGGAAGGCATGCCCCTCGCGGGAGAACACGACCGTGGCGTCGATGGGCTGGTCGAAGAAACGGCCGACCAGGCTCTCCATGGCCCGCGTGACGTGGACGCGCAAGGCGTCGCCGACATCGAGCTGCCTACCTTTTACGGAAATCTGCATGTCAAGGATGTCCTGCCGCAGGTATCGACAGTTGCGCCGACGGCGACCAGCCACCGCTCAGCGTCGAGGGCGCCGTCTCGACGGCCCACCCCCTCCAGGAAGTACCGGACCATAGGCCGACGCCAGCGATGAGTCAAGATTCGCGGAACGGGGTCGGTCTTGATCCGGATCGGACGGACATGGCTGACGATATGGCGGGATGGCGGGATGGCGCGGGGGCTTCGTTCGCCCCCTGTCCCTATCTGGCGATCAACTCCGCCTGAAGATCAATGATCGCTTCGATTGGCGGCAGAACAGATCCCTTCACTTCGCCAGTGCCGCCATGGTGCGGCGATAGCGCCCGATGAAGGCATGGCCGACTTCCATCGCCTCGTCGTAGCCGTCCTCTGCCTTGCGGATTTCGATCACCCCATCGTGAACGCTTACGGCAACCGCATCACCGCGATTGAGCTCGGCTGCGGCAAGCACCTCACGAGGCAGCGTCAGACCCGTCGAATTGCCGATCCTGGTCAGCTTTGCAGCGCGCATGTCGCTCTCCTCCAATACGGCTGGATCCCAGCGCACCCACAGTAGCAATGACGGACGTTCTTACGTCAAGGGCGCAATAGCCCTCACCCTCCCGGGAATCGCATGGTCTTCTCGCGGCGGCGCTGGACCGAGGAGGGAATGCCGAGAGCCTCCCGGTACTTGGCGACGGTCCGGCGGGCGATCTTGACGCCCTCCCTCTTCAGGATGTCGACGATCATGTCGTCGGAAAAGACGTCATCCGGCGGCTCGGCGTCGATCATCGTCCTGATGCGATGGCGCACCGCCTCCGCCGAGTGGGCGTCCGCCCCCGCCCCGCCGGACGAGGCGATGGCCTGAGTGAAGAAGTACTTGAGTTCGTAGATGCCCCGGGGCGAGGCGATGTACTTGTTCGAGGTGACGCGGCTGACGGTGCTCTCGTGCATCTCGATGGCCTGGGCGATGTCCCGCAGCACCAGCGGCCGCAGATGCTCGACGCCATGGGCGAAGAAGGCGTCCTGCTGGCGGACGATCTCCGTCGCCACCTTGAGAATGGTGTTGGCGCGCTGGTGCAGGGATTTCACCAGCCAGCTTGCCGACTGGTAATTCTCGACGATATAGCTCTTCTCTTCCTTGTTGCGCGCCGCCCGGGAGACCTTGGCGTAATAGCGGGTGTCGATGAGCAGCCGCGGCAGGGTCTCTGAATTCAGTTCGATGATCCAGCCACCGCCGGCGGCGACGCGCATCAGCACATCGGGAATGACCGGGGTCGCGGTCGTGTCGTCGAACCGCAGCGCCGGCTTGGGGTCGAGGGCGCGGATCTCGGCCACCATCTCCGCCAGGTCCTCGGCGTCGACGCCGCAGACGGCCAGGAGTCCCTGAACATCCCGCTTCGCCAGCAGATCCAGATGGTTCAACAGGGCCTGCATCGCCGGATCCAGGCGGTTCCTCTCCCTCAGTTGCAGGGCCAGGCATTCCCTCAGCGTCCGGGCGAAGATGCCGGGCGGATCGAAGGCCTGGAGACGCTCGAGCACCGCCTCGACCCGCGCCATGTCGCACTCGAGCACCCGGACCACCTCGCCCAGGTCACCCACCAGATAGCCGGCGTCGTCCAGCATCTCCACCAGGTGCAAGGCGATCAGGCGATCCCCCGAATCGGCGATGTCGACATTGACCTGGGCGATCAGGTGATCGCGCAGCGATATCCCCTCGGACAGGGTGCGCTCGAGACTCGACTCCCCATCCTCGAAGTCGCTGCGGCCGCCCTTGCCGGTCCAGTTGGCGAGGGAGGCGTCGGCGCCGTCGGGGCTGTCCGACGGCCCGTCGCTGTGCCAGGCGTTGTCGTAGTCGACGTCGAGCGGCGCCTCGTCATGACCGGCGGCGAGGGAGTCGAGCACCGGCTCGGCGGCATCGACACGCGCCGGCTCCGCCGGCTCCTCGGGCTGACGGTCGTCGCCGCCCTCGTCGCGCTCCAGCAGCGGATTGCGCTCCAGCTCCTGTTCGACGTAGGCGGTGAGTTCGAGGTTGGAAAGTTGCAGCAGCTTGATCGCCTGCTGCAACTGCGGCGTCATCACGAGCGATTGCGATTGTCGCAGATCCAGCCGGGCCGACAGCGCCATGGGGTCCCCCTCAGAGACTGAAGCGGTCGCCGAGGTAGACGCGGCGGACATCCTCGTTGCCGACGATCTCCTGCGGCGTCCCCTCCATCAGCACGGTGCCGTCGTGCAGGATATAGGCGCGGTCGATGATCTCCAGGGTCTCGCGGACATTGTGGTCGGTGATCAGCACGCCGATGCCCCGGTCCTTGAGGTGGGCCACCAGGTCGCGGATCTCGCCGACGGCAATGGGGTCGATGCCGGCCAGCGGCTCGTCCAGCAGGATGAAGCCCGGGTGCGAGGCGAGCGCCCGCGCGATTTCCACCCGCCGCCGCTCGCCACCCGACAGGGACAGGGCGGGCGCCTGACGCAGGTGGGTGATGGAGAACTCCGCCAGGAGCGAGTCCAGCAGGGCATCGCGGCGGTCACGGCTCGGCTCCACCATCTCGAGAACGGCCATGATGTTCTTCTCCACCGAAAGGCCCCGGAAGATGGAGGCCTCCTGCGGCAGATAGCCGATGCCGAGACGGGCGCGGCGGTACATGGGCAGGTCGGTGATGACGTGGCCGTCGAGGGAGACGGACCCGGTGTCAGGCCGGATCAGGCCGGTGATGCAGTAAAAGCAGGTGGTCTTGCCGGCCCCGTTGGGTCCGAGCAGGCCGACCGCCTCGCCCCGCCGCACCCGGATGCTGACCTGGCGCAGCACCGGACGGCGGTTGAAGCGCTTGCCGATATTCTCGGTGGCGAGACCGGCATTGTCGGCCACCAGACGCGGCCCGCCGGCCGCTTCGTCGCGTGCCGGCTGGTCGTACCCGATGTCGTGCGCCTTCGCCACCATCCCCCCGTCCCTGCCGATCCGGTCAGAGTCTGAAAATGAACTCGGAATCTTCGCCCCCTCTCCCCCTCGAGGGGGAGAGGGCCGGGGTGAGGGGGTGGGGCAACCGGCACGTTACCGGGAATTTCAGCACCCCCCTCACCCAACCCTCTCCCCCCGAAGGGGAGGGAGAGGGCTTTTGACGGTCGTGGCGGTGATTCATCTCCACCTTACTCACTTGCCGGTCCCGCCGGCCCGGTCATCCGACTTCCGTTCCGGAACCAGAAGGAGCTTCACCTGGTTGCGATCCGTCCGGCCGGGACGGCTCGCATAGAGCCGGCTCACGCCCGTCCTGAGGTTGACCACGGCATACTCGCCGTTGAGCTGGTTCTCGCCGCGGCTGATCTTAACCGAACCGGTGATGGTGGCGATACCCGTTTCAACGGTGTAGACCCCGGTATCCCCGAAGACGATCTCGTTCGGCGTTTCGACGGAGACGTGGCCGTCGGCATTGATGAGCTTGATCTTCGACTCGCCGGCCCCCCCCGGCGGGCCACCGCGGGCGGCGGTCCCCGGGCGTGGCGGGGCCGGACGGGGCGCCGCCTTCCCCTTCCCGGGCGCGTCGGCGGGCACCAGCACGGCGGTGAGGCGGTCGGCCTTGAGCCGCCGGTTGTCCTCGGTCACCACCAGGGCATCGCCGCGGGCGATGGCCTTGCGCTCCACCTCGTGGTATTCGAGGGAGTCACGGGCGGTGATCACCTCCCGCGGGGTGACCATGCGGGCCGGCTGGCCTCGCACCGTCAGCCTGGCGGTATCCACGTCATAGACGGCGATGTCGCCATCGACGGTCTCGGTGGGCGAGACGATGCGCACGCTCCCCTCCGCCTCCAGCCGCCAGATCTCGGTGCCGCCGCTCTCCTTGTCCCGGTAGTGGGCGGTCAGGGAGTCGCCGTGGACGGTCACGGTGTCCCGCACCGCGCGGGCATTGCCCAGGGCGATCAGGCGCTTTCCCTCCTGCTGCCACTCGATGCCCTGGTCGGCGAAGACCTCGACGGGCGAGTCACCGCGGCTCGCGAAGTCGAGCCCCTGGGCCATGGCGCCCCCTCCCCCCGCCGGCATCAGCAGCGGGAGCACTACGGCCAGAACGCCGGTGACGCGGACCGGGGTCATGGCCCTTCGGGTCCCTTGTGCGGGGCGAACAGCACCCTGGCCTTGCCGGTGAACACCACCCGTTCTCCCCGGTCGTAAAGCCGGAAGCCCTCGGCCTGCAGGCGGCCGAACGGCCCCTGGCCCTGGACGGGGTCGTCGCCGCTGGCCATGCCGGCCTTGAGGTCGATGCGGGCGGTCGCAGTGTGCAGCTCGTATCCTCCATCATGGAACAGGTTCACGTCGCCCACCAGGTCGAGCAGGTTCCCGTCATGATCATAATGGCCGGTATCGGAGCCGATGACCACCCACGATCCGTCCTTCAACGACAGATCGGCCTTGGGCGTCTGGAGAACCATGGCGCGGCGGCCGGACGAGGATTCGGTCGCGGTCTCGGCGGTGACGGTGAAGGGCCGGTTCTCGGAGTCCGTACCGAAATAGCGGGCGTTGATCATGCTGAGGGATTGTACCGTCTCCAGCGCCAGACTGGAACTGCCCATGCGGAAGCGCTCGTCCGGAGCGGTCAGCCGGGGCCAGACCACCACCAGGGCGACCATGGCCACGGCGATGCTGGGCAGCAGGATCTTCATCAGGGCGACGAAGCGGCTGTAGTGGGGATTGCCGGTGCGGCGCCGGTGCGGCACCTCGACCGGTCGCGGCCGGGGAGCGATCACCACGACCCCGTCGGCCACCGGCGCGGGGCCCGACTCAGCCGCCGTCTGGAGCCCGGCGTTCATGCCACCCCCGAGCGCAGGCAGTCGTGGACATGGACGATGCCGACGGCCCGCCCCTCCTCGACCACGAACAGGCTGGTGATGGCGGCCTCGTTCATCACCCGCAGCGCCTCCGCCGCCAGCATCTGCGGCGGCACCACCTTGGGTCCCGGAGTCATCACCTCGCCCGCCGTCCGCCGCATGATGTCGTCGGCCATGTGGCGGCGCAGGTCGCCGTCGGTGATGATCCCCAGAAGCCCGCCGCCGTCATCGACCACGCCGACGCAGCCGAAACGTTTGTTGGTCATGACCAGGATCGTCTCCGCCATGACCAGACCGGGCGGCACCAGGGGCAGATGGTCGCCACCGTGCATGAGATCGCCCACCCGCTGCAGCCGCCGCCCAAGCCGCCCCCCCGGGTGGAAGCGGTGGAAGTCGGCGGCGGAGAAGCCCTTGCGCTCGAGAAGGGCCACGGCCATGGCGTCGCCGAGCCCCAGCATCATGGTGGTGGAGGTGGTGGGGGCGAGGCCCAGGGGACAGGCCTCGGGCATCGGCGGCAGCACCAGAGCCACGTCGGCGGTCAGCGCCAGGCTGCTGTCGCCCCGGCTGGTGACGGCGATGAGGGGGATGCCAAAGCGCCGGGTGTAGTCCACCAGGTCGGACAACTCTGGCGTCTCGCCCGAGTTGGACAGAGCGATGACGGCGTCACCCACCGCGATCATGCCGAGATCGCCATGACTGGCCTCGGCCGGATGGACGAAGAAGGCGGGGGAGCCGGTGGAGGCCAGGGTGGCGGCGATCTTGCGGGCGACGTGGCCGCTCTTGCCCATTCCCGAAACCACGACCCGCCCGGAGGCCCCGGCCAGAAGATCCAGCGCCCGCACGAAGCCGCCGCCCAGGCTCGCCCCAAGAGCACGCAGGGCCGCCGCCTCCGCGTCAAGGACGCGTCGCGCCGAATCGAGCACACCTGATGTCATCGCGGAAATAGTCACGCCTCTCTGTCCCGCACAGGCCCCACCGCGCATCGGCGACTGCGGAACATCACCGGTCGATCACCGCGGCCTCACCATGGGGGAAAGTATGCGCCGATCATACTGGCGCGTCAACGCGGGCTCCGGGAGCACAAGGGCGGCAGGGAGCCCCACCACCGATGGGAGAGACCCCCCTGTACGTCTTCCGGAAAGCGTACTACCCCGCCTTCCTCCCTGGGGACACGGCACCGTCGGTGACATGTCTTCGGCATGCACCAGTCATCGACGGGGCGGGCCGGGATATGGCAGTCGGTTGGATCGTCTTTCACTCCGGTCTCCTTATGGCGCTGACTCTCGCCAGCCCGGCATCGGCGGCGAACTACGGGCAGCACTTTGGCGTCTGCCATGTCGTCACCGCCGCCGGCCCGGCGCCGGTGCCGATGATCGCCGATCGCTCCATCCGCGACGTCTCGCTGGCGACCATTCGGCGCGGCGTGCCGGTCATCGACTTCAATCCCGATGTGGCGGAGCGGATGACGCCGGCGACCCGGCTGTTCTTCCATGCCCACGAGTGCGCCCACCATGCCCTCGGCCACACCCTGGGAGCGGGACGTCCGGACAGGGTGGAGCAGGAAGCGGACTGCTGGGCGATCCGGGGACTGGTGGGGCTTGGCCTGGTGGGACCGCGGGACGTGGCCCTGGTGCAGGTGGACCTTCTTCGTTTCGCGCCCCCCGACGCCACCCACGTCCCCGGTGCCGTGCGCGCGGTCAACCTTCTCCGGTGCCTCGACCCCGGGGACGGCGATCAATAGGGGGCGTAGGACTTCTCCTCCACCAGACGGGACCCGAGGAGCTGGTTGATGTCCCGCTTCAGGGCCGAGCGCCGGTCGTTGGTGCGGTAGACGGCCCGGGCCAGTTCGACGAAGCGGGACCCGAAGTCCCCCGCCCGCTCGCAGGCGCGGATGTCATCCTCGATGTCCCACAGCGCCTCGTTGACGGCCTTGAGGTCGCCGGTCAGGCGCTCGAGCTCCGGCGATGGCCGGGTGGCGCCGTCGCGGGCCGCCGTCAGGGTCGCGAGTTCCAGATGGACGTTGCGCAGCTTCTCCGCATCGGTCATGCGCGCAGCCTTGATCTCCAGGATGGTGATCTTGTCGATCAGCTCCCCGGTGGAGACCTCCACCGTGATCACGGGACCGCTCATGGCTTTTTCTCCCCCGGTTTGCCGATGAGGACGAGTTCGGCCTTCAGGAACTCGACACGGCAGCCGCTGTTGGCCTCGCCCTCCGACTCCTCCTCGATCCAGCAGTCGAACCGGGCCTGGGCGGCGGCGGCGACGGCGGGGTTCCGCTCGCGGGCGCCCCGCTCGAAATAGAGCATGAGGCGAGCCCTGGCGTCGGTGAGTTCCGACACTCGCGACACCGGCACCTTCCAGGCCGTCAGCTCCTCCGGCAGCACCAGTTCGCCCCGGGCGGCGGCAAGACCCTTGCGGGCAAATATGCCGACATGGTCCATCTCGTCTTCCGGCTCGGCGGCGGCCCGTTTGCGATATTCATTGGTGAGGGCCCGGGTGAACGTCGTTCCCCCCTGGGCGGTGGTCGCCTCAAGCTCCCTGACGGCCATCGTGTCGCAGGCCGCCATGAGCAGCGTCAGCCCACAGCCGAGCAGCGCCGTCCCGATCTTCATCCCCATCTCCCCCACCGTCCGGCCTTCGCTGCCGCATCCTAGCATATCAGGGGCGGCACGTCGTGCCATCACTCGGCGAAAAAGCGGATATAGCGTTCGGCGTCCTCGATGGCCCCCGCCAGCATGGGAGGGGTCAGCACCAGGCAGTCCTCGTCCCTGGCACGCATGGCAAGGCATGTCGCGACCGTCGGTTGTTCATTGACGTCGATGATCAGGGCACGATAGGCCACCACGCCATCACCGGCCTTCAGCACCGTCGCCGCCCGCCCGCCGCCGAGATCGCGGCGCAGCCTTGCCAGGGCCTGGGCGGCCATGCGCCGGGCCTCCGCCTCCTTGCGCGAGATGCCGACGTCGAGCGCCCAGCCCTCGACCCTCGGCGGCTCTTGCCGGCCCGCCGTCTTGCCGGGCTTCTTCCCCGGTGGTGCGCCCGGCAGAGCGATGGACGCATTCAGCACCGACGCCCCCCGTCCGCCGCAGGCCTCGCCCCGCAGGTCGGGAGCGGCCCCGCCCTTGCCTTCATCCAGGGTGCGCACGTTGCCGAGTCCGGCCTCCTTCCGTCCGCTGAAGGCCGTCTCCAGCAGGCGGTGCATGGCGTTCCGGCGCTCGTCCTTGTTGCGGGCGCCGAGGACGACGCCGACCAGCCGCCGGCCGTTGCGGCTGGCCGAGGCCACCAGGTTGTAGCCGGCGGCGCAGGTGAACCCGGTCTTGATGCCGTCGGCGCCCTTGAACGAGACGAGGAAGCCGTTCACCGTCGGCAGCGACCGCCCGCCCCAGGTGACCCCGCGCGCGGCGAACAGGGCGTAGTGCCGGGGAAAGTCCCGCCGGAGGGCCAGCGCCAGCAGCGCCATGTCGCGGGCGGTGGTCAGGTGCCCGGGCGCGGTCATGCCGGTGGCGTTGACGAAGCTGGTCCGCGTCATGCCGAGAGCTTTTGCCTTGGCGGTCATCATGGCGCCGAAGGCCGACTCGCTGCCGCCGAGCCGTTCGGCCAGGACCACGGCGGCATCGTTGGCGGAGCGGGTGATCACCGCCCGCAGGGCATCGGCGGTCGTGATCTTCTGTCCCGGGTCCAGGTCCAGGGTCGCGCCACCCTGACCCGCCGCCCGGGCGGACGCCGTCAGGGTCTCGGCAAGGGACAGCCGCCCGGCCTCGATGGCCTCGAACGCCAGGTAGAGGGTCATCATCTTGGTGAGCGACGCCGGATGGGCCGGAGCCGTCACGTTGCGGCCATAGAGGATACTGCCATCGCTCGCGTCGACGACCACGGCGGCCCGCTGGGCCCAGGCCGGCATGGCCCAGACCACGCAGGCGACGATCGCTCCCATTCTCCACCACGGCCCCATGGCCGACTGGTAGCCACGCCCGCCGCCCCGTGTCAACCCGGGTGAGTCGTCAACCCGGGTGAGTCAGACCATGGCGGCGAACAGAGCACCGGCCCCGGAGCTCTTCCACTTGTTGATGAACTCCTCGGGCTTTCCCGCGCCGCCCGCCGTGTTGTAGTGCTGCTTCCAGTAATTCGCCATTCCCTCTATGTCGCCCGCCTGCGGCAGTGCCGCCTTGACGCGGGCATAGCGGATCCGCGCCATCGCCGCGGCATATTCGTGATTCGTCTTCAGAAGCTGGGAACTGGGCTCGCCGCTGGTGATACCGGCGACGGCACGCACCTTGTCCGCGAGATCATCCCTGAACTTCAGGTAGGTCTCCCAGATGTCGTCGTGAGTCACCGTCTCCATCTGGAAGTACCCGAGGGCCGGGCCACCGCCGATCTGTTCCAGGTGTTTCAGCGCGCTCTCCTGGATCGCGGTGCCGAGAAGAAGCTGCTGGGCGGCGACGCTGTTCCTGTCGATGGCGACAAGGGCGGGCTGGATCACGCCCTCGAGGAATTCCTTTGGTGTTGGCATCGTCACTGGTCTCCGAAGGTCAATGGTCCCGGAACGTGTTCGCCGTCATCAACCAATCTGTCCGATCAGTATGTCCAACAGGCAAAACTCCCTGCAAGGTAGCGCAGGCATCGGTCATGCTGTCAAGGCATTCCCTCTATGGGGAAGGGGGAGGGGGAGGGCTTTTTGCCGCGGGAAACGGATGCACCTTACCCTCACCAGATTGCCCTGACACTCCTTTTCAGAGCACTTGCGCAGTCACTCTCATTCCGGTAAGCATGGCATGTGCAGCCGTGGTTTGAGCAGACTCCGTCTCACTACCACAGGCTCATGGAGAGATTCGGTCAACATGCTGACAAGGGCTGGCTGTGACACGTTTCCAGTGTCTGTTCATGGTACTCCTGATCCCGGTCCTGGCCTTGGCTGGGGGCGGGATGGCACACGCAAACGGCATTGATGCCGTCTTTCTGATCGACCAATCCGGAAGCATGTTCGGGTATGTCGACAATCATGGGAAACGCATTGGACCAAACGACGAGGCGAAGCAGCGAATCTCCGCGGCGCGGATGCTTGCGACTCGATTGGCGCATGATGTGCGGGGTACCGATAAGGTCCACCGTATCGCGGTGATCGATTTCGCCACCGGCGTGGAGGTCACCATGAACGAGAAGCTGTCCTTTGATGGCTTCAGCGCGATGGGCGTCAGCGGAATCGAACGGTTGCTGGAAGAAAAGATCCACGACCGTGGCGATACCAGCTTCAAAGGTAAGTTGACAAACTGGGACAACTGGAATTCGCCCAACAGTCGCGACAAGGCGGCCTACACGGCAACCGATCAGGCCTTCGCCAGGGCCGCGAATATCTTCGACCAGTGGAAAACGGAGCCGAAAGGCGCCTCCACTCGCAGCCGTCACCTGGTGCTGATCACCGATGGACGGCCGACGTCACCTGGTAATACCGGGCCCAAGCCACTTCAGGATAAAATCGAGAAAACCGTAAAAAAACTACGAGACGGCTTCAAGCCTTTCGACATGGATGTCCTCGGGATCGACGAAAATGGAGAGTACTGGAATGAGGACGAGAAGTTCTGGGTTGACGTCACGGGGGGACGAGCCCAACGGGCAGTAAAGCCGATCAACGTCGCCCAATGGGTCAAGGAAATCGGCGATCGCTGGCTGGGAGTGAAGGGCAATCGCATCCTTGGAGACACCTACGAGGCGCCTCCCTACCTGCGCCGCCTGGAATTCGAGGTATACACGGCCTCGGTGTCTCCGCCGCTGAGGCTGCTCTCCCCGACCGGAGTCGAGATATTCCCGGTGACGGCCACCGGCGGCAGCCCGAAGGCATTCACCTTCTTTTCCATCGACAACCCGGAGGCGGGGATCTACCGCTTCGGCAAGCCGGACGGATTCGTCGGTGACATCTCGGCCAACGCCCTTGGGCCGCGAGTCGTGCTGCGGGAACCGGTTCGCCAGGTCGATGTCAGCGAGTCGTCGTCGATCATCTATCAGGCCCTGCTGAGTCGGGACACCGACATCCTGAAGGAACGCTCCGGGGCTCCGCTGACGGCGGAGGTGGCCATCACCGGGCCGGACTGCAAGCCGGCCTGCACGCTGAAGGCCGAGATCGGCGATGACGGGCGCTGCACGACGAAGGAACGGTGGCAGCCCCCCGCCAAGGGCGAGTACCAGATACAACTCACGCTCAAACGGAGCAAGGATGGGCAGGTCGTCGCGGTCAGTCCCGGCGAGACCATCACCGCCACCGACAACCCCGTGCTGCGCCTGAACCTCCTCGAGCCGAGCGGACTGGCCGATGTCGGCCTGCCGCCGTGGCGTGGCTCGCTTCACGTCGGCCTGCAGCTTCATGGCAAGAAGGGCGAAAAGGTGGATGATCCCAAGTCATTCATCCCCGAGCCCGACTCCTGGCTTTCCGTGCGGCGCGTCGATGCCGCCGGTGCGCCGCTGGCCGGTGCCGCCGGCGAGCCATTGCCGATCCATCGCGACAAGGGGGTGTTCTCGTTCGAGGTTCCGGTGGACGTCGGCTTCGTCGACGGAATCGGCTGGGGGGATCCGGTGCGGGTCGATCTCGTCCTGTCGGCCGGGGACGTGGCCAAGGGCGCTCCGCCGCTGGCCGGGGTCCGCCTGCCGGACGGCGACGAGACCCACCGCGTGTTGTCCGACCCGATGTCCATCGGCCGGATTCAGGTGCGCTGGCCGTGGTGGCTGCGCTGGCTCACCCTCATCGTGGGGGGACTCCTCGTCCTGGGTGTGACCGGAGTCCTGGCCTTTCTGATGCTGCCGCGCCTGATCATGGGGGCGCTCGATCGCAGCCTCGGTGGACGACTCGAGTTCCGGGTGTTTGACGCCAATCGCGACCCCAACGCCATCCAGGGTGCCAACCCATTCCCCCTTGGCGGGCGGTTGCGTCTCAATCTGGACGGCAAGGTGGAGATCGGCCCCGCCGGGAGCAAGAAGATCTTCGAGCACCTGCGCCTTCGCCGCACCCCAGCCAACCACGCCAAGCTACGGGTGGCCTATCGCCTCGCGGGGGAGAAGAACATCCGGGAGGACAACCTGCCGATCGGAGTGGATATCAATATCACCGGTGCGCCGTCGGGAACCTGGCGGATGCGTCTGATGGTGAACAAGCGTGCCTGATGGCCTGAAAGAAGGATGACGCAGTCATGGCTCAGATGACACTGGTTCTTGGGTTCGGCGGCACCGGCGCGCACGTTCTCACCTACCTCAAGGAACTTGCGGTCTACAAGCACGGCCGCAAGCCCGACAACATCGCCTTTCTCGAGTTCGACACCATCGAGGACTGGCAGCCGGGCAAGACGGTACATATGGCCGACGGCGCCGGCGCCGAGACCATCGCCTCGGGCACCGAGACCGGTACCTCCCTCGATCGCATGCAGGAGTACCTGTTCCTGAAAGATGGCTACCAGCCCACCCTGCGGGAACTGGTCCAGAAGATCCTGCCGTCGCCGGTGGCCAGCGAACAGCACCCCCAGTTGCGCACCTGGCTGCACGCCAACTGGCTGACCAAGCTGATGCCGCCGGCGGCGCTCAACATCACCCTGGGAGCCGCCCAGCAGCGGCAGGTGGGCCGCTACGCCATGTTCGCCAACGCCACGACCATCGAGACCAGGCTTCACGAGATGATGTCCTCCATGAGCCGCGATGACGCCTCGGCGGTGACGGTGTGGCTGGTCTCGTCGGCGGCCGGTGGGACCGGTGCCGGCTGCATGCTGGATGCCGGGTATCTGGTCTACAAGGTCGCCGCGGATATGCGGCTGCGCACCACGATCATCGGCGCCGTCGTGCTGCCCAACGTCTACAGCAACACCTATAACGTCACGAATTCGCGGTCGTACAGCCTCTTCCGCGAAATCGAGCGGATGCAGGAGATCGGCATCCCGCCCGATGACCGCTACACCCCCTCCGGCATCAACGAGCCGATTTCGCAGGAGGTGAGTTACGACGCGGCCGGCCGGATCCGGTCGCGCATCAACACGCGCATGTTCGACTACCTGGTCTACCTCGGCCGGAAGTGCACCGACGAAAAGGCGCGCACGGCATTCTTCCGCTCGGTCGCCAATGCCATCGATCCCTACATCGATGCCCAGGTCAGCACCAAGATGATGGAGGATCTGGTCAACAAGAACGGCGAGCCGTTCAGTTTCGGCGCGGCCCGCCTCAACATTCCCGTGACCACCTTCGCCGACCTCTATGCGTGGGAACTGGCCGAGGAATACCTGAGCGGCCTGTGCGCCCCCAGGGACAAGGATCGCCAGGTGATCGGCGTCCATGCCGGCTCGGAAATCGACCGCGCCGACACGGCCAGGCGGCGGGTCTCCGCCATGCTCAAGCTGTTCGAAGACCTGCAGAAGCTCGGCGAGGACCGCGAGAAACTGCCGCAGAAGCTGCGCAACGAACTCAGCGCCCGCGAGATCGTCAGCCGCTGGTACATGTTTGAGGCGGTGGACGTGGCCGGGTACAAGCTCACTTCGACGGAGCATGAGGTGGAACTGCCGCTAGCCTTCGCCAACCCCTTCATGGCCCTGGACCGCGACCCCAACGACACCGTTCCCGCCGAGCGCATCCTCGTCAAGACCTTCAAGGAGAATCGGAACGCCAAGGGAGTCAAGGAATCCCAGGAGCGCTCGCGAGACCGCTTCGGCGACGAACTTTCGGAAATCCTGCAACGGTACCTCAACGAAGAGGGCGGCGAAGCCAGCTTCGAGCGGGGCCGCCAGATGGTGAAGAAGACGGTGAGCGCCAAGCTGGCCCAGGCCGTCGACACCATGGTGGCGACCGAACTGTCCAGGGAGGAGAACCGCTTCGTCGATTCAGGCAGACCCGATCAGGGCACCGCCCTGACCCGGATGTACATGGAACTGGAGATCCTGGCGTCCCGTGAAGGGCCGCTCGGTACCATCGAGAATACCGTCAAGGAGTGCATCAGGCTGCTCAACGACGAGATCGCCAATGTCAAGCAGCGGGCCACCGACGCCCGCGGCGCTCTCAAGGATACACAGAGCAAGTGGCTGGGCACGTGGGTCGAGGATCCGCAGGAGAACGCGCGCCGGGTCTGCTACGAGTACGTGGGCTGGCACCAGAAGACCCTCCTGCTGGAGGACATGGCCCGCATCATCGCCGACGTCCGGCAGCGCTTTGACCTCTGGTACAAGGAAACCAACGCCGCCCTGACCAGCCTCGCCCTCAAGCGCGAGGGCAAGGTGCCAAGCCTGGAAGCGGCGCGACGCGATCACATCCAGCGCCTCAGGGACCGTCTGGCGCGGATGCGGCGCGGCACCAGCACCTTCATCACCCTGGCGCCGGACTCCGTCGCCGACTTCGACGAACGCGGCGTCGTCGCCATGCAGGGATTCGAAGGCGAACTCAGGAACCGTGCCGTCAGCGACCAGGGACAGTCGCTGGCGCAACGGGAGCTGGCCGTCACCACCTGGCTGGCCGACGTCGATGAAAACGGCCGTCCCCGGTTGCGGCTGAAGCGGGGAGAGACCCTGCATGCGGTCGGCCTGCTGTCGCGCCTGCACGACACGCTGCACCAGCGCTTTTTCCCCGTCGTCACGGCGCAACTGGCCGAGATCGATATCTTCGACTACATCCAGTACCTGCGCAATCACAAGGGGTTGGTGATCAAGGACCTGGTTGCCCGGCTTGATGCGGCGGCGACGGTGCTGCTCAGTGGTCAGGGAACCGCCAATTGCCGGTGGGTGCTGAAGGGGCCGTCCGGGACCGACAAGCAGGATGCCCTGTCCGCCATCGATCTGGAACTGAGCAGGCTGAGCGGTCACAAGAGCCCGATCACCATTCACAGCGACCCGACCTCCCTGACGCTGATCCGGGGTTACGATGCCGGGACCGAGGTGGCCGACGTTCTGGCGTGCGGCGACGAGTACGTCAGGGTGATGGACCCGGGCAACGGTGCTTATACCGAGGAGCGCAAGCGGGCGCTGACCTACCACCCCTTCCGCGCCGAGGCCGAGGCCTGGTTCATCCAGCACCGCCATCTGGCCCGCATCGGGCAGCAACTGACCAACCCCCGGCATCTGATGGCGCCCCGTATCGTGCGCCTGCTGGACCGGCCGGAGATGATGCTGGCCTTCGTCCACTGCGTGGCCACCGGCGCGGTACGGTGGAACACGGCGGAACGCCTGTGGGAATGGGTGAGCGGCAACGCCGTGCTGACGCTGACCCAGCCGGGTGGCGACCTCATGCGTGCCGCCATCACCTTCGTCCTGCAGGGACGCGAGGAAAAGCCAGCGAGCAATCGGCAGATCCAGCTCCCGCAGGCGATGGACAGTGCCCGCGCGGCGGCCAAGGAGCCCAAGGACAAGGACAAGGCCAAGGCCAGGGCCAAGGCGGCCAAGGACGAAGCCAAGAACGGGGACAAGGACAAGGGCGGGGACTACTACCAGATCATCACCGACTTCGTCCAGACGGACCCCCTCAATGCCTTCCTCGAAGAGGCCTTCCCCGCACCGCCCGACGCCGGCTCGGACCGCCTCAGGCAGCACGGGAGGGACCGCGAGGGTCTGTTCATGGTTTTCCAGTTCTACGGCAACGTCGATGGGAAGAGCGTGATCACCGGCAACCTGGCGGACCGGATTCTGAACTGATCAGGTGAGGGGGCCATGGCGCGATCGACCAGCAGCGGGACATATCCATGAGCATGGGCAGATTTGCCGTCGGCCTGGCGATCCTGGTCGCCGCGCCGGCGCTGGTATTCGGCGGCCTGGCCCTCTACGTGCACCTGCACAACGCCGCAAGCCAGGCCGCGGCGCAACTGGAGTCCCGCCTCGACCGTGGCGTGGTCTTCACCGGCGAGCCGGTAACCCAGACCATCACCTTTCCCGGGGAACGCCTGTCCAGCGTAACGACCCCGCCGCCGCCGGTGGACGTGGCCCTGCTGGTGGACGTCTCGGGGTCGATGATCTCCTCGCTGCCGACGATGCGCGCCGCCGCGGCCCAGCTTGCGCGCGAAATGCAAGGCGATCGCTTCCGCTTCAGCGTCATGGCCTTCGATACGGAGGCCGAGGTCACGGTGAAGACCGCCAGCGGGTGGACCGGGTCCCTGACCGAAGTGGAGCAGGCGCTGGACGCCGTCAGGAAAAAGACCGGCGACAACGACAGCCGAAAGATGTTTCTGGAACTGTCGAAACTACTGGAGACAACGCGGCCAGGTGCTCGCAAGCTGGCGATGATTTTCACCGACGGAAAAATCACCACCTGCGGCTGCCCTTCGCCGATGCCGTGGTCGGAAATGGCGGCGGAGTCTGCCCGCCTGCGTGAATTGGGGGTGGACTTCTTCGCCATCGGCCTGCCCGGGAGCCTCGATTCCCGCATGGCGGAGATCACCGGCGATCGCAACCGCCTGCTGGTGCCCGCCAGCCTCGCCGACATCGTCACCCAGTTCCGCCGTGTGGTCGCGATGTCGGAGGAGACCGTGGCGCGAACGGCCACCCTCACCGTTCCCCTCGACGGCCGTCACGTCCAGATGCCCTCCGAAGGCAACGACGGCTGGGTGCCCCGCGAGGGCGGTGTCGTCCGCACCGTGTCGCCGCTGGCCGTCACTCCCCAGATCTTCACGCATACCTTCTCCATCGACTCGGTCGGACTGTGGTCGGTGGGCACGGCTCCGGCGAGGCTCGACTACAAACGCCATGACGGCACCGCCGTCACTCGCCCGACCGAGGTCCTGCCGCGCCTGCTGGTCCTGTCGTGGTGGCTGGTCCTGCTCGCGGCCCTGCCGGCCCTGGGCTGGCTGCTGAATGCCCTGTCTTTCTGGCTGAGGACGGCTCCGGCGCCTCACCCCCAGCCCGTCCCGCGCGTTCCCGGGCCGCGCCCGACCCGGCCCCTGCGGGTGCCGCCGCCGCGACACTCCGGCCTGTCGGCGGTGCCGACCCTGTTCATCGGCCTTGGGGGGGTGGGCCTGCAGGGCCTGGCGGCGATCCGTGACGAGCTGCGCGAAAGCCACGACGGACGAGCGGGGGCTCCCTATCGGTTCCTCCATATCGACGTGGACTCGGTGACGCCGGCCGACACGACCTCTTTCCGACCCTGGGACGCCCACCCCATCGAACGGGTCACGGCGCCGCCGGAGGTGGCCATGCTCGATGGTCCCTGGCTGAGCGGTGGCGCCGCCCCGCCGCATCTGTCCTGGAGCGACCCTTTGCGCCACCGCGACCGCAGCCGCGAGGAACTGACCCTGACGCGCGGCGCCCACGGCAACCGTTCTCTCGCCCGCGTCGCCCTGTTCCGCTGGCTGGAGGATGGAACGCTCCTTGCCGTCCTGGCTGAAGCACTCGATGGCCTTTATGCCGCGGAGAGTGCCGACGATGTCCGTCAGATCGTCCTGATCGCCGACCCGGCGGGGGGCTTTGGCAGTGCGTCCCTGATCGACATCGGCCGCCTCGTGCGGCGCCTCACGCGCGACCATCAGGCGTCGGCGGGGGGCTTCGTGCCCGAGACCGTGGCCGTCCTGGTGACGACGAACCCGTCCTCCACCAACGGCCTGGCCCTCATGGCGGAGCTTGAGACCGCGCAGAGCAGTGGCCTTCTTCCCCAGCGCACCTGCTACCGTCCCGGCGTCCCGTTGCTGGACCGCGAGGACGGCGAGCCCCCATTCAACTGGGTGTTCCGCCTCCACGCCAACGAGCCCGTCGCCGCCGCGCGTCAGGCCGGCATCCTGGCGCCGATTCTCGCCGACCGCGGGGGGCGTCGGCCGGTGCTTGGAGCCATCCATGCCAGCCAGCTCCGGGCGGAGGGACTGGCTCGTCCCACCCTGGTGCTTGATGCGGCGGCGTCCAGCGTCGGCGTTGCCCCGTCGCTGCGGCGGAGCGCCGTCCGCGAGGCGCTCCTGCTCCGGATCATCGGCGGGACCTCCCTGCTCGGCCTGACACCGTCGGCTGCCGGAGGAGGCTACGAGGTGCCAAGACTCGGCGAGGACCAGGCTCTCAAGGCCCTGACCGCGTGGATGGAGGGGGAACCGCCCGGCACGCCATGGCGCACCGTCCTCGATGGCGCCCTCAACGGGGCGACGGCCGAAGAACTGCAATCGGCTTTCGATGGGCTCGGCGCAAAAGCAAACGAATGGCTGACGTTGACCTTCGCCCGCTCGGTCGATCGCATGCTGCGGATCGCCCCCACGGCCAGGGGTGCGGCGCCGGAGCGCGGCTGGACCGTGCCTCTGGCCATCGCCAGCCTCGAGGTGCTGGCGGTGCGGCTGCGTGGTCTTGGCAGGCTCGGCGGCACGACGGCCGAATTGGGCGCCCTGTTCGAGCATATGGCGAAACAGTCGGAGCGGCTGGCCACCCGCTGCGCCGAATGGGCCGCCGGCCTTGCCGTCCTCTGTGCCGAAAGCCATCGCAGCCTGACGGCGGCGGTGGGCAAGACAGCCACGTCGACTGGCACGGCGAACCGTGTGCTGCTGGACGAAGCGACCAGCATGAAAGAGTTGCAGGCCATGGCGGAACGCCTGCTCTCGGACTGGGGGGGCTCGGAACCGGGCCGTCTCATCGAGACTCACCTGTTCTTCCGCACCGGCCTCGTTGCCGAGGGCGTGGACCTGTCGCTGCATTCCGACCTGGGGTCCAGCCGTGACTTCCCCGACCCGACCTCGGCCGCCGACGGCGTGCGCGGTTGGGCCGAGGCGATGATCGACGCCCTGCCGTCGCTGACGCTGGCCGCCGCGGTCGCCGCCCGCTCGCCGGATGACCGACGGCATGCCTTCGACGGATTGACGCGGCCCAATGACCGGCCCGAGGCAGCCGCCGTCGTGGCCCCCGCCGGGATTTCTCTCGAGGACCAGGTGCGGTCGGTCTGGACCGCGAAAGCCCCGACCGAGATCGTGCCCGGCAGCGATCCCACCGCCGTGCGCCGCCTGACCTGGACGGTGGCGGGCCGTGGTGGCCTCGACGCCCTCGGCGCCACCCCCCTGCCCGTCGTCCAGGCCGCCGACTGGGCTGCCGAGCGCTGGCGGGTCCAGGTGGCCGAACATTTCGAGCGGTCCGTCGATGTCCTGCCGGTGCCGCTGCGCATTGCCGCCGCCGATGAAGAGGCCTTGCGCTCGTTCGCCACCGCCTACCAGAGCGGGCGGATCGTCCGCCGCCCCGATGACACCGGCCGTCCGCAATGGCACTTCACCAACCGCTCCCTGATGCTGACATCGGACGCCGAAAACTCTCTGGCCGACGCGCTCGTCGCCTATGCCAGACGGGCGCGGCCACTGCCCGATCCCGCGGACATGGCCGTCGTCGCCGGGAGCCAGGGCGACATGAGGCCGCTCGAAGTGTGGAGGAATGGGCAAATCCCGTCCGATTGGAGTGCCGAGGACCTGAGTGTTCT
Source organism: Alphaproteobacteria bacterium (assembly GCA_039908285.1). Classification (GTDB taxonomy): domain Bacteria; phylum Pseudomonadota; class Alphaproteobacteria; order Rhodospirillales; family Rhodospirillaceae; genus JAMOBE01. Next base: position 25,281 of record JAMOBE010000034.1, read on the forward strand.
CGCCCTGATTGCCGTCATCGGAGGAGAGCCGTCATGAGCTTCGGACCAGCGCTTCTCCTGGGTCTCGTCGGGTGGATCGCCATCGGCGTGCTGCTGGTGTGGTTGCAGAAGCGACCAAAGGGCAGGCCCGAGTACCGCCGCACCCTGTCGGCGGCGGTCTGCGCCCGGGGAGAGACGGTCAGCGTCTCCCTCACCCACCGCGTGCCCGTGGATATTCCCCCGGCCGCCGACCACGACGTCATACTTCTTCTCGACCGGTCGTCGAGCATGGGCAGCGCCCCCGGCAGTCCGTTGCGCGAGATGACCCGCGCCGCCGAGAACTTCATCAAGGTGTTGCCGAACTCTTTCAACATCGCCGTGATCGCCTTCGACACCCGGGCCGAGGTGCTGTGCCCACCGACCGAAGACCATGGCAAGGCCCGACGGGCCGTCGCCGCCATCGGTCCGGGCGGCGGGACATCGATCGCCTCGGCGCTCCATGCCGCGGCCGAGACGCTGAAGGGCGACCTGCGCCCCTGCCGCAAGACCGTCATCCTGTTTTCCGACGGCAGCGACGAGATCGAAGCGACCCGTGAGGCCGCCCGGGACCTGTCCCGTCACACCATTCTCTGCGCCGGCTTCGGCGCGGTCAACCGTCAGCTCCTCGACGCCGTCGCCGGGGCCTCGGAGCGGGTGCACGTCGTCGACAACTCCGAACGTCTCGGCGATCTGTTCGCCTTCCTCGCCGCCGAAGTCGGTGGCCACAAGCCGCTGGCCGGCGTGGTCGAGGAGGTGGTGCGCTCTCCCTCTCCCCTCACCATAATGGGAACCGGCGAGGTGCATCCCATTCGCGGCGACATCGGCGATATCGCCCGACTGACCTGGGCGTTCCCGGTGCTGGAAACCGTCCCGCCGCAGCTCACCTACACCATCCGCCCCGAGTGCTGCGGCTGGCTGGCCATCACCGACCGTACCAGCCAGGTGACGTGGCAGATGCCCGACGGTCAGGCGAAGCCGATTCCCGCCCCGGGCGCGCCGCGTCTCCTGGTCCTGCCGCCGTGGCTGGTCTGGACCTGGTGTCTGATCAATCCGCTGGCCATGCTCATGTTCGGCCGCCTGTTCCCCTGCGATCGACCGAAACGGATGGAGGAGACTCCACCACCACCATCACCGGCCCGACTGGACTTCGTGGTCCCCGAGGCGCCGCCCCCGCCGGCCGATCTGCCCGAGAGTCCGGCCCCGCTCAGCCCCGCCCTGGTGATTGGCTTCGGCGATCTGGGCGAGAGCATGCTGGCCACCCTGAGGTCGCGAATTCGCCAATCGGGAGCGCCGGCGGAGGACGTCCGCCTCCTTGCCATCCGCCTGGGCGCCGGCTTGGGGACCTTGGCGGCGGACGAGACCGTCGTCATCGACATGGACCTGCGCCCCTACCTCGAGGGACTGCGGGATCAGGGCGCGCCGTCGCAACGGGCATGGGTCTCCTATCGCACCTGGCTGCGTCGGGCCTCCCCGGCAACGACCAGCGGTGGCGCCTGGGGAGACCGGGCGATGGCCCGTCTCGCCCTCCTGCTGGCGCCCGAGGAGACCGAGCGGCGGATTCGCGAGGCGCTGGCCGAACAGCCATCACGGCGCGTGATTCTGATCGGCGGCAGCGATGACGCCGAAACCACCGGCCTCCTGGCCGAGACCGCCCACGTCTGCGCCACCCTCGGACACTCGGCCAGCGTGGTGCTGGCCGCGCCCAGCCCCGAGGCCAGTGGCGGAGCCGCGGCCCTGGCCTTTGCCCATGAGCTGAAGCGCCTGCTGCTTCTGCAGGGGGACGACGTCATCTCCGATCGCGGCGGCCAGCCGAAACGCGCGCGGCGTCTGATCGACCGCGTGCTGTTCGCCGGTGATCCTCGCATGCCGGTGGAGCACCGCATCGACCAGGCCGTCGATCTGGCCTGGGGCTGTCTCGCCTGGAAAGGGCTGTTCGAGCGGACTCCCACGACTACCGAGGGCTCGGTCCAGGTGGCGACCGCCCACGCCGTCGTCCTGCCCATGGATGGCCTGTGGCAATGGGCCAGGGCCCGGCTGCTGGCCGACGTCGTCGAGCGCTGGTTCGCCCCCCGACCCGCGGACACCACCGGACGCACCGCCGCCAACCGCTTCTGGAGCGGCGAGGGTGTAAGCACCCCGCGTCCATCCTTCATCGTCGGCATCGCGCCGGTGGTGGAGAGCGGAGACTCGGCGACGAATTTCCTGGTCTCGACCCTGGCCGTCCTGTCGAACCAGCTCTACGCCGCCCAGAGTGCCTACTGTGCCAGGGAGCGGGACCATTTCGCCGCCTACGTGGAGACCTGGTGCAACACCGAACTCGCGGACGACGATGTCTCCCGAGGCTTTCCCCTGGTGGAGATCGAGACGGCGATCGTATCCATCGCCGAGGGCCTGACCGAGGTCGGTGCGGCCCTCGGCGCCTTTTCCGGGCAGCCGGGCCTGGAGCGCTCGACCGAGATCGCCGTGGCCCTGTGTCACGATTTCGCATTGATGATGGAGAGCCTGGCGGACGTCGTCGCCTCCCTGGTCCAGCGGTGGGTCGGTGACTCCGGTCAACCCGGCGCAGCACTTCCCCTGAGAGACTTTCTGAAGGCTGAACCGCAGCGGGTCGAGGCAGCCCTCATCCCCACCCTCCCCGAAAAGGCAATCGGCGAAGTCCGGAAAGCCTACGGGAACTGGCGGTCGGGTCTTGAGGACTATCTGCGTCGTCACCTCCGCTTCCAGGTGCGGCGCCGCCAGGATGATGTCCCGGGACGTCCCATCGCCTTCGACGTCCTGATGCCGGGCGCCGGAAACGTCGTCGGCACGGGTGGTGACGCGATCGCCGCCCTGTACAGGGTGCTGGAGCCCTACCGGGCCGGCGTTCTGGCCTGGTCGAAGGAGGACTGGTTCCCGGTCGTCACCGACAGGGACATGAGCGGAGGAATGGGCTGGGGCAGGGACGCCCGGAAGGCCTACCCCGGACTTCGCGAAATCGTTGATCCGATCCCCTTCCAGATCGGCGCGGTCCTGCCGACCGCGTCCTCCCTCGACGTCCTGTTCAAGCCACCGGGCGAAACCACGCCGCTGCCGTATGTCTGGCCCGAGGAAGCCAACGCCGCCCGCATCGCCCGTCGCCTGGCCAATGAACTGCACCTGGAGACGCCCTCCTTCCCTCCGCGCCTCGTGGCCCTCCTGCGCGACTGCCGGGCGCTGTACGCGTTCTTCGTCGATGTCGCCGAGGGGCGGCTCACCCTTCAGGCCGGTTCCGTCACCCTCCAGCGCACCACGCCATTCCCCGTGGCCGAGTTGCCGAAGGGATCGACCGCCCGCACCCTCGCTCTGCTGGCCGAGGCCGCCCGCCAGACGGTGACCGACGGCGTCGCCCTGAACGGAGCGGCCATTCCCTCGCCGGAGGAGACTCCGCTGCTGACACCCGACGACCTGGCGACGAAGGTCGGGCAGTGGGTCACCGAGACCGATGCCGACTGGCCCGTCTGGCGCTTCGCCATCATGGGCGTGGCCCTGGAAGAGCAGGCAAGGAGTCAGGAGCGATGAACGCGATCACGCGCCTGGCTCTGGCGCTTGCCCTGATGACCGGGGTGGCGATCGGTACGGCCCACGCCGAGATCGAGGTCTCCAAGGCGGCCATCGACAAGCCCCGATACACGCCCACCGCCAGGAAACCCGCGCCCAAAGCGAAGGAACCGACCAGGGCCGAACGCCCGATACCAGACCGGGGTCCGGCCCATTTCATCGTCCTGATCGATGATTCCGGGGACATGAAGGATTACCGGAACAGGATTGCCTGGGCTCTGCCGCGTGCCCTCTTCGAGTGGAACAAAACCGACGACAAGTTCCCGGTTTTCATCCCGGAAAAGGACCATCTGTCGCTGACCTTCTATGGCCTGTCGACGGACGACAAGGGGAACAAGACGTGCAAGGAACGGTCCGACCACAGGATGATCCCGGGGGACCTGTTCGACTGGCTCTCCCCGCCCCCCCTCCGAACCGCCTCTGACCTGGAAGAGTTCCTCAAGGAACAGCTTGGCCTCGACTGCCGTTTCAAGGAGGGGCTGTCTCCCATCGCCATGGCCGAGGTCATGGCGCTGTCTTCGGCGCCCAGCGTAACGAACTCATTCCGCAAGGTCTACATCGTCAACGTCACCAACGACCTGTTCAACGCCCAGCCATCCCGCGACGCCAGCAACTTTGCGCGCCGCTTCAAGCTGAGCGGACTGACCAGCGCGCAGGAGCTTCTGTCCCGCACGACCCGGGACTTCACCTTCATCACCAACGAGCATCTCCAGCTCAAGATCCCCCATGGAAGAAGCGAGCTGGCGCAAGGCGAGGACAACGACGAGGACGCCAAGGTCAAGCCACTGCGTATCGTCGTTTCCGAAGTACTTCCGGTGGCGCCGGACGTGAACATGCTGGTCAGCGCTCCGAAGGAGGTGACGGTCACGCGTCGCCCGGTGGGGCCGGACCTCATGCGTCTCGGCACCGCCGATGGGGTGGCGCCGATCCTGCGGGTGGCCGGCCAGGGCGTGTTGCAGCCCGAGTCCCTGTCCTGGCGCCTGGTCGAACCGGCGACGGGTCCTGTCCTGGGACAGGCGGTGGCAAAGCGAAGCGGCGAGATTCCCCTGTCTGGTGACATGGAAAAGTCGCTGTTCGACCTCCTTGGCCTCCGCACCGACGTGCCGGTGAGTACCGACCGCATCGCCGGCGGGCGGCTCGAGTTCACGGTGCGCTATCGCTACCATGCCGAGGGGTACGATCGGCTGATTTCCGAGACCAGGCCGCTGTCCGTGACCCTGACACCGGAGGCGACGGTGACGATCCCGAAGGCCGGTGGCTTCGTCGACGAACTGGTGCCGGTGCGGGAACTCGACGACCTGACCTTCGCCGCCCTGTGGCGTCCTGGCGACGGCCCCCTGACTCCCGCCGAAGCCCTCAGTCGCATCGGCGATCAGCGCGAACGGGTCCAGGCGTATCTCCTCGCCGCCATCGTCGGCTCCCTTCTGTTCGTGGCGTATCTGATCTACCGGCTGACGCCGGGCCGTCCGTTCCGCCCCCTGCTGAAATGGCGGGGCGTGTCGGAGGTGGTGATCGACTTCAACAGCCTGGCCACGGTGCCGCTGCTGCTCGGCAAGGTCGAGATCGACAATCTCGGCAGGCCCAACCCCCTCGCCCGCCTCCTGGGCAAGACCGCCCAGCCCCTGCTGCCCGCCCAGTTGTCCGTCGCCGATACCGACGGCGCCAAACTGGGACTCATGTGTCAGGGAACCGGGCCGCTGGTCGGCTTCTCATCGGAGGACGGGCTGAGCGGCGCCCTGGATCAGCAGGTGAGTCACGGGACCCTCGTCCACCTGTTCTTCGACCCCGCCAGGGTGGTTGACGCCCGGCCGGTGGCGGACCCGGCCATGCCCATCCATCTGGAACTGCACGGCCGCAGGATACGCGACCTAGAGCCGCTGATCATTCCGCTGACCCTCAAACTGCTTCCCGAACTGGCCCGCCCCCCCCTGGTGACGTTCGTCGAGACGCCGGGAGATCACATCTTCCGCAATGCCGCCGACGGGTCGAACACCGTCGTCGTCGGCGCCCTGCGCTTCAGCAGCAGGGCGACGCGGACCCGCGCCGAATCCTTCCGTGACCGCTATGCCCTGCGGGTCATGCGCAATCAGGAGGTACTGCCGGACGACGCCTTCCTTCTCGAGGGCACCATCGAGGGCAACGTCATCGTGCCGCCGAAGGGCAGGGACGTGACGGTCCCCCTTCTGGTCCGCTGCGACGGGCGCATCGTCCCCAACCCGGATCCCGACCGCGACACCTACCTGGTGCAGGTCATCGGCGTGGGTGCGCCCGGGTCCAACCTTGGGCCCTTCCCGGTGACGCTGTGCCGCGATCGCACCCGCGCCGATCTCGCCCTGCGGGTGGAGCGTGGCCAAAAACTGCCGAGCCGCCTGATCACCTTCGGCGAGGATGACGGCCAGGCCTGGATCGCCGTCGTCGCCCCTGACGGCGCCGTCAAACCGCCCGCCCAGCTGCCCGGCAACCGCTGTGTCCTCGACTGGTCCGCCACCGCCACCAAGCGGAAGGAGTCCCGCAAGCCCCAGCCGATACTGACCCTGTGGGCGGAGAACGTGGCGCGTTCCGGACGTGGCCGCATCGTGCCCAGGTTCGACATCACGCTGGTCCTGGCCCCATCGGCCCAGGGCGCACTGCGGATGAAGCCCGGGCGGACCATCGAACAGGTGCTGGTCGTCGAGGGACTGGATGGCGAGGGCCGCGTGTCGATCGGCGAGGGTAGCGAGCCGACCAGGATCCGCGTCACGTTCGACGACAACTTCATCGCCGCGATCGTCGGGGCGCGGCTCGAGTCCGGACAGGCGAAGCTTCAGGTTGCCATGACCGCCGAGGGGGTGACCGACACCGGGGAGACCTTCACGCGCACGCTGCGCCTGGAATTGCCCCTGACCATCGAGGAATTGCCCGGCCCCAACTGGCTGGCCATCGACTTCGGCACATCGGCCATCACCGCCGCCATCGGCGATGGCACCCGCTCGCAGTTGATCCCGTTGCAGGACGTCGAGCAGCCGGGTGGATACACCCTGGCCAAGTTCGATACCTCCGAATCGGGCTCCCCCTTCTTCCTGTCAAGCGTCATCGTCTGCGACGCCGCGGAACAGCTTGAAAGAAAGGACCTCTTCGACGTGCGCGCCGGCTTTCGCGCCGGTTTTCCCACCAGCGCCAATGCATCTCTCGCTCTCGGTGAGCCCGGGTTCGTCGGTCTGCCGGCCAGGCTCGACGACATCATGTGGAAGAACGACCGGATCATCCTGTCGCTGAAGAGCTGGCTGGGCTCGTCGTCGCCCTACTATGCCTTCAGCAAGCCGATCGCTTTCATGGACGGTAAGAGCCGCGTCGTGGACAACCTGGTGCCCCTCGATCCGCTGGTGCGTTCGGCATTCTCGGCGCTGGCCGAGGCCTATCTGCAGCCGCACGGCGTGACCGCCGATCAGGTGGTCATCACCTATCCCAACACCTTCACTCCGTTCCATCAGCAACGGCTGAAGGGCATCGTCTGCGAGGCGTTGATGGAGCGGTTCGGCATCGCCCTGCCCGAGCGTATCCGCCTGGTCAGCGAGTCCGACGCCGCGGCCTGCCACTTCATCAGCGAGCGCCACAAGGGGGGGGTGACACCGTCGGGCGATGAACGACTGTTCGTCTACGATCTCGGCGCCGGGACCCTGGACATCTCGGTGATCCAGGTGCGCTGGTCGGCCGGAGACCAGCGGGACCTGGAAGGCTGGAAGGTTCTGTCGCGCCGTGGCGTGGCGGTGGCCGGCAATTACCTCGACGAGGTCCTGGCCCGCAAGATCGACACCTGCCTGAAGAGGCTGTGCGACGGCAAGGATCTGGAGTACGAGTTCCCCGTCGTCGCCAATTCCCTGCGACAGGACCAGACCAGACACATCAGCGCCATCCACGCCCTGTGGCGAGCCATCCGCGCGGCCAAGCAGGGTGAGCCGGGGGCTCTGGGACGTCCGCCGTGGTCGGGCACCGAGCCGCTCCGGGTCGAAGTCTACGACAGCCTGGTCACCGATCCCTCGGTGGTCAGGATCATCAACGCGGATAGCGTGCAGAGTAATGTTGAGCCACCCGCCAGCGGCCCCTGGTTCCAGTACGATGTCGGCAAGCTTTACCTGTGCATTCCGGCGAAAGACATCTACGACGATCCGGGGATGCGGGACTACCTCGACTTCCTGACCGTCACCGTCATCGATGAGGCGCTGGCCGCCGCCCGCGTGACGTCCAACGACATCCACACCCTGGTGCTGTCGGGCCGCGGCGCCTTGTGGCCCGGTCTGGCCGAGGCGGTGCAGGGGCGCTTCAAATCGGAGACGGGCCGCAACTTCAAGGATCTCGGCGGCGGCATGAAGGGCGCCGTCGCCCGCGGTGCCATCGACTGGCAGGGCCTGGCCCGCCAGCAACTCGACATCGATCTCACCCCGGAACCATCCCTGGCCTTGCTGATGATGCCGAGCGGCAACCTCTGGACCGACAGCCAATGGGCCGACCCCATTCCGCTGAAAGGCAATTTCTTCTGCCAGCTCGTCCAGATCGCCCACCGCGACCCCAAACCGCTCAGCGACATGAAGACGCTGAAGAAACATTTCTACGTCAACATCGGTCCGAAGTATCAGCAAAGCGAGTTCGCAACCGGCCTCGTGCATCTGACCAAGAAGGTGGGACCCGGCGGCGCGTTGGAAATCACCATCGGCGACGGCGAACGGGAATCGCAGACCATCGACCACACCGACCTGCAGGCCATGAACGCCGTGCGCCCCGCCTGGCCCATCGGCCAGACCCTGCTGCAGCCGATAACGGAAGAGTGAGAGGCTGAAAATGTATTGGCCGCATGACCATGAAAGCCCTCTCCCCCCCTCTTCGGGGGGAGAGGGAATACGGACTTCGAATACATTTTCAGCCTCTGAGCGAAAGATGATGAGCATGGGTGGATCACGTCACGGCCGGGCCATGCGCATGGCCCTGCTCGTCCTTTTCGTCGCCCTGACCGGCCCGGCGGCGGCGCAGACGGCGGGGGCGACAGCAGGGACAGAAGCCGGAACCCCAGGTGTGGTGAAGAAGGATCCTACGAAGAATAACGACGTAAAGAAGAGCCCAGTGAAGCCAGATGCGAAGCCGTCTGACGCTAATGCTAAGAAAAAAAGCCCTGACACGAAGGCTCCTGACACGAAGGCTCCTGACACGAAGGCCCCTGACACGAAAGCCCCTGACACGAAAGCCCCTGACACGTAGGCTCCTGACACGAAGGCCCCTGACACGAAGGCTCCTGACACGAAGGCCCCTGACACGAAGGCCCCTGACACGAAGGCCCCTGACACGAAGGCCCCTGACACGAAGGCCCCTGACA
>JAMOBE010000035.1:0-33319 GCA_039908285.1 Alphaproteobacteria bacterium
GTGAGAAATGCGGGCTAGAGCGTTTTCCGCCTGAGCGGAAACGCTCTAGAATTTGCCTCTGGCCGCTCAAGCGCCGCGCGGGCTTTTCGCAGTTTCCGCTTGAGCGGAAACTGCTCTAAAGCCAACACCGTCAGGAGACGCGCCCACTCCCAGTTCTGTCAGGGGTGCATGCTCTACGACCCGATCCCAAATATGCCCGAGGCCCGCCTCCGCCCCCTTTTGGAGCGCTTCTTCGAATTGTCGCAGCAGTCACGGGCAGTCTCGGACCTGTTCGCGGCAATCTGAAAATGAGGGGATCCATGAGATCTCTACGGACGACAACTACACCAGCCACTCTGGCTGGCTGCGCCTCATCCCGTACCCACAGGTTGAGATGCCAGCCAAATAGACCGGGCAATACGCTGCCCACTGCCGGATTTTGGATGAATCAAGAAACCCCTTCCCGTTCAATGCCCCAGGTGTGAAATTCGAATAATTTGGACTTGCAAAACGGATGGGTCATGGGTATGTTTGCGTTCAGGCATCGAGAGTGACGGAACCATCATGGAGTGCGAGATCATGAGCGAAGCGCAAGCGACCGTACTGGTCGGACGGCCGGTCCCTGATTTCACCGCGGCGGCGGTGATGCCCGACAACGACATCAACGAGACGTTCAACCTGCGGGCCTATCTGAAGGACTCCTATGGGTTGGTCTTCTTTTACCCCCTGGATTTCACGTTCGTGTGCCCCTCCGAGATCCTGGCCCACGACCATCGAATCGCCGCCTTCCGCGAGCGCAATACCAAGCTGGTGGCCATCAGCGTCGATTCGCATTTCACGCACCTCGCCTGGAAGAATACACCCGTCAACCAGGGTGGGCTAGGCAATGTGCAGTTTCCGATGGTGGCGGATCTGACCCACGCCATCGCCCGGTCGTTCGGGGTGCTGATCAACGAGGCGGTGGCGCTGCGCGGCACCTTCCTCATCGACCGCGCCGGCATCGTGCGGCATCAGGTGGTCAACGACCTGCCGCTCGGCCGCAACGTGGACGAGGCCCTGCGCATGGTGGACGCCCTCCAGTTCCACGAGGAGCACGGCGAGGTCTGCCCCGCCGGCTGGACCAAGGGCAAGGCGGGCATGACCGCCTCCCCTGACGGCGTCGCCAAGTATCTGGCCGAGCACGCGTCGGGCCTCTGAGAGTGTGAAAATGTATCGAAATCACGACCATAAAAAGCCCTCTCCCCCCCCTTCGGGGGGAGAGGGTTGGGTGAGGGGGGCGCGAAGCTCGCTGAAAACGTGCCGGTTGCCCCACCCCCTCACCCCGGCCCTCTCCCCCTCGAGGGGGAGAGGGAGACCTGGTTCCGAGTACATTTCCAGGCTCTGACGCCGGGTCTTTTTTCCGGCAGGAAAAAACCAGCGTCCGCCATGCGGGCGCCGGTTGCCGTGGGGGGATGTGTTCCTTATTGTTCCGGACTCAGCGTGCAACGTCGACAGGGAGGGAGCCGCGATGGCGACTCATCATACGAAGGTTCTGATTCTCGGGTCCGGTCCGGCCGGATGCACCGCGGCCATCTATGCCGCCCGCGCCAGCCTGCAGCCGATTCTGGTGGCCGGCATGCAGCCCGGCGGGCAGCTCACCATCACCACCGAGATCGAGAACTACCCCGGATTCGCCGATCCCATCCAGGGGCCCTGGCTGATGGAGCAGATGCACGCCCAGGCGGCGCACGTCGGGGCCAGGATGATGGAGGACTCCATCGTCAAGGTCGACCTGACCCGGCGGCCCTTCACCTGCGTCGGTGACTCGGGCGACGTCTATACCGGGGACACCCTGATCATCTGCACCGGCGCCTCGGCCCGCTGGCTCGGGATGGAGAGCGAGCGCAAGTACCAGGGGTTCGGCGTCTCGGCCTGCGCCACCTGCGACGGCTTCTTCTTCCGCGGCAAGGAGGTGTGCGTCATCGGCGGCGGCAACAGTGCCGTCGAGGAGGCCCTGTTCCTCACCCACCACGCGAGCCGGGTCACGGTCATCCACCGCCGAGATTCGTTCCGGGCGGAACGCATCATGCAGGACCGCCTGTTCGCCAACCCGAAGATCGCGGTGCTGTGGGACAGCGCGCCGGAGGAGATACTGGGGGGCGGCACTCCGCCGGGGGTGACCGGGGTGCGGGTCAAGAACGTCAAGACCGGCGCCATCTCCGACATTCCCTGCGAGGGCGTGTTCGTGGCCATCGGCCATTCGCCCAACACCGGCCTGTTCAAGGGCGTCCTCACCATGGACGAGGCGGGCTACCTGATCACCGCCCCCGACTCGACGGCGACCAACGTCCCCGGCGTGTTCGCCGCCGGCGACGTCCAGGACCACGTCTACCGCCAGGCGGTGACGGCGGCGGGCACCGGGTGCATGGCGGCCCTGGAGGCCGACCGCTTCCTGGCCGTCCACGGGCACGCCGCGGCGCCGGTCGGGGCCGGCTGACCCGGAGAGGAAGCGGGGATTGGCAGGGCGAACACCGCAGACCAGCCTGGACTGGGACAAGCTGCGCATCTTCCACGCGGTGGCCGAGGCGGGCAGTTTCACCCGCGCCGGGGGGCGGCTCAACCTGAGCCAGTCGGCGGTGAGTCGCCAGATCGGCGCCCTCGAGGAGAGCCTCGACGTGGCGCTGTTCCACCGCCATGCCCGCGGCCTGATCCTGACCGAGCAGGGGGATCTGCTTTACCGCACCGTTCACGACGTGTTCGATAAACTCTCCCAGGTGGAGACCAGGCTGACCGACAGCCGGGAGAGTCCGGGCGGCCCGCTGACGGTGACGACGACTCTCGCCTTTGGCACCCTGTGGTTGACGCCGCGGCTGAAGCAGTTCCTCGACATGTATCCCGGGATCGTCGTTTCCCTGAGACTGAACGACGCCGAGCTGGATCTCGGCATGCGCGAGGCCGACGTCGCCATCCGCTTCATGCCGCCGCGCCAGCCCGACCTGATTCAGCGCCACCTGTACTCCATGACCTATCAGGTGTACGCGGCGACCGAGTATCTGAAAAAGCACGGAATGCCGCGCACCTCGGCGGACCTGGACCGGCATAGCATCATCGCCTATGGCGACGACCTCGATCGTCCGCCGGTGGACACCGTGAACTGGCTGCTGCAGGAGGGAACCACCCCGGGGCGGGAGCGGGTTCCGGTGCTGCGGGTCAACAATATCTATGGCATCTTCCGGGCCGTGCAGAGCGGACTCGGCATCGCCGCCCTGCCGCAGTACTTCAGCCAGGAAGCGACGAACCTCGTCCAGATCCTGCCGGAACTCCACGGCCCCGCCGTCGATGCCTATTTCGTCTATCCGGAGGAACTGCGTCACTCCAAGCGTATCGCGGTGTTCCGGGACTTCCTGATCCGCAAACTGGCCGAAAGTGATGGGTAGGTGCGGTTGCCGTCCGCTTGTTCGTTTCCCTGGAGGATCACCCCTGGTATGATCCGGCTCAAGTTCCGCGGACTCGAGGGTGGACGTCGAGATGGATGACAGCGTGCCCGGCCATGGCGGCGACCCCGTGGCCTTCCACCCCGAGTGGGGATGGCGGTACTTCAGGTACTCGCCGTTCCTCTGCTGTGCCTGCCGGCGGGGTGTGGTCGTCCTCATCAACGACGCCGGCGTCGCCATGCTTGGCGGCACGACGGAGGGGGAGTTCCTCGGGCTGTCCTTCCAGGGCCTCATCCACCCCGATTATGTGGATGGAATTGACGACTTTCTCGACATTCTGATCAACGAGAACGCGCCGGTCCCCGTCAAGATGATTGGTCTTGGCGGGGCGACGGTCGATGTCGACCTGCGCTGCCTCAGGGGGACGGACGGCGACGACGGCGTGGTGCTGGTCCTGGCCCGCGACGTCACCGGCCATCTGCGCTCCGCCCAGGCCATCGTCCGCAGCGAAGCCCGCTACCGCGAACTGGTCAACCGGGCCCTCGACGCCATGATCGTCTGTGACGACGGGCGCATCGACTTCATCAACGCCGCCGGTCTGAAGCTCCTCGGATTCGAGCAGGCCGAGGCCGTGGTGGGCCGACACCTGGCGTCCCTGCTGCATCTGGACTATCGCGACGTGGTCACCTCGGGCATCGACCACCTGGTGGGCAGCGGGGCGGTGGTGCCGCTCAAGATCCTTGGCGCCGACGGAGTCGTGCGCGACGTGGTGATGGGGTTCATTCCCCTCGACCGCGGCAATCACCGCATGTTCATGGTCGAGGCGCGGGACATCACCGACGAGAACCGGGCGGTGACGGCGCTGCGCGAGGCCAACGAGAACCTGGAACGGCTGGTGGACACCCGCACCCGCGCCCTGCGCCAGGAAATCGCCGAGCGTCGCAAGGCCGAGGAGACCATCAGCCACCAGGCGCGTCACGATGCGCTGACCGGTTTGCCCAACCGGGCCTTCTTCTTCGAGCGGCTGGGGCAGGAACTGGGGGATGCGCGCCAGGAAGGCCACGATGTCGGGCTGATGTTCATCGACCTCGACGGCTTCAAGGCGATCAATGACACCCTTGGGCATGCCTGCGGCGACCTTTTGCTGAAGGAGACGGCGCACCGGCTGGGCCACTGCGTGCGGGAGGGTGACGTGGCGTGCCGACTGGCCGGCGACGAGTTCACGGTCATCATGCCGGCCATCACCGGCAAGGACAACGCCGCCCGGGTCGCCCAGCGAATCCTCGACAGCCTGGCGAGACCATTCGATCTGAACGGCAAGAAGGCAAAAGTATCGGGTAGCATCGGTATCAGTCTGTTCCCCATCGAGGCTGATGACATCGAACAATTGCTGCACAACGCCGATGTCGCCATGTATCGGGCCAAGCGCCATGGCAAGAACTGTTTCCGCTTTCACTCTGATACCCTGACTCCGATTGAACTTGATCGTCAGGCCATCCGCGACAACCTGAAGCGCGGCCTGGACATGGGCGACTTTACCCTGTGGTATCTGCCGAAGATGGATCTGCATGGAGAGGCGCCGCTGGGGCTGGAGGCGCTGCTGCGTCTGCAGAGCGCCGACCTTGGCCTGGTCATGCCGAGTCGCTTCATGCCGGTCCTCGAGGAGGACGACCTCATCACCCGCGTCGGGGAGTGGGCGTGGCGCAACGCCTGCCGCCAGCTTCGCCGGTGGATGGACGACGGCCTGCCGCCGTTCCACATCGCGGTCAACCTGTCGGCGCGTCAGCTCCGGGTGGAGGGCTTCGCCGACACCGTGGCCGCGATCCTGCAGGAGGAAGGGGTCGATCCGCGGCTTCTCGAAATCGAAGTCACCGAGGCCATCTTCCTGGCCGATACCGAGGGCCGGGCGGCCAACGTGCTCAACCGCTTCCACCAGATGGGCATCCACGTCATCATGGACGACTTCGGCACCGGCTCGTCCTCCCTCAGCCACCTCCGGCGGCTGCCCCTCGATGCCTTCAAGATCGACCGCACCTTCGTCGCCAACATGTGCGACAAGGAGGAGGATGCGCGAATCGTCTCCACCATCATCTCCATCGCCCACAGTCTCGGCTGCCGGGCGGTGGCCGAGGGCGTCGAGACGGACTGCCAACTGGACATGCTGCGAAAGATGGGCTGCGACCACGCCCAGGGCTATCTGTTTTCGCCGCCCCTGAACGCAACGGGGGCGGAAATCTTCCTCCGCGAGGCCTTCGCGGCGGCGAGACCAGCGCAGGCGCTTGGCTGAGGGCCGGTCGAAACACCATTCGATGAAGAACGATGTTGCAAGCGGCGGGAAATGACCTGATAATAGCACGGGGTGCAGAATGCCCCCGTGATGTACAAGGTTTCCTCAGAAGGAGGGCGTGATGAGCGATGTTGATGTATCAACGTCTTCGTCGGGAGCAGGGGCCATCGCCATGGCCGTCCCGCAGCTGGCGAAAGCAGCCGCCGCGCCTGCGCCCGCGCCCGCACCGAAGTCGGGCGGGGGGGCGGAGTGGGTCGTGTCCGACACGATCGCGCTGTCGAGCAGCCAGGGTGGCAACCGCAACGCCGTCGGGGCCGTCGCCAAGGGCGACTCGGGCTCTGATTCGGGCGCGGTCGATGGTGCGCCGGATCCGACCAAGCTTGGCGCGGCAACGCTGGCCATGGCCGGCGGTGTCGGAACGATGATGCAGGACCTGGGCCGCCTGGCCAAGGCCTTCCGGCTCAGTGCCGGTGCGATCAGCGAGTTGCAGCAGAACTTCTTCAACAAACTCTCCGAAAAGGCCGGCAGCCCCCCCGAGGCATCCCTCGGCATGCGCGCCGCCGCCGGCTTCGTCGATCACCCGGTCCAGCTCGGGGTGACCAAGGTCAATATCGCCGTGGACAACAGTACCGGCAGGGCCGCGGTCGAGATCCGGGGTGACGTTACCGTCGGCTCCCGCAGGCAGTTCGTCGCCCAGACGGCACCGCAGACCGATTTCACCTCGTATCCGGACTCCCAGCCGTTCGTCGTCGATACCCAGGGCCAGACGGTGGACCTGCAGAGCGCCCCGAACGGCATGTATTTCGACATCCGAGGGTCAAGCGGGCGGGAGTTCACCAACTATCTCAACGAGAAGTCGAACGACTCCGGTCGCGATGGCGGGGACGGAACCCAGGGCGGAAACGCCGGCCTGGGCCGCGAGGCCGCCACCGGGACCAGGAGGGACGACGCCGAAAAGACGACCAGGGATGCCAGCGGTACCCCGATCGACCCCCTGGCCGGCCGCAGTCAGGGCAAGGGCAAGGGCCAGACCCAGGGCTATCGGGGTGTCAAGGCCGGGAACGACGAGACCGTCGGCAGTTCGGTGCTGTCGCGCCAGGCCGACAGCCTGGGCCGCGGCGTCGCCGACGACAAGGACGGCGGCTTCCAGTCGATGATCGTCATGCGCTCGGGCAGCGGCATCTCTCCGCTGGCCCAGGCCGGCGTCACCCGGGTGCAGTTCGACATGGTGACCGACATCAACCTGCGGCCACCGGTGAACGCCACCAGCCCGGTCCCTCAGGCCGTTCAGGACGAACGGACCGACGGGCCGGTGGTCAAGACCTCGGAGGTGGACTTCACCGCCTGAAACGGCCAACCGGTCCCACGGACGGCGCACGTTTCCAGCGAATTCAAGCCCTCCCCCTCGATGGGGGGAGCTTGAGGACGTGTGCGAGGGGCCGGTCATGCGTACGCATGCCTGCGGCGTGACAGGCCCCTCGCGCTCCCCGTGGCTTTTCATCCTGATGAAAAAATGGGGAGTGTGAGGGCCTCAGGCACTCGCGTCTTCTCTTTCCTGCCCGTATTTCTCCTATCGCGGCCGTTGGCCGCAACCAATAAAGGAGTCGCACTACTGACCCCGAGACTCATCGCGGCGCGCGAAGAGTCTCGGGGTCAGTAGTACAGGGACGCGTACCCGCGGTACGCACCCCCTGGCGCAACGCCGCGGATGGGCCGGGGGACAGCGAGATGGTGCGGTTATTTTGTATCGTGTCCTTATACCGGCGAGCCTAATGATTGACACACAGCATCAATGACGTGAACCGATCCTCAGCGTGCTGGCGTAGAGAAAAAAAGGCGCAACACGGATATCCACGGATAAGATCTTTCCGCTCGCCGGTATTACTACCTGTGGCCGACGACGCTCACAAATTCCGAGGCTCGCGCCGCCGTCTGGGGCAGGGCTGCCAGGGCCCGGGTATGGAGCGCACGATCGTCGAGGAGTCGCCGGGCCACCTCCAGGTCGATGGCCGCGTCGTCATGGCGGGCCGGCGGGCAGGCCTCGCGCAGGCGCTCACGGGCTTCCTTGTCCTGGACGGGAGTGGTGCGCCACCGGGCCACCACCGCCGGATCGGGTCCGGCCCCGGCGCGGACCGCCTCGGCCACCGCCGCGGCGTCGGCCTTCTGGTCGACGATGCACACCGACGGCAGGACTCCCAGACCGTGCAGCGCATAGCCGGCCGGGCTGTAGAACCGGGACCAGGTCAGGGTCAGCTCGCCGTCATTGGGCAGGTGAATCACCGTCTGCACGGTCCCCTTGCCATAAGACGTGGTGCCGACCACCACCGCGCGCCGGTTGTCCTGCAGGGAGGCGGCGACGATCTCCGCCGACGACGCCGATCGCCCGTCCACCAGCACCACCAGGGGGATGCTTTCGCCGATGTCGCCCTCGTTCGCGGAATAGCTTTGGATGGCCTCGGGATGGCGACCGCGGGTGGAGACGATGCCTCCCCGCGCCAGGAACAGGTCGCTGACCGCCACCGCCTGGTCCAGGAGCCCACCGGGATTGCCGCGCAGGTCCAGGACCATCCCTTTCAGGTCCTTCCGGCGCGCCGCCCGGCGCAGCTCGGTGGCGGCCGCAACGGCGGTGCGCTGGTTGAAGCTGGAAATGCGCATCACGGCGATGTCCCCGGCGATCGTCATGGTCACGGTCTCCGGCACGATCAACATGCGCGACAGGGCGATCTTCACCGGGGTGGGGGAGCCCTTGTGGACGACGGTCACCACCACCTCGCTGTCGAGGTCGCCCCGCAGCCGATGGACGATGTCACGAACCGGGAGACCGGCGCAGGGCTGGCCGTCGATGTGGGTGATGACGTCCCCCACCTCGATATGGGCTCCGGCGGCCGGGGAACCGGCGACGACGGCGACGATCTCGATGCCCGTGTCCACCGGCTTGTGGCGCACGCCGATGCCGCCATAACCGTTGCGCAGGGCCCGATTGTCGCGGGCCGCCTCCGCCCCGGCATAGCGGGAGAAGGAGTCGAGGTGGGCCAGTTCGGCCTCGAACACCGCCTTGTAGACTTTTTCCGCATCGGCGGGCGAGCGGGGCGGCAGGGACTGCCGTTCGGCCATCGAGGCCTCCACCGTCAGCCGGGCCCAGCCGGCCACGTCGTCGTCCTCCGGAATGTCGAAGGCCCCCACCACCTCGTCCGCGGCCCTGACCAGGAGCTTCCGCCCCTCGATGGTGAACGACGTTCCCGGATCCAGCGCACTCAGGCCTTTGAGCCCCTCCAGGGTGACCACGGACATCCGCACCGGCTCGATGTAGCGGGCGGCGATGGCGTCGTAGCCGCGGCGGAAGACCCGCTCCGCCTCGCGAGGCGTGAGGGGAGGGGGCTCTGCCGCTGACACTGACGCCGTTCGTGCCAACGCCACCCTGTCCGCCGTCGACGCCGTCGGGAGAATCGCACAGCCCCCCGCCATAATGGGTAGGAGCAACGCCATGAAGACCGTTCCGGGGGCTCTGCCGAACACCTGCATAGGGCTTAATCCTTGCTGCCTGGCAGGATTATGCCTTCACCGGAGCGTTTTGCACACAGGATTCTCTAGGCCGAAAGTCACGCCTTTTCTGCAAGTTCCGGCGGACGATCGGACCGGCCGTCCAGGAGGGCTACCCGAAAGGGTACGCTATGACCTACCCGTCACGCGGAGGCGCTGACGCCGGCAGGCTGATGACCATGCGAACCGGCAGATGGTCGGAGGCGCGGCGGGTGTCCCGGTTGCGCACGGCGACCATCTCGCGCACCAGCAGGTGTGGCGACACCCAGATCCGATCCAGACGGAGAGTCGGGAAACGGGCGGGGAAGGTGCGTGGCGCCCCCGTCCGTCCCAGCGTCACGTCCAGCGGCAACAGGGTGGTCCGCGAGGTCCGCCATTCGTTGAAGTCACCGAGGACGATGGTGATGTCGGCCCACTCCCGGGCCGAGGCGAGGGCGGCGGTCAGGCGGGCGATCTGCTCGCGCCGCTCGGATCGCCGCAGGCCCAGGTGCGTGGCCACAACCCGCAACAGAATTTGCCCGGACTGCAGGCGCACGTCGAGGGCGCTCCTCGGCACGCAGCCCGGCACCGCCAGGTCCACCGGCTGCGACTCCAGAATTCGGCAGCGGGTCAGCAGCGCGTTGCCGAAGCGGCCCTGGTGGCTCATCAGGTTGGGGCCGGCCACCACGGCATAGCCGAGCCCCCCGGCCAGGTAGGAAAGCTGGTCGGTCTCGGGGGCTTGGCCGCGTCCTTCGTGGGTCACCGCCACCTCCTGGAGGGCGACGATGTCGGCGTCGATCTCCCGCAGCACCCGCAGCACCCGCTGGGGACGCAGCCGGCCGTCGCTGCCGATGCAGCGATGAATGTTGTAGCTCGCCACCGTGAGCCGGCGCGGCGTGGCGGCGTGGGGAGGCGGGTGCGGCGGATCGGAGCGGGTCACGGGATCCGTCTGCTCCTGTTGACCCAGCGACGGGCGACGACCCTGTGGGTCAGGGCGGCGGCCGCGACGGTCATCACCCCGAGCCCGCCCAGAGCCAGCCACTCGCCGATATCGCCGGAGGACAGGCTGCGCCGCAGGCACTCCGCCAGCAGGGTCACCGCTCCGATGACCGGCACCATCCCGAGCATGGTGCCCAGGGCATAGTCGCGAAACCGCACGTGGGCGGCGCCGCTGGCTACGTTGATGACGGCGAACGGCGCTACCGGAGCGATGCGCAGCAGGAAGACGGTGGCGATGCCATGGCGGCGCAGCAGCCGGCCCACCCGGTTGACCCGGCGGCCGGCCAGCCTGGTCACCATGCGCCGCCCGAGAAGATGGCCCAGTCCATAGCCCACGGTGGCGCTGCTCAGACAGCCGACGATGGCGTAGGCGAACGCGGCGGCGGGGCTGAACACCAGGGCCGTCAGGGAAATCAGGCCCAGCACCGGGAGCATGGTCATGCCGCCGACGACGAAGGTGCCGATGGTCAGCGGCGCCGCCAGCGGATGGACCCGCAGGCCGTCGAGCCCGGCCAGCACCTGGTGACGGTTGAACCAGTCGTCGAGGGGCAGCAGCACCCAGGCGGCCCCGAGGGCAACCACCACCATGACGCTTGCTCCCAGCGTCAGCGCTACCTGGCGCGGATCCCGCGGCCGCGCGCCGGGCATCACGGTGTCGGTCAGGTGGTGAGCGCTGAACGGTCCGGCCGGATCCGCGAACAGGGACTCACCGCTGCTCTCCATGGCAGAGGATTCGTGGTGCGCTGGCTGCGGCAGGGGCCACAGACCACGGGGGCCGCCGCGCAGGCACTGGATTGTCCTGATCAACGAGCCGCCGCTGGTGGCGATGACGTCGGTCACCGTCTCCGGCGCGGCTCCCATGTGTTCGGCGACCAGATCGTGGAGCACGCCGGCGATGCCGTGGCGGATGGCGGCATCACCGGCGGCCTCGATCACCATGTCGCACTCGCTGTCCAGTCCCATGGAGCGGTTGGACAGGTTGGCCGATCCCACCCGCAGCAGACGGTCATCGATGATGGTCAGCTTGCTGTGCACCTTGATGTCCGCACCGTCGGCGGCGGTCGGGTAGAGGATGACGAGTCGCCCCCAGATGTCGGCGTGAATCAATCGTCGCATTGCCTCGGTCCGCCCCTCGCCCATGGAGCGGGTTTCGAGCCAGCCCAGCCAGTCGAGGGGCAGCACCACCACCACCTCAGGCCCGGTGGGCTCGGCCAGCCGTACCGCCAGGGCGTCGACCACCAGTCGCGAGGTGAAGTACTGGTCCTCGATATAGATCAGGAAATCCGCCGCGGCGATGGCGTCGAGCACGAGCTGCTCAACCTCCCGCACGCCGGGATGCCGTCCGTAGGGGGCCATGGTGCGGGCGATGGCCACGCTGGTATCGCGGAAGGTCGGAAGGATGTCCGGCGGCCATGGATCGCCGGCCGGATCGCCGACCGTCTCCGGCGGCTTCAGGGTCTCGCCCGTCGCCCGGCGCCAGCGTTCGCGGAACAGCACGCCGAGATCGGCGGCGGCCTGCCCGTCCACCACCATCTGGGCATCGTGGAACGGCGGATAGGTTGCGCCGTTGACCCGGCGGCGGCGGCAATCGCCCGGAAGGTGCGACCGCGAGTCCCAGCGGGCCTCGGTGATGTCGAGGCCGCCGCTGAAGGCCAGGGCGTCGTCGATGACCACGATCTTCTGGTGCTGCGACGCCTCGATGGGCAGGGCGCCGTCAAGATGGAGGCGGCAGCGGCCGCGGCCGAGCCACCCGAAGCGAACCCTCGGCAGCAGCTGCCGGTCCGGGACGTAGAACAGCGGCACGTCCCAGAGAAGGATATGGCAGCGCAGCCGCGGCCGATGCTTCAGCACGGCCTCCAGAAACCGCCCAAGCTCCACCGGCCAGCCATCATCGGGAGCGGTTCTCCCGAGCAGTGGGGTGCGGGTGTGGATGTCCCAGGCGGCGATGTAGATGCTGCGGCACGCCCGCAGCACCGCCGCCCGGAAGGCCCGGAAGTAGGTCTCGGCATCGATCAGCACCGCCGCCCGCCGCACGGGCGAGGCCCGCCAGCAGTTCCGGCCCGGTTCGATGATGCGGCCGGCCTCCGCCATCCGGCGCGCCCTCCGTTTCCAAAGTGCCGAAGCCCTCCCACCATGCCGGAAACGCCGATCGCCGGCGTTAAACCATGTTATGGTGGTGCGCGGAATGGACACCAGGGGAAACGGGGGAAAA
Organism: Alphaproteobacteria bacterium; assembly: GCA_039908285.1. Classification (GTDB taxonomy): domain Bacteria; phylum Pseudomonadota; class Alphaproteobacteria; order Rhodospirillales; family Rhodospirillaceae; genus JAMOBE01. Next base: position 12,410 of record JAMOBE010000035.1, read on the forward strand.
ATGAGCCGCAGCTCCTGAAATTCCCTCGGTCGAAAGCCCTCCCCCTCGATGGGGGAGGGTTTGGGTGGGGGTGGCAGTGAAGCGCGCACAGATAGAATTATATTCGCACAAAAGCCGAGTTTGTGTGCGCATAAAGATGCACCTACGTGCTGCACCATCACCCCCACCCAACCCTCCCCCATCGAGGGGGAGGGCTTTTTCAGCGGGAAACGGATGCCCTTTCGTTCACCCGATTGCCCTGTCGCGGACGCGGCGCTCTCTTGCACGACGGCCGGTCCGCCCGTATAGTGCCGGCCATGGTCGCTCCCGCCTTCCTGCACCGGCATCTTCTCGGCATCCAGGGCCTGACGCCCGCCGAGATTGGCATGCTGCTCGATCTGTCCGATGGTTACGTCGACCGCAACCGGCGGAACGACAAGAAGCAGAGCACCCTGCGCGGCCGCACCGTCATCAATCTGTTCTTCGAGAACTCGACCCGCACCCGCACCTCGTTCGAGCTGGCCGGCAAGCGGCTCGGGGCCGACGTCATCAACATGCAGGTCTCCACCAGTTCGGTGAACAAGGGGGAAACCCTGATCGACACCGCGGTGACCCTCAACGCCATGCACCTGGATGTGCTGGTGGTGCGCCATCCCGACTCGGGCGCGGTGCAGCTTCTGTCGGAAAAGGTCAACTGCGCCGTCATCAACGGCGGCGACGGCAGCCACGAGCACCCGACCCAGGCCCTCCTCGACGCCCTGACCATCCGCCGGCGCACGGGCCGGCTGTCGGGCCTGGTCGTCGCCATCTGCGGCGACGTGCTGCACAGCCGGGTGGCCCGCTCCAACATTCACCTGCTGAACATCATGGGTGCGCGGGTCAGGGTGGTGGCGCCGAAGACCCTGCTGCCCACCGACGTCGATAAACTGGGTGTCGAGGTCTTCAGCGACATGAAAAAGGGACTGAAGGACTGTGACATCGTGATGATGCTGCGGGTGCAGAACGAACGCATGAGCGGCAACTTCATCCCGTCGATCCGGGAGTACTTCCACTTTTTTGGCCTTGACTACGCCAAGCTTTCGTTGGCCCAGCCCGAAGCCCTGATCATGCACCCGGGGCCGATGAACCGGGGCTTTGAGATCGACTCCGACGTCGCCGACGACGTGGAGCGTAGCGTCATCCGCGAACAGGTGGAAATGGGCGTCGCCGTGCGCATGGCGGTGCTGGAGGTCCTGGCCCATCCTTCGGTGGAGGCCATCTGATGGCCCAGCCCCGCGCCGGCCGCGTCGCCTACGTCAACGCCCGCCTGCTGGATCCGGCGAGCGGCCTCGACGTCCTGGGCGGAGTCCTGACCGACGGCGAGACCATCGTCCACCTCGGTCCCGACCTGGTGCGGGCCGAAGGGGCGGGGAGTGGGGCGCAGATCGTGGACTGCGATGGGCACTGCCTGGCTCCCGGCCTGGTGGACATGCGCATGCAGCTCCGCGAGCCGGGCGACGAGCACATGGAAACCCTGAAGCTGGCCGGTCAGGCGGCGGTGGCCGGCGGCGTCACCTCGATGGTGTGCCTGCCCAACACCCGGCCGGTGATCGACGATGGCGCCATCCTGGAGTTCGTCGCCCGCCGGGCGCGGCAGGTGGGGCTGGCCAAGGTCTATGCCTACGGAGCCGCCACCAAGGGGCTGAAGGGCGAGGAACTGGCCGAGATGGGCATGCTGGCCGAGGCCGGCGCCCTGGGCTTCACCGACGGCACCCGAGCCATCGCCGACGCCCAGGTGATGCGGCGGGCGCTGTCCTATGCCTCCACCTTCGGCCTGATGATCGTCCAGCATCCGGAGGATCCGTCGCTGGCCGAGGGCGGCATGGTCAACGAGGGGGAGATGGCGACCCGTCTCGGCCTGTCCGGCATCCCCACCTGCGCCGAGTCCATCATGCTGGCCCGCGACGTGCGCCTCGCCGAGCTGACCGGCGGCCGCTATCACGCCGCTCACGTCTCCACCGCCGAGGGGGTGGAGATCATCCGCCGCGCCAAGGAGCGGGGCCTCGCGGTCACCGCCGACACGGCGCCGTTCTATTTCGCCCTGAACGAGCTGGCGGTCGGGAACTACCGCACCTTCGCCAAGCTGTCGCCGCCGTTGCGCAGCGAGGCCGACCGCCTGGCGGTGGTCCGGGGCCTGGCCGAGGGGGTCATCGACGCCATCGCCTCCGACCATTCGCCGCAGGACCAGGACTCGAAGCGCCGGCCCTTCGCCCAGGCGGCGTTCGGCGGCGTCGGACTGGAAACCCTCCTTGCCGTGACCCTCGGGCTGTACCATGGCGGCCACCTGCCGCTTTTGTCCGCCCTGCGGCTGGTGACGTCGGCCCCGGCGAGCCTCCTCGGCCTGGAGGCCGGCCGCCTGAAGCAGGGAGTCGCCGCCGATCTCGTGCTGTTCGATCCCGATCGCGGGTGGATGGTGAACGCCGACCGCCTGGTGGGCAAGTCCAGGAACTCGCCGTTCGATGGGCACCCGGTGCAGGGGCACGTGAGGCGGACCGTCGTCGACGGCCGGACCGTGTTCAAGGCCTATGATTTCTGACTTGGCCCTCACCCATGGACTGGCGGCGCTCGGCGGCTATCTGCTGGGAGCGGTGCCGTTCGGGCTGGTGTTGACGCGGCTGTTCGGCCTCGGCGACATCCGGACCATCGGCTCGGGCAACATCGGCGCCACCAACGTCCTGCGCACCGGGCGGAAGGATCTGGCCGCCGCCACCCTGATCCTCGACTCGGGCAAAGGTGCCGCCGCCGCCCTGCTGGCGGCGTGGCTGACCGGCGACCCGGGGGCCGGGCTGGCCGCCGGCGTTCTGGCCGTGGTCGGGCACAATTTCCCGGTGTGGTTGCGGTTCCGGGGCGGCAAGGGGGTGGCCACAACTCTCGGCGTCCTGCTGGCGACGGCCTGGCCGGTCGGGGTGCTGGCCTGCCTGACCTGGGTGGTGGTGGCGGCGTTGTTCCGCTACTCGTCGCTGGCGGCGCTGGTGGCGCTTCTGCTGGCACCGGTGTTCGCGGTGGTCCTGGCCGGGCAGGCGCATGTCATGGCTTTTGCCGGCCTGGCGGTGCTGGGCTTCATCCGCCACCGGGCCAATATCAGGCGGCTGCTGGCCGGCGAGGAGTCCCGGATCCGACTCGGGCGGCGCTAAATCGGGAGGCAGGCATGGCGACCTGGCAGGATTTCGACGCGGAGGTCAATCGCTGGGCGGAGATGGGGCGGCCGGTGACCCTGTGGTGGCGGGACGACGATGCCACCCGCGTCACCCCTGAGCTGATACGCCTGGTGGAGCTGAGCCGGGAAACCCGGGTGCCGCTGGCGGTCGCCGTGGTGCCTCGCGATATCCAGCCCGGGCTTCAGGAATTTCTGGCCCGCTTTCCCACGGTGTCGGTGCTGCAGCACGGCTATTCCCACGCCAACCACGCCGGACCTGAAGAATGGTCGGAGGAGTTCGGCCCCCACCGCAGCCGCGAGGAACGCCTGGCGGAGCTGTCCCTGGGTCGTCGGCGCCTGGCCAGGTTCGAGCGCTTCATCCCCGTCCTGGTGCCGCCGTGGAACCGCTTTCCCGATGACCTGGTGGCGGACCTGCCGGGCATCGGCCTGATCGGCATGGCGGCGGCCGGCGTCCGCACCAGCGGCGAGCCGGTGCCCGGCCTGCGGCGGGTGGACATCCACGCCGACATCATCGAGTGGACCCGGGGCGGCTATCTCGGCGACGCCGCGGTGCTGGCGCAGGTGGTGACCCACCTGGCGGAGCGGCGCACCGGCCGCGCCGACATCGACGAGCCCACCGGCCTCATGACCCACCACCTCTACCACGACGAGGGCTGCTGGCGGTTCATCCGCGAGTTCGCCCTCCGGACGCGGGCCAATCCGGCGATCCGCTGGCCCTCCATCCGCGAGATCTTCCACGATCCGCAGGCGGAAATCTGACCGAGGAGCCCCCATCCCTATGCGCCGTTTCGTCCGCCGCCACCAGCCCGCGACGTCGCATGCCACCCTGATCAAGGCCGGGCTCGGCGGCACCCTGGCCATCGCCTTCGTCGGCTGGCTGGGAAATGCGAGTGGCGTTCCCCTCCTCATCGCGCCGTTCGGGGCGACCGTCATCCTGCTGTTCGGCATTCCCGGAACCCCCCTCGCCCAGCCCATCAACGTCGTCGGCGGCCATCTGCTGGGGACGGCGATAGGTCTCGTTCTGCGGGGCGTTCTGCCGCCCGAGTGGTGGGCCGTGGGGTTGGGCGTCGGCCTGACGCTCGCGGCGATGATGCTGCTGCGGGTCACCCACCCGCCGGCCGGAGCCAACCCGATCCTGGTGTTTCTTGGCGATCCCGGACCGTGGTTCCTGCTGACTCCGGTGCTGGCCGGCAGCGTCGCGCTGGTGCTGTTCGCCACGGCCTTCCATCGGCTGCCGCCGACCACCCCCTATCCCCTGCCCAGGCCGACGTCGTCATAGTGGGCAAATCACTGGCCGGAGGCCCCATTTCCCCGTTTTTTCCCAGACGGCAATCGGGTAGCATGGCCGGCCTTGGAATTGAGCCCGGGACAGTGAGACTAACGTGCGGAGGGAGAAATGAGCGGCCCGTTGTCCGGCGTCAAGATGGTCGTGATCGAAACCGATGTGAACATGCGCAACATGATCATGAAGATTTTGCGTGATGTCGGAGCGGATCGGGTGGAAATGTTCCCCGGGATCAGCAACGCCCTCCCCTTCCTGCGGGACAACGAGGTGGACCTGATCATCTGCCAGATGGAGCAGTCTCCCATCGACGGCACCGGCCTCGCCCACGCGATGCGCGCGGGAAAGGTCAAGGCCAACATCCGCACCCCGCTGATCCTGGTGGCCATCGACAACGACATGGCCAAGATCAAGGATGCCATCACCGCCGGCGCCAACAACATCGTTCTGAAGCCGTTTTCGGCCAACGAGATGGTCAAGCGGGTGAGAAAGACCCTCTCCGCCGCCATCACCAGCAAATAGTGTCGTCGCGGACGACTACATCATCCCGAGCGTCCGCGGCAGCCACAGGGAAATCTGCGGCAGATAGGTGACCAGCCCCAGAAACACCAGCATGGTCAGTAGCCAGGGCAGCACCGCTCGCGACAGCTCGGATAGACCGAGGCCGGAGATGCCGCTCGCCACATAGAGGTTGAGCCCGACCGGCGGCGTCACCATGCCGATTTCCATGTTGACGGTCATCAGGATGCCGAAATGGATCGGGTCGATGCCGAGCCGCAGCAGGATGGGGAACATCAGCGGCGCCATGATCAGCACGATGGACGACGGCTCCATGACGCATCCCGCCACCAGCAGGATGAGGTTGATGCCAAGGAGAAACACCCACGGCGCCATGTCGTGGTGGACGAACCACTCGGCCATGGTCTGCGGGATGTTCTCGAATGTCAGCAGGAACGAGAACAGCACCGCGTTGGTGATGATGTAGAGCAGCATCGCGCTCATGTTGGCGGAGGCGAGCAATACCTTCGGCACCTGGGCGAGGGTCAGGTCTCCGTACACGTACACCGCGACGACGAAGGCGTAAACCGCGCTCATGGCGGCGGCCTCGGTCGGCGTGAAGACTCCCGAATAGATGCCGCCGATGACGACGACGATCAGCATCAGCCCCCAGAAGCTGGCGCGGAACGACCGCACGATATCGGCCAGGCTGGCGCGCGGCAGCCGCGGATAGTCGTTGCGCCAGGCCAGGTACCAGGTGACGACCCCCAGCATGGTCGCCAGCAGCAGGCCGGGCACCACTCCGGCCACGAACAGCCGGCCCACCGAGGTGTTGGTGGACACGGCGTACATCACCATGACGATGGACGGCGGAATGAGGATCCCGAGCGCGCCGGAGGTGCTGATCACCCCCGCTCCGAAGGTGCGGGGATAGCCCTGCCGGAGCATGGCGGGAAGGACGATCGCCCCGATGGCGACCACCGTCGCCGGGCTCGACCCCGACACCGCGGCGAACAGGGCACAGGCCACCACGCCGCCAAGGGCCAGTCCCCCGTGCAGGTGACCGACCAGGGAGGTGGCGAAGTCGATCATGCGCCGCGCCACCCCGCCGTGGGTCAGGAAGTTGCCGGCCAGGATGAAGAACGGGATCGCCATGATCTCGAACTTCTCGATGCCGGTGAACAGCTTGAGCGCGACGCTCTCCATCGGCACCGAACTCAGGGTGAAAAAATAGGTGAGCACGGTGAGGCCGAGGGAAATCGAGATGGGCATGCCCGTGAACAGCAGGGCGAACCACAGGCCGAAGATGATCGCCGCACTCATCGCCCGGCCTCCTGCGGTCCGGGAAGGTCCACGCCCTCCACCTGAGCCTGGTCATGGGACGGCAGGTGACCGGTGCGCACGAAGGCCAGCGCCACCTGCAGGAACCGAAAGCACATCAGAGAGGAGCCGCAGGGCACCGCCAGATAGACGATCCACATCGGCAGTTCCATGTCGGCCGACACCTGTCCGGTGCCGGCGATCCTCCACACGAAATGCGCCCCCAGGGAAGCGATCACCGCGGTGAACAGCGCCCCCGCCAGCAGGCCGAACAGGACCACCCGACCATGCCACGGCGCCCGCAGGCGGGTGAGCACCAGATCGACGCCGACGTGGATGCCCGTGCGCACGCCATAGGCGGCACCGAACTTGGCCATCCAGATGAACATGTAGATGCACAGCTCCTGCGCCCAGGCCATGTTGAGGCGTAGGGCATAGTTCTGCAGGAACGGCACGGTGGAGGCGTGGCGATGCACCACCGCGGCAAAGATGATGAGGGTCGCCGCCGCCACGAGAGAGGCGATGATCCACTCCTCCAGGCGGTCGAGGACCCTGAGAAACATGGTTTACCTTCCGGCGTCTACCTTCCGGCGTCTACCTTCCGAGCTGGGCCTCGGCCTCCTTGGTGATCGCCGCGATCAGTTCGGCGCCGATGCGGTCCACCATCTCCTTGTGCACCGGCAGGAGAACCTTCCTCCAAGCCTCGCGCTCCGCCGCCGAAAGGGCGTAGACCTCGGTCTTGCCGGAGGCCTTCACCGCCTCGAGCGCCGTCCGGTTTTCCTGCTCGGCGATCTCGTTGGCATAGGCCGTCGCCTCGCGCATCGCCACCCTCAGCATTTCCCGCACGTCGACCGGCAGCTTTTCCCAGAACTCCTTGTTGACCACCACCGCATAGCCCAGATAGCCGTGCTCCGAGGCGGTGACGTGCTTCTGCACCTCGTGCATCTTTTGCGTGTACAGATTCGACGGCGGATTCTCGGTGCCGTCCACCACGCCCGTCTGCAGGGCCTGATAGACCTCGGAGAAGGCCATCACCTGCGGCAGGGCGCCGAGCGCCCGCATCTGGGCGTCGAGCGCCTTCGACGACTGGATGCGCATCTTGAGGCCCTTGAAGTCCTCGGGGGCGCGCAGTGGCTTGTTGGCGCTCATCACCTTGAAGCCATTGTCCCAGAAGGCCAGGCCGACGATGCCCTTGGCCTCGAGTTTGTTGAGGAGCTGGGCGCCGATCGGCCCGTCCAGCACCGCCCGCAGGGCGGCCTTGTTGGGGAAGATGTAGGGCAGATCGAAGACCTCGAACTCCTTGGCGCCGAGGGGACCGAACTTGGACAGGGACGGCGCCAGCATCTGGACCGAGCCCAGTTGCAGGGCCTCAAGCTCTTCCTTGTCCTTGTAGAGCTGGCTGTTGGGATAGACCTCGACCTTGACCTTTCCCCCGGAGCGCTCCTCGGTCAACTGCTTGAACCGCTCCGCAGCCTTGCCCTTCGGCGTGTCCGGCGCCACCACGTGGCTGAACTTGATGACGATGGGGTCCGCCGCCCACGCCGGTCCGAAGGCAAGCGCCGCCACCGCGACGAGAGTCACCCTCACCATGGTCCCGATGTTCATCCGCTTCACGTTCCGTCTCCCCCGATGGTCATCCCTATGCCGAACGGCCGACAGCGTACCATGTCGACCGCCTTCCCACTACTGGTCGTAGGAGACCAGCGCGTTGAAGGGCACGTCCATTTTGGCGCGGCCGTTGAGGAAGGACAGCTCGATGATGCAGGCGGCGCCGGCCACATTGGCGCCCACCTTGCGCAGCAGGGTGATGGCGGCGCCGATGGTGCCGCCGGTGGCCAGCAGGTCGTCGAGTACCACCACCCGCTGACCGGGCTGGATGGCGTCGGCCTGGATCTCGACCACGTCGCTGCCGTACTCGAGGTCGTATTCGTGGCGGATGGTGTGGCCGGGCAGCTTGCCCTTCTTGCGGATCATCACGAAGCCGCAGCCGAGCTTCAGGGCCAGGGGCGCCGCCACCAGAAAGCCGCGGGACTCGATGCCGGCCAGCACGTCGGGCTGGCGGGCGCCCACAACCTTGGCCAGACGGCCCATGGTCACCTGCCAGGCGTCGGGATGAGCCAGCAGGGTGGAGATGTCGTAGAACTGGATGCCTGGCTTCGGGAAATCGGGTATTCCCCGGATGTGGTCCTTGATGTCCATTGCCGTGGCCCACCTGTCGTTGATCTTGCCGCCATCTGGCTTCCCGCCATCGGGCGCGGTGGGTCGCATGCTACCGTGATCAGCCGCCACCTGTAAACGCGCTTCTCCGTAATCCTTCGTTCTGTCGGCGGCCAAGCATCGCCGCCACCTCCTCCTGTGACGAGGCCGGCGGAGGGGGGGGCCGGGCGACGGACTTGTCGGGAGGTGGAGGTGGGGCGTCCTGGCCCTTGGGCGCGTTCGCCTGTGCACTCTCCGCGGCGAGGGTGCGGGCCTTGGCGGCCGCCGCCATTTTCATCGTAGAGCCCTTTTCGGCCCCTGCCTTGCCCTGGCGATCCTCGGCCCGCCGCCAGGGACCCTTGTGGTCCGGGTTATCGCGACGGCGGCGATCGGGACCGAAATATTTTCCGATTCTCACGAACTGCCGGCGCTTGTTGATCACGGCGTTGATGCGCGCAAACAGGGACCGGGCCGCGAACGGCTTGACGATGAACTCATCCACACCGGCATCGCGTGCCTCGGCCACTCGGCCCAGTTCGCTGTGGGCGGTCAGCATGATGATCGGGATGAACGGGTCCGGACACTCTCCGCCGGCACGAACCAGACGGACCAGGGCCAGTCCATCCATCGGCTCCATGTGCCAGTCGGTAATGATGAGATCGATGGGAAGCGAACGAATGAACTTGAACGCGTCGGCGCCGTCCTCTGCCGACGATATTTCACCGACACCCAGTGCCCGCAGGATATTCTTGATGAGAACGGACATGTACCGATTGTCCTCGACAACCAGAACATGAACTCGGGAAAGATTTATTGACGTCATTAATGTGCTCTGGTTGAATACCGCAGACTGTACTCAGTTCACAGATCGCGCGCAGACGCACCCAACGGTCACCGAGCATACCATCGACGCCTGGCCGATCCAAATAGGCCAAAGGTAATTATCCAGGGCATGCCCTGATGCCGGAGAGGTCTTGCGTTGAACCGTGGTCCGTGCTCGCCTATGCTCGACGCGGGCATGTGGAGGGGCAGATGGCTGGCGTTTCACTCGCGGAACAGATCGTCACGGTGGAGGACTTCGCAGCGATGTTCTGCGTGTCCATATCGTTCACGAGGGAGGCTCTCGGGAACGACCTCCCCGACCTTCGCTATCGCCGCCTTGGGAGTCTCGAGCGGGACGTCGTGCTCTTCAAGGCGCTCCAGCAGCTTGAGGATGACACCCTGCGGCCGGTGACCGGCCAGGACCGGGATCGCTGGGAAACCGGCTGGAACGAGATTCTGGAACGGGTGAACCGCGAGGGCGTGTCGGTGGACACCCTGCGGCCGCAGTACTACAAGCACGACATCCTGCGCTATTTCGGCGACTATATCCGGGTGCTGCGGTCGCCGAACTTCGCCTCCGAAATGGGCTGGCTGATTCTGCGCATGGCCTGGCGACTCCGTCTGGCCGGAGCGCCGCGGCTGCTGGAGATCGGCTGCGGCACCGGCGTCAACCTGTTTCGTCTGGGGAAGCTCGATCGGACGGTGGAACTGGTGGGCTGCGACTGGGCGGCGGCGTCGCAGGAGCTTCTCGGCCGCATCGCCCGCGACACCGGCCTTCGCCTGCGCGGCCTGCCGTTCAACATGCTGACCCTCGAGGGCGGCGCCGACCTGCCCATCGACGGCGACACGGCGGTTTTCACCGTCCACGCCCTCGAGCAGCTTGGTCCCGACATCGAGGGCATCATCACCTTCCTGCTGGAAGCCGGGCCGCGGATCTGCGTCCACATCGAGCCCATCGTCGAGTTCTACCGCCCGTGGGACCTTCTGGACGAACTGGCGGTCCGCTACCATCGGCGCCGCAATTATCTGACGGGGCTGATCCCGCTCCTTGAGCGGTTTCAGACCGAGGGCAGGCTCAAGATCGTCGATGCGCGCCGCATTCGCTTCGGCACCACCTTCCACGAGACCTTTTCGGTGGTGGTCTGGCGCCCCCTGCCTGTATTACCGACTCCGAGACTCTTCGCGGCGCGCGAAGAGTCTCGGGGTCAGTGACACGACTCCTTTTTCTGGTTGCGGCCAACGGCCGCGATGGTTTTGGTTGCGGCCAACGGCCGCGATAGGGCGGCCGGTGCATGAACGTCCTCTTCTTCGTCTCCGGCTTCGCCGGGCTGATCTACGAGTCCATCTGGACCCACTACCTGAAATTGTTCCTGGGTCACGCGGCCTACGCCCAGACCCTGGTGCTCGCCATCTTCATGGGGGGGATGGCGGTTGGCGCCGCTCTGGCCGCCCGTCATGGCCCGCGCCTCGTCAATCCGCTGATCACCTATGCCATCATCGAGGCGGTCATCGGCTGTCTCGCCATCGCCTTTCACCCGGTCTTCGTCGGCACCACGGAGAGGGTCTATGACCTGGCGTTCACCCACCAGATCGACGGTGCGACCTTCGCCGCTCTCAAGTGGGGGCTCGCGAGTCTCCTGATTCTGCCGCAGTCGATCCTGCTCGGCGCCACCTTTCCCGTGTTCACCTCGGCCGCGACCCGCACGGCGGCGACGAGTCCGGGACGCTCCATCGCCACCCTCTACTTCGCCAACAGCATGGGGGGAGCGGTCGGCGTGCTGGCCTCCGGATTCGTCCTCATCCCCATGCTGGGCCTGCCCGGGACCATCGCCACCGCCGGAGTGCTCAATCTGGCCATCGCCGCGATGGCGCGGCGTCTGGCCATCGCCGCGATGGCGCGTCGGATGGCGTCGCCCCTGCCGGTCCAGCCCCTGCCGGTCCAGCGCGTCGCCACGCCCGCCGTGACGGAAGGGGACGCGGCGGACCGGCTGCGGCTGCTGCTGACGGTGGCGTTCCTCACCGGTGCGTCGTCGTTCGTCTACGAGATCGGCTGGATCCGCATGCTGTCGCTGGTGCTGGGCAGCGCGACCCATTCGTTCGAGCTGATGCTCTCCTCCTTCATCCTGGGGCTGGCCCTGGGGGGACTGTGGATCCGCGGGCGCATCGACGGTGCTGCCAATCCGGGCGTGCGTCTTGGCCTCATCCAGATCGCCATGGGCTGTGCGGCCATCGCCACGGTGCCGCTCCACACCCTGACCTTCGACATGGTGGCGTGGACGATGGCGGAGGTTCCGAAGACCGACGGCGGCTACGTGCTGTTCAACCTGGTGCGGTATGGCCTCTCATCGCTGATCATGTTTCCGGCGGCGTTCTGCGCCGGAATGACGCTGCCGCTGATCACCCGGATCCTGTACGCCAGCGGCGGCGGCCGGGGCGAGCGGGCCATCGGCCTCGTCTACAGCGCCAACACCATCGGCGCCATCACCGGTCTCGCGCTGGCGGTCCACGTGGGGCTGCCGGTGATCGGCCTCGAGTACCTGGTGGCGAGTGGGGCGCTGGTGGACGTGGCGCTGGGAGTCGTTCTCCTTGGCGTGTTCGGCGGCCGCTCGCGGCTGGTGCCGGCGGCCGTGGTCCTGGCGGGGTGCGTCGCCGGAACGGTGGCCGTCGCCACCACCTTCAATCCGCAGAAGCTGGCCTCGGGCGTGTTCCGCAGTGGCAATGTCAGTGCCGAGGGGAAGGTGCAGGCCATCGCCCACGGGCGGACCGCCACCATCTCGGTCGAGCGCTGGGAGGACACCATCACCCTGCGCACCAATGGCAAGGCGGATGCGGCGGCGAGACTCGCCTCGCCGTTCGCCTATATCCTGGACGAGGTCACCATGTCCCTGCTGGGGGCCATCCCCCTGATGCTGCACGAGGCGCCGCGCCACGTCGCCAGCATCGGCTTCGGCTCGGGCATGACCGGGGAGACGATTCTGGACGACCCCCGCGTCGAGCGTCTCGATACCATCGAGATCGAGCCCAAGGTGGTCGACCTGGCCCGCGCCTTCACCGGGTTGAACGACAAGCTGTACCAGGATCCCCGCAGCGTCGTGCACATCGACGACGCCAAGTCCTTCTTCGCCTCCGGCGGCCGCACCTATGACATCATCGTCTCCGAGCCCTCGAACCCCTGGGTCAGCGGGGTGTCGGGCCTGTTTTCGGTGGAGTTCTACCAGCATGCGGCCCGCTATCTGAACGATGGTGGGATGTTCGTGCAGTGGCTCCACACGTACGAGATCCACCCCGACCGGGTGACGTCGATCCTGAAGGCCCTGGATCGGGTATTCGACGACTACCTGGTCATATCGCTCAATCTCGGCGACGTGATGATCCTGGCCCGCCCGCATGGCACGGTGGCCATGCCGCGGGAGGCGTTCTCGCGGCTGTCGGCGGAGACGCGGCGGAAGCTGTGGCGGCTCGACATCGCCAACCAGTCCGACATCACCCTGCGGGTCATCGGCGACAAGCGCCTGTTCCGGCCATGGCTGGAGATGCGACCGGTCCCGGCCAACTCGGATTATGCCCCGTATCTCGATGCCAATGCCGACCACGACCGCTTTCTCCGCGAGGGTTGGCCGGAACTCAACAGCCTGGCGCTGTCGGCTTTTCCCATCGCCGAGACGCTGGGGCGGCGGCCGGCCCTGCCGACCCCTTCCTCCCTCAGCATCAACCACCACTTCGGGTCCGATCCCATGCCCCTGACCGCCCGCCTGGCCTGGGAGGAGATGTTCGGGCCGCCACGGGGACCGGAGGCCCACCCTATTCCCAGCGGTCTCCCCCCCAATCTCGTGGTCCAGGGTGGACGGGTCATCAACGGCTGCAAGACGCCGCCGTCCGGGGATGTCTCCTTCGCCGCGGCGTCCGTGGCCATCCGGGTGCTCCCCTACCTGTCGCCGAGCGAGGGGCGCCGGGTGCTGACGGCCCTGGGGGGGGAGGCCTGCATCGGAGGGCTGCGAGACGGGGAGAAGGGGTGGTCCACGCTCCTCGACCATTTCGCCGACCGCAACCCCGGAGGGTTCGGCCCGGTGGCCGAGGACCTGCTGGCGGAGGGGCGGGGGCTGACGGAGACGCGGGCGAAGTATCTTCTCGGGATGGCGATGCTCGGACACGTCGGTGCCGGAGACCCGGGACGCGCCCGGGCGGTGTGGGAGCGCTTCAATGGGGTGATCCTGAAGGGCCGCCCCCCCAGTCTGGAACTGGACATCATTCGGGCGCATGTCGGCGGCTGAGGGGGGGCTCAATGTATTCGGAACATGGACTCCCTCTCCCCCTCGAGGGGGAGAGGGGGGAGAGGGCTTTTTGGTCGAGGTACCGGTATATTTTCACTCCCTCAGGTCCCGACGCTCTTCATGGCCGACGGCAGGAACAGGCGGACCGTGGTGCCCCGGCCGGGGGTGCTGTCGATCCTGAGGTCTCCCCCCAGTTGCCGGGTGAAGCCATAGACCATGCTGAGGCCCAGTCCGCTGCCGGAGCCCGCCAGCTTGGTCGTGAAGAACGGCTCCGCGGCCCGGGCCGCCACCTCCGGCGGCATGCCGGCTCCGGTATCCGTCACGGCGATCTCCACGTGCGGGCCAGCGTGGGACGGGCCGTCCTCGCCCCCCAGGAGACGAGTCGTCACGTCGAAGGTCAGGGTGCCGCCGCTGGTCATGGCATCGCGGGCGTTCACCGCCAGATTGACGAGGGCGTTTTCAAGCTGCCCGCGCTCGGCCAGCACCGGCGGCAGGTCTGGATCGAAGCGGGTGGCGATGGCGATGGTCGACTCGATGGTCCGGCGCAGCATCTCGACCGTGCCCGACACCACCTCGGCAACGTCGAGACGCGCCGGTCGCTGCTGCTGCCGGCGCGAGAACGCCAGCAGCCGGCCGGTCAGGTCGGCGCCGCGGCGGATGGCCTCCATGGCGCGGGTCAGCAGCATCTTGCTGGGATCGTCGTCGGCCATGCGCTCATCGACGAACTCGATGTTGGCCAGCACCACCGTCAGGATATTGTTGAAATCGTGGGCGATGCCGCCGGTGAGCTGTCCCAGCGCCTCCATCTTCTGGACCTGGAGAAGGTGCTGTTCGGTCTCCTTGACCCGGGTGATGTCGGTGCGCACGGCCACCAGGCCGCCGTCGCCGGTGCGGCGCTCGCTGACCAGCAGCACCCGCCCGTCGGCAAGGCGCATCTCGAAGGGCTGGGAGGGGGTGCGATGTCGGGCCAGGCGCTCGGCGATCCAGGCCTCGGCGCCGTCGCGGACGTCCGCAAACTGGCCGCGAGCCGCTCCCACCCGCAGCAGATCCTCAAAGCGGGCGCCGGGGACCGCGATGTCGGCGATCAGGGGGTGGAACTCGCGGAACCTGGCGTTGCAGACCACCAGGCGATCGTCGGCGTCGAACAGGGTGAAGGCCTCGGGAATGCTCTCGATGACGTCCAGCAGGCGTTCCTGGGCCCTGGCCTGGGCCCTGGTGGCGCGGTCCTCGCTTTCCCTCAGGCGAGGCACCACTCCCTCGCCAGCAGCCAGAGCCCGCCAGCGATAATAGGCGACGATGGTCGTCGCGTCGTACAGGTCCGGGCCGCCGATCATGCGCTCCACCGCGTCGGGATCGAACAGGCGACCCTGGCCCAGTCCGATCTCGTCGGTGGCGATCGGGCCGGAGGGGGTGCAGTCCAGGGCGGCGAAGACCTCCACCGTGCTGGCGATCACCCCTGGTTCCTGGGAAATCAGTCCGAGTGAGACCAGGCGGTCCGGAGCACACACCAGTCCCGTCTCCTCGGCCAGCTCGCGCAGGGCGGAGGTGGCCAGGGGCTCGGCCGGGTCCATGAAGCCCCGCGGCACCTCCCAGCCCCAGGCGTCCCGCGGATGCCGCCACACCCGCACCAGGAACAGCCGTCCGTCAACGACCGGCAGCACCGCCACTCCACTGGTGCCGGCCTCGGTCCGGATCAGCGGTTCCACCACCAGGTAGCGGCCGACCTCGTTGACGCCATCGTCGATGTGATCGAACCACAGGCGGAATTTGGTGTTGGTGTCCAGCGGGCGCCGGGCCAGCAGCCGATAGGGACGGTCGGAGGCATTCATCGGGATCTGGCCTTCATTTCTCACAGGTCCGGCGGGAGCACAATGGTACCGGTGGCGGGACCATGTCAAGACGCGCTCTTTTCAGTTGAGATGCCCGGACTGGCATGGCTCTTGCTGAATTCGGGAGAGCACAAACCACGGAAGGTCGGTGTCATGAGGGTCATCGCAGCCGTTGCCGCCATTCTCGCCAGCCTTTCTACGGCGGCCCTGGCCGCCGGGCCGGCGGCGGAGGGGCCGTGCGCCGCGGCCGTCGCCAGCCAGGAGCGGGCCTTCGGCATTCCCGATCACCTGCTCGCGTCCATCTCCCTCGTCGAGAGCGGACGCTGGGACGAGGCCTCCCGGGCAACAATTGCCTGGCCCTGGACCATCAATGCCGGGGGGGTGGGCACATTCTTCCCGACCAAGGCCGCCGCCATCGCCGAGGTCCGGCGCCTGCGCAAGGAGGGGGTGCGCAGCATCGACGTCGGCTGCATGCAGGTCAACCTCATGTATCATCCCGACGCCTTTTCCGACCTGGAGGAGGCTTTCGACCCCGCGGGCAACGCGGCCTACGCCGCCGGTTTCCTCAGTCGGTTGCACGACGCCGCCGGCTCGTGGATTCAGGCCGCGGCCAACTACCACTCCATGGATCCCGATCGCGGCGACCATTACCGGGAGAAGGTGGCCCGTACCTGGTCGGAGCGGCGCGGCACGGCCGTCGCCGCCGACGAGGCCAGTGGAGCGCGGCCGGTGGCGGCAGCCTATCGGCCCCAGACCGGAGGAACGGCGCCGATCATCCCCCTCAGCCGGGATCTCGAGGAGCGCATGGCCGCCGCCAACGCCCAGCGCCTGGAAAAGGCCGCCCGCACCCAGGCCGAGGCCCTGGAAGCGCAACGAGCCGCCCAGGCCTGGCGGGAAGCCCGCCTCCGGGAGTACCTGGATCAGAAGGCTCAGCGCATCGCCCGCCTGAGCCAGGCCGCGCGGAGACTGTAACACCGTCGAGCGGAATGATCGACACTTGGCATCAACCATCAGGCTCGCCGGTATCAGTCCTCGCCCGCCTCCGGCGGTGGCCAGCCGTCCTGTTTGGGGAAGTCGGGATTGAGCGGGCTGAACGGCCGGCCGCTGCCCTCGCCCTCCCGAGGCTCCTTTTTCGCGTCCTTTGGCTCTGGCCCCCTGACGGTCGGCTCGGCCTTGGCGCCACCACCCTCCCCGGGGGCGGGGGATGGGGCTTCGCGGCGTCCGCCGCTCATGGCCGCGAACAGATTGCGGGTGCGCTTCTTCCTGGGCTTGCCGGTGGGCGGCGGCGGCTCGTCGCTGCGGTTGAAGGACGATGGATCGGGAAGCTGGCGACTCGCCCTCGCCAGCAGGCTCTGCACCACGCCGAAGCTGCCGTCCTCCAGCAGGTCGAGCACATAACGGTGATCATCATGCTCGGTGCCGAGTCGCACCAGGCGGTCATAGCGCCCGAGGAAGAACAGAAGGTCGGAGCGGAACCGGGCGTCCGACGCCACCACCCCGCCAAGATCGCGGGCGAACGCCGCCGTGTCCTGTTCGGCGGCCTCGCGGAACAGGCGGCAGAACACCGACCGGTCGCCGTCCCGGTGTCGGCGCCACAGCATGTCCAGGTCCTCCTCCGAACACAGCCCGGCCCGCTCGGCCAGCGTCGCCACCAGCCCGTTGAGGTCGTCGAAGGCCAGTTCCACCGTGTGGAAGAAGGCCCGGTGCTCGGCCTGTTCGCGAAGCTCGAGGAGGGAGCGGGTGGTGATCTCGGTATGCTCGGCGGTGCGCTTCGCCTGCCACAGGAGCTGGCGGATCACCTTGCCCTGGCCGCGGAGCGCCAGCATGGTGCCGACGAATCCGGCCACGAGCCAGATCCCCGCCACCGGCGCCCCCACCGTCGCCGCAAGGGTGGCGAGCGCCGAGGGCTCCAGGGCCAGCACCCCGTCAAGGCCCATGCGGCTGTAAACGTAGAACCAGACCGCCCCGACCCACAGAATGGACGCGGCCAGGGCCGTGCCGACGACCAACGCGATCCCGATCATGGCGTCTGGCCACTCCGCTCGAACGCCGAACGGCCGGTTACCGCCCGGCCGACGGCCGCGCGGACGCCACCCGTCACACGCGACGCGCCATTGTGACGGATTTTTCGGCATTGTCACCCGCAATCATCGCGAGCCCTGGGCAATTTCCGTGGGAGCCCTGATCCACAATGCAACGCTGCTCGACTTGCCCGGTCGAGGGGGGTATGATCAAGGAGTCCCGAGAGTGGCAGGGCCGGGAGTGCGCCATGGACGAGGACCTGAAGAAACTGCTGACGTATCTGGTGACCAAGGTCGACGCTCTGGCGACCAAGGTCGACGCGATTTCGGACATCCTGCCGACTTTGGCAACCAAGGACGACGTGGCCAGACTGGAGGCGGGGCAGGCCAGACTGGAAGCCGATGTGTCCGTACTCAAAGCCGACGTGTCCGTACTCAAAGCCGACGTGTCGGTGCTCAAAGCCGGGCAGGAGGAGCTGCGTCGAGTCGTCGCGATGAACCACCACAAGATGCTGGGACGGGTCGAGGAACAACGGGACATATTGAGGGACCACATGGAAGGCCACAACGGCCGGCTCCCCATTTCCGGCCAGCATCCCGCAGTCTGACACCCTCGCGGGTCGCGTCTCGGGTCACCGTATGCGTTTCCCCCGGGGTTGCAACAAGGTTGATTTTCACGGCCAAAGTCGCCATATACGGTGAGGGATTATTCCGGCCCCGCGTGGCCACCGTATCATGAGGACTTCCATGGCCTTTCAGACCGAACGCAATACGATGACCGGCGCCTCGGCCGAACTCGCCCAGGTCGACGTCGGCCTGCGCCAATACATGCTGGGCGTCTACAACTATATGGCCTCGGGCGTGGCGTTGACGGGACTCGTCGCCCTCCTGGTTGCCAATACGTCGCTGCAGCGGCTGTTCTACGTACAGACGGCCCACGGGCCCCAGCCCTCGATCCTGACCTGGGGTGCCATGCTGGTCTCGATCGGCATCGTGTTCTTCCTCAGCTTCCGCGTCGCCAAGATGAGCGCTCCGGCGGTGCAGGGGACCTTCTGGGCCTATGCGACCCTGAACGGCATCTGGCTGTCGTCCATCTTCATGGTCTACACCGATGCCAGCATCGCCCGGGTGTTCTTCATCACCGCGGCGTCCTTCGCCGGCCTCAGCCTCTATGGCTACACCACCCGCCGTGACCTGACGGCCATGGGCTCGTTCATGATGATGGGCCTGATCGGCATCCTCATCGCGTCGCTGGTCAACATGTTCCTCGCCAGCTCGGCGCTCGACTTCGCCGTATCGGTGATCGGCGTCATCGTGTTCGCCGGCCTGACCGCCTACGACACCCAGAAGGTCAAGGAGATGTACTGGGAGGCCGATGGGCATGACGTGGTCGCCAAGACGTCGGTCATGGGAGCGCTGACTCTCTATCTCGACTTCATCAACCTGTTCCTGATGCTGCTGCGGTTCTTCGGCGACCGCCGCTGAACGAGGTGACGTGAGGGGCTCCTGACCGGAGCCCCTCATGCTTTTCCGATGGTGCCCGGCTCCCCTGGTTTGACTGGCTCTTTCCCGGTCTCTGGAGTATGAGGGGGCTGGCCGGGATTGTCGGGGTCATGTCATGGCGGGCCTGTTCGCTCCAACCGCGGTGGGTGCCACGCCTGGGCTGCGGCCCAATGTCTGGGACCTGGTGGCGCTGCCCCTCATTCTCGGCGCCCTGGTGCTGCTGGCATACGGCGCCGCCCAGATGGCCACCCCCTACAACGTCGGCGATCCGCTGCCGCTGACCCTCGACCCCCTGCACCTGCCGTATTATCTGCTGCGAACGGCGTTGCGCATGGGCGCCGGGCTGGTGCTGTCGCTGCTGTTCACCCTGGTCTACGCCACCATCGCGGCGAAGAGCGCCAACGCCGGGCGCATCCTCATCCCCGCCCTCGACATTCTCCAGTCGATCCCGATCCTCGGCTTCCTGTCGATCACCGTGACCGGGTTCATCTCCCTGTTCCCCGGCAGCCTGCTCGGGATGGAGTGCGCGGCGATCTTCGCCATCTTCACCTCCCAGGCCTGGAACATGACGTTCAGCCTGTACCAGTCGCTGCGCACCGTGCCGGCCGACCTGACGGAGACGGCGGCCATGCTGCACCTGTCGCCGTGGCGCCGGTTCTGGCGGCTCGAGATGCCCTTCGCCATGCCGAGCCTGGTGTGGAACATGATGGTGTCGGTGTCGGGCGGCTGGTTCTTCGTGGTGGCGTCGGAAGCCATCTCCGTGTCGGGACAAAAAATTCTCCTGCCGGGGGTCGGGTCCTACATCGCCCTGGCCATCGCCGATCGCAATCTGCCGGCCATCGGCTGGGCCATCGCCACCATGCTGGTCGCGATCATCATCTATGACCAGGTCATGTTCCGCCCCCTGGTCGCCTGGTCGGAGAAGTTCAAGTTCGAGGAGACGGCGGGGGAGGAGGCGCCGGAGTCGTGGCTGCTCACCCTGCTGCAGCGGACTCGCCTCCTGCGCCAGATGGTGGAGATCGTCCGCGACCTGGTGGAGGCGGTGATGATCCGCATCCGCAGCCGCGGCCGGCGGATCGTCCCGACCCTGTTCCGGGTCACTCCCCGGGTGCGCTGGCCGGGGTGGCTTGGGAGCTGGTGGTGGAGCACGGCCCTCGCGCTGGGAGCGGCGGCGGCGGCGGTGTCCATCGGCCGCTCCGTCTCCGATGGAGTGGGGTGGGGCGAGGTGGTCCACGTCCTGCTTCTCGGCCTGGCGACGGCGACCCGGGTGGTGGTCCTGATCCTCCTGGCGTCGCTGGTGTGGGTCCCGGTCGGAGTGTGGGTGGGGCTCAGGCCGCGGCTGGCGCAGCGGCTGCAATGGATCGCCCAGTTCCTGGCGGCCTTCCCCGCCAATTTGATGTTCCCGATCGTCGTCGCCATGATCGTCCGCTTCGACCTCAGCGTCGACATCTGGGTGAGCCCGCTGATGATCCTTGGCACCCAGTGGTACCTGCTGTTCAACGTCATCGCCGGCGCGGCGGCCCTGCCCTCGGACCTGCGCGCCGCCGCCGGCAACCTGGGACTGCGGGGCTGGCTGCGCTGGAAGCGGCTGTATCTGCCCGGCATCTTCCCCGCCTACATCACCGGGGCGATCGCCGCCTCGGGCGGATCGTGGAACGCCAGCATCGTCGCCGAGCTGGTGACGTGGGGGAACACCACCCTGACGGCGACCGGCCTTGGCGCCTATATCGCCCACTGGACCCACCGGGGCGACTTTCCGCGCATCGTCCTTGGCATCGGCGTGATGTGCCTGTTCGTGATGGGGCTCAACCGGTTCCTGTGGCGGCGGCTGTACGTCCTCGCCGAGCAGCGGCTGCGGCTGGATTAGGGTCAGGGGAGGGGCGGCATGGTACGCACCGTATTGGGCCGGACGGGGGCGGGGAGCGGCGCGGTTCTCTTGCGGGCGAGCGAGGTCCGCAAGACATTTCGCACTCCGGACGGGGCCGAGCGCCTG
>JAMOBE010000176.1:0-3657 GCA_039908285.1 Alphaproteobacteria bacterium
GCCCTCGGCGACGTGGTGTTCATGGCGTTCCAGGCGTTCCCGCAGCACCTCGGCATCCTGGCCGACGCCGGGCGGCCGTTCAGCCTGATCCACGCCTTCGCTCCGGCCCGCAAGGTCATTGAGCACCGCCTCGATGACGAGTGGGCAGGTCGAATCAGGAACGCATACCGATTCAGGGGGATTTGATGGCCGTCCTCGCGCTCGCCGCCGCCGGTGCCGCCATCGGCAACACCTTCGGCTACGCCGCCGCCGGCTGGATGGTCGGATCGTTCCTCGGCCAGACGCTGTTTCCAGGCGGCTCGGCCGGCGGCGGGATGGATCGCGTCACCGAGGGGCCGCGCCTCGGTGACCTGTCGGTGCAGGTCTCCACGTATGGCAAGGAGATCCCGATCACATTCGGCACCGTGCGCATGGCCGGCAACGTCATCTGGTCGGGTGGTATCCAGGAAACCCGCCACGAGACCACGACCGTGGTGCGCTCCGGCAAGGGCGGGCGCAAGAAAAGCACCAGTAAAAGCACGACCATCACCTACACCTATTCGGTGTCCTTCGCCGTCGCCTTCTGCCAGGGACCCATCGATGCCGTCACCCGCATCTGGGCCGACGGAAAACTGCTCTACGATTGCCGCCCGTCGAACCAGGGAGGTGTCTCTTCGCGGGGGGCCAGCATCGTCGTTCACAAGGGCACCGAGGATCAGGAGCCCGATCCCACGATCCAGGCAGCCAAGGGGATCGACGCGACCCCGGCATTTCGCGGACTGGCCTATGTGGTGTTCGGCAATCTCCAGTTGCAGGACTTTGGGAATCGGACTCCGAACATTACGACGGAGATCGTTCGTAGCGCCACAGGATCAAAGCCGGCCATTCTGGTTTCCGACACGGGCTTCACCCGAGATACCTACGCGTTCTCAAGTGGCTGCGAGTTCCTCTATTACCTCGATGGCAACGTCCTCTACAAGGTGGATGCCATCAGCAATCGGTTGATCGCCTCCGCGACCATGCCGACTCAGTTCGGCCGGCTGATCGCGACCGGAGCAGGCCGACTGTACTTCGCCACTGCCGAGGGCAACGACTGCCATGTGCATGACATCGATCCGGACACCCTGACCAGTCGGGCCAGCAGCGGCAAGATCGGCTTCCTCAACGACATCTGCGTCACCGGCGGCGGCACGCTGTACTGTTTGAGTTTTTTCCACAATGGCCCGGTCCATGTCTGGCCCAACGGCCGCCTGCCGGATGAGCCGGAACCCGCCGTCCCGAGCCTCGGGGCGTTCGGGCCGGATGCCGCCGTCATGGGCTGTATCGGTCCGGACGACGAGTGCTGGGCCATCGGCGGCAGCGACCTCTCCGCCCGCTCTTCGCTCTACCGCATCGACCAGACCGGGGCGGTCGAGTTCTTCGACCTGTCGCCGCTGGTGCTGGGTGCCAAGGTCATCACCTATGATCCCGGCTCCGGATGCCTGTTCATCATCGGCGACCGCCTGATCAAGTGGAGCGTCACCACACGCTCCCAGGTCGGGACGGCCCTGTACGATGTCGCCGATTGGACGTACCACCGCTCCGCCTTCAAGAAGGGCGTGGTCGGCCGCACCCTCTGGTGCAGCCACGCCGGCACGGCGCGGGCCATCGACACCGTGACGCTGGCGACCGTCCGCACCGAGAGAACCCCGGATTGGGGCGTCAGTGACCGCTCCGCCGTCTGCCTTGAGCCGATCTGCAACGCCCTGTGGACCCTCGGTGTCCTCAACGGCAGCGGTGCGGTGAAGATGCTGCTGGACCGGGTCGGGGCCGGCGGCACCACCGTCGATCTGGTGGTCGCCGAGATCGCCGGCATGGCGGGACTGGCGGCAGGGGATCTGGACGTGTCGGATCTGGCCAATGACACAGTGCAGGGCTACATCATCGGCCGCCGCTCGACGGCCCGGTCTTGTATCGAGCAACTGATGCAGGCCTTCTTCTTTGACGCGGTCGAGAGCGGCGGGGCGCTGAAGTTCGTCAAGCGCGGCCGGGCGTCGTGCGCGACGCTCTCCACGGGCGATCTGGCGGCCACGGCACCGGGCTCGGACCCGCCGCCGCCCCTGGTCGTCACCCGCGTCCAGGACGTGGAGCTTCCGGCGCTCGTCAACGTCCTCTACATGAACCCGGACACCGACTACCAGCAGGGACACCAGCAGGCCCGGCGGCTGGCGGTGGCGACGACGGACCAGTCGGTGACGGTGGAACTACCGCTGGTCCTGACCGATACCCAGGCGGCGCGGCTCGCCGAAACCGTGCTGTTCACCGCCTGGACCGAGCGCAGCCGCTTCGAGTTCAGGACCACCCGTCGGTTCGCCCGCCTGGAACCCACCGACGTCATCACGATGATCGAAGGCTCGTCGGCCCACACCTTGCGCATCATCGACACCACCCTTGGCGCCGACGGCGTGCTCCAGGTCAAGGCCGTCGCCGAGGACGAGGAGGTCTACGTCTCCACCCGCACCGGCGTCACCGCCGAGTTCGAGGCCGGGATCATCGAGTTCCAGGGGCCCACCACCCTGCACCTGCTGGACTGCCCGATGCTGGGCGATGGGGATGATGACCCAGGATTCTATTGCGCGGTCAACGGCCAGACCGACGCCTGGCGCGGCGCCACGATGTATTCCTCCTCGGATGGGGTGACGTGGAGCGAGGTCCTCTCGTTCTTCGGCGAAGCAACGGCCGGGGTGGCGACTACGGTGCTGCCAGACTGCCCACGGTGGGCCACCTGGGACCGCACCGGCGTCGTGCGAATGCACGCTTCCAGCGTGACGGACGTCCGCATGCTGCGCGGCGACCTGGCCAGCGCCGGTTCGGAACTGGAGGTCCTGAACGGCGCCAATGCCGTCGTGCTCGGTGACGAGATCCTCCAGTTCGCGACCGCCGAGGAGATCGACGAGGGCGTCTACCGCCTGTCCAACCTGCTGCGGGGACGGCGCGGCACCGAGTGGGCGTGCGGGTCTCATGCCGTCGGAGAGCGGATGATGAAGCTCGACGCCATCGCCATCCAGCGCCTCGCTATGTCCTCGGCCGCCATCGGCCAGTCGATCCAATACAAGGCGGTGACCTTCGGCCAGTTCCTCGACGAAGTGGCCGTGCGCTCCTTCACCAACTCCGCCCGGGCGCTGAAACCTCATGCGCCCGTCCACATTCACGGCGGCCGCGACGGCTCCGGCTCTCTGACGATCACCTGGATCCGCCGAGCACGGATGGGCGGCGAATGGCGGGACGGCGTGGACGTGGCGCTCGGAGAAGCCACCGAGGGCTACGAGGTCGACGTCATGAACGGCTCCACGGTGGTCCGCACCATCGCGGTGTCGTCGCCCACCGCCATCTACACCGCCGCCCAGCAGACGGCCGACTTCGGCGCCGTCCAGTCCAGCGTTGCCGTCAGGATCTATCAATTGAACACCACCGTCGGACGAGGATTTCCGGGAGAAGCCACGCTATGACCACGAGCACGCCGAACCTGTTGATCGACCATATCGTCGCCTCACAATACCAGAAGGAGGTGACGGCAAATGCCGCTTTCGACGCCCTGGACGGGGCTCTCGCCGGTCTCCTGGAGGTGTCGCTGTCCTCGGGCGACGTCACCCTGACGGCCGCGCAGGCGCTCTCCGCCATGGTGATCCGCACCACCGG